>JANOAZ010000018.1:0-7612 GCA_031411395.1 Chthoniobacteraceae bacterium
GTCCTGCACGCGGCCCGCGCGGCCCGCGCGCTGGTTGGCGCTGCTCTGCGAGACGTCTTCGACGGGCAGGCGCTTGGTGCGGGTGCGCGGATTGTAGCGGCTCATGCGCGAGAGGCCGGCATCGATGACGTAGCGGATGCGCGGCAGAGTGATGGAAGTCTCGGCAATGTTCGTCGCCACGATCACGCGTCGGCGCGGGCCGGGCGCGAAGATGCGCTGCTGCTCGGCGGCGGGCATGCGGCCGAAAAGTCCGATGACTTCGATCCCGGAGCCGAGGCTGCCTTCGAGCAGTTCGCGGGTGTCGCGGATGTCGCGCTCGGTGGGCATGAAGACGAGCACGTCGCCAGCTTCGGATTCGATGAGCGCGTCTTCGGTGGCGCGCACAGCGGCTTCGATGTGGCTGAGTTCATCGGCGTCTTCGTCGTGGCGCGCGTGCGATTCGATCGGCGCGTAACGGATCTCCACGGGCCACAGCCGCCCGGAGACTTCGATGATCGGCGCGCCACCGAAGGCTTTCGAGAAGGCCTCTGTGTCGATGGTGGCGGAGGTGATGATGAGCTTTAGGTCGCCGCGTTTCTTGAGCAGTCCCTGGAGGTAGCCGAGGAGGAAGTCGATGTTCAGCGAACGCTCGTGCGCTTCGTCGAGGATCAGCGTGGAATAGGCGCGCAGGAGCGGGTCGGACTGGATCTCCGCGAGCAGGATCCCGTCGGTCATGAACTTGATCCGCGTGTCGCGCCCGGTGTCGTCGTTGAAGCGCATCTTGCAGCCGACCTCGCGGCCCCAGCGCACCCCGAGTTCCTCGGCCACGCGCTTCGAGACGCTCAGCGCGGCGACTCGTCGAGGCTGGGTGCAGCCGATCCTGCCGTGGATCGCGAGCCCTGCGTCGAGGCACATTTTCGGAAGCTGCGTCGTTTTCCCCGAGCCCGTCTCCCCGGCCACGACCACGACCTGATGCGCGCGGATGGCCGCGAGGATGTCCTCGCGCCGCGCGCAGATCGGCAGGTCTTCGGGATAGTGGATGGGCGACATGGCCGGCAAAAGAGCGGCCACGTTACATGCGAAGACGGCTCACGCAAAAGCGCGGCAAGCCGGTTACTCCTTGCGCGCAGCGGCGGGGCGGATCGTCAAGGCGAGCAGCCCCATGATGAACAGCGATGCGCCGAGGAATAGCAGCGCGGCGAGATTGCTGTGGGTCTTGTCCTTGATCACGCCCACGAGGTGAGGGCCGACGTAGCCGCCGAGATTTCCCACGGAGTTGATGAGCGCGATGCCGCCCGCTGCGGCGGAGCCGGTGAGGAACGCGGTGACCAGGGCCCAGAGCGGCGCGATCGTGGATTTGATGCCCGCGAAGGCGAGCGCGAGCGCGGCGAGGGCGAGATACGGATTGGTGAAATACGCGCTCAAGGCGAAGCCGACTGCGGAGACGATCGCCGCGATGGCGACCGGCCAGCGCCGTTCACCGGTGCGATCGGAATGCCGCCCGACGAAGATCATCGCGATTCCCGCAATGAGGTAAGGGATGGCGTTGATCCAGCCGACCATGACGTCGCTTCCCCCGGAAATGGTTTTGATGATGGTGGGTGCCCAAAGCTCAAAGCCGTAGCCGCCCACGTTCATCAGGAAATAGAGCAGGCAGAAGAGCCAGACGCGCCCGCTGGTGAAGGCGTCTTTCAGGCTGTGGTGTTGATGGGTGAGCGACTGCGCGGCTTCATCGTCGAGGCGTTTCTGCACCCATGCTTTTTCCTCGGCGGAGAGCCACTTCGCATCGCTGGGGCGGTTCGGCAGGATCGCCCACACCACGAAACCCATGAGCACGGCGGGGATTGCCTCGATGAGGAAAAGCCACTGCCAGCCGGCGAGACCGCCGATGCCGTCCATCCCGAGGATGGCCCCGGAGATCGGGGAGCCGACGACACCGGCGAGCACCCCGCCGAGGGCGAAGAGGGCGATGGTGCTGGCCCGCTCGCGATGGGGATACCAGTAGGTGAGGTAGAGCACGACGCCGGGGAAAAACCCGGCCTCCGCGGCGCCGAGCAGGAAGCGCATCACGTAAAACATCGTGGTGCTATTGATGAACATGAAGGCCATCGAGACGAAGCCCCAGACGACCATGATCCGCGCGATCCACACGCGGGCGCCGACGCGATGGAGGATGAGATTGCTGGGCACTTCGAAGATGAAGTAGCCGATAAAAAACAGGCCTGCGCCGAGCCCATACACGCTGTTGAAGACGGCGGGATCGACCGCCAGGACTTCCTGCAAATGCAGCTTGGCGAAGCCGACATTGATCCGGTCGATGTAGGCGATGATGTAGCAGAAAAAGAGGAGGGGAATGAGCCGCCAGTTGACCCTCGAGAGGACGGCGGCCTGCTGGGCGGGGCTCAGTGCGGCGGGCTGCGCGGAGGCGGCGCTTGCGCTGTCGGGGGGATTTTCCATGGAGTGAGCCCGGACCTTCCAAGGCGGCGGGGGGCGCTTCAAGCGGAATGTCGGGCGGCGCGGTGCGGAGCGCTCCCAAAAAGTAGCTCTGTCATTCCGACCGGAGCGGAGTGGAGTGGAGGAATCTCTCACATCCGAGGGCGGAGGCGGCGCGGAGCCGGACGGCCAATGCTCCGCACCACCGCTGCCCTCGGATGCGAGAGATTCCTCCACTTCGCTCCGCTCCGGTCGGAATGACGGCTTTTTCGATGCGGCTGACGCCGCTGGCCCGCCCGAGCGTTTCCCTCTTTCCAAGCGGGGCAAATGCGCGCATCCATTTGCCCAGCGCCCTATGCCTCGACGCCCCCCGATTTTTGCCGTCGCGCTGTTCGCCGCATTCTGCGCGGCGAGCGCTCAGGATAAACCGGCCACTCCTCCTCCACCCCCGGTCGCGCAGCTCACGCTCGTGCGCTACGACATGCCGCGCGGCTTGTCCGATGGCTTCGCGCCGACCCGCCAGCCGGCGCGGCGCAAGGAAGGCCCGGACGCGGTGGACTGGCCGGGCTTCACGCTCAACGGCAAGCCGCTGTGGACCGCGCAAAGCGAAGCGACCGTGCCGCTGCCGCTCCGCAGAGGCGCCGAGGCGAATTCGCTTTTCCGCATGCCGGGCGACGATGTGATCGAGCCGGGCGGGCACTGGTTGCGGTTCATGGAGTGGCCGCGCGGGCGCAGCCACATCTACACCGCGGATCGCACGGCCCGGACGGCGAATACGACGGCGCTGGCCGGCGGGCGCTACGAATTGTGGGCCTTTCCCATTGTGGTAAAGGGCGAGGGTGGCCCGATGGTGAAGAATGTGGACCTAAAGCTGGACGGCAAAGTCATCCTGCACAAAGCGGGACCGCTGCGCTCGTTGACGCTGCTCCTTCCCGCCAATGAACGCGGGCGCCAATACGAGGTGACGGTGGATGGCCGGGGGCCGGTGAAGTTTGACGCGGGATTGCTGCCGGTGAAACTCGGCGATCCGCAGGAGCGGGTCATTCCCCTCAATGCCGCCCTGCCCGGCGATGGTCCGAAGATCGTCATTCAGAATCTCGCGCGTCCGGAGGAATTCCCGCATCCCAAGGAATGGGCCGCGGATCTCGCCGCGCTCGCGCGACCGGCCGCGCCGGCACCGAAGGTCGTGCGCGGTGAAGGGCTGCAACGTTATCTCGGCATCGAGGTGCCGCGTTCTCCCTTCACGCTTTACGCGGCTGGATTGCCGCGCGGACTGAGCGGCGGATTCTTCCGCAAGGGGGATCAGGCGGAGCAATACGCGGCCTTCCTGGCCGATGCCGGCTACGACATCGTTTTCGATCCGGTGACGGCCCTGCCGGCGCCGGGCGCGCCGGAGAGTTTCGAGCGGCGCGCGGGGTCGCTCGCGATTCGCGGGATTCGGCTCGGCCTGCAATACGACCAGAACTGGATCCGCCCGTCGCTGCAGCATCCGAACGTCGCCTTCCTCGCCCACACGCTGCCGGATTGGCATGCGCCGCTCTACCGCAGCGTGTCGCTCGCGGCGCAACGCTTCGCGCGGCTGCCCAATTTTGCCGGCCTCCAGATCGGTGCGGGCGATGCGGGCTACGCGTCGCTTCTTCCCGCCTCGCCCCCGATTCCCGATCGGCCGTGGGGCGAGGGAATGATTGAGTTTGCCGGGACCGCGGCGCCGCGGGTGCCGCGGGCGCCGAGCCTCGGTCCGCCGGAATTCCCCTTCGAACAGCCGGTGAAGACGCAGGCGGAGTTTGTAAAGTATGTCGTGCGCTTCGAAGCCGCGTTCCGGCAGTACGGGTATTTCGGCGAAGCGGTCCGCGAGGTCGATCCGCGGCTCGTCTTCACCACCGCGGATTTCGGCAGCGGCCCCGGACCCGGCGCGCGCGGCGGGTGGCCGTGGGCGAGCCTTTCGGGGCGGGCGATGTTCGAGGGGCTCACCACGCAGCAGGCATATGACTGGAACGACACCCACGCGGCGAAGCCGCTGCACAACGTCGCGCTCGTCGATCGGCTGCACAGCTACAACGCGCGGAGCAAGACGTGGGCGCTGCTCGACAACTACCGCTTTCTCTACGGCCGCGAGGGCTGGCAGCGCGCGTGTGCGCTCGCTTTGACGCGTGGGATTCAGGGGCTCGGGACGAATTTTCTCCCGAATCCGAATGGCGAAGGCGCGCAACCGGAGGTGCTCGCGGGGCACACGGAAATGAACGCGTGGATCCGCAAGTTCGGCGGGGTGTATGCACGCACGGAACCGGCGCCGGTGATCGGAGTTTTCCACGGCCACCATCAAGCCGTGCAGCGGCGCACGCTCCTCGGCGGGAATCCGCCGCCGGAGCAACTCGCGCGCGGTTCGCACGAGGGGAAAGTGAACGAGGCGCTCTTCATCTGCCACGCCGCGGGCTGGCCGGCCCGCGTGATCACCTTCCAGGAGATCATGCGCGGTCCGCTGCCGCCCTCGATGAAGGCAATCGTCCTCGTGGGTCTCGATCAGCCGGATGCTTCCTGGAGTTGGGCCGAGGGGTTGGCGCCGGCGCTGACGAAATTTCTCGATCGGGGTGGCCGCATCCTGGTCGATGATGAGTCGGTGTGTCCGGTGGCCGCGACGAAGACGGGGTTGAAGGTCGCGGCGTATGTGGCGGGCGGAAACCTCGATGCGACCCCGCTGCTTGTTGTGCGCAATGCGGAGAACATCGCGGCGCTGCGCGAGGCAATGGCGGGCGTGACTGCGCCGGTCGCGACGTCGGACAATCCGTTCTTATGGGCGATTCCCACCGAGTGCGGAGACACGCAGTATGTGACCGCGATCAACCAGGCTTTTGCCGCAGGCGAGGAAGCGAAGGAGATGCTCCGCCCGCCTGATCCCAAGGCGAGCAAACCCGAGGTGTGGAAGACGAAAGGCAACGCCAGCCTTTATGTGAAACCGCAGCACGGCTCGCTTCAGTGGAACACCGAACGCCCGATCTACGATGTGCGGCTCGGTCGGAAAATTTCCGCCGCCGAAGCGGCGCAGGTTGATCTGAGCAAGGATTCATTCCGGTGGTATGCCTTGCCGCCGGCGGAGGTGGTGCCGCCGGAGGTGGTCATTGCGCCCGGAGTCTCCGGATTCTATGAGGCAAAGCCGACAATGAATCATCGGGTGCGGATGGACGGAATTCCCGTGGAAGTGACGGTGACGGGGACGACGGGGATGGCGACGGTGCACGGTGCGACCGGTCAGGTGGTGCGCCTGCCGGTGAATCTGCGGAACGAGCGCGGGGAATTCACCGTCAAGGTCACGGAACTCCTCACCGGGCTCAGTACGACGCAGACGCTGGCGATTCCGGCCGCGCCGCCGAAGTCCGTGGTGTCCGGGCCTGTGGGCATCCGGGAGCCGGGAGCGCTCGCGAAATTCGCCGCGCGAAAGCATGTCGCGCTGACCATCGCGCTGACGCCCGAGCAGCAGAAGGACGCGACGATCGCCGGACAGGCGAAGGCGCTGGCGGAATATTACCGGCAGCAGGGCCGCGTGGTGACGCGCATCGGCGCAGTCGCCCCGGGCGGCGTGGTCGAAAGCCTGCAAGTGCTGCGCAGCCCGCATCGTTTCCCGCAGTGGCAGACGGTGGCGACGGACCTGATTTTGTTCGGTACGCCGTCGGACAATGTGCTGCTGCTCGATCAGGTGCGCGGCGAAATCTTTCCCGCCAATCTGGCAAACCCGAAGGCCGGGGAGGCGACGATCGTTTACACGCGCTCTCCGTTCCGCGGGGAGTTCGATGCGGTGAATGTGATCGCGAGTGATGCCACGGGCGTGACCGCGGCGGTGCAGGCGCTGATGGCTCCGGCGAAGACGGCGGCGAAGTGAAAAACCGGCCCTGGAGGGACGCGCTCCGTCGCGGTCCCAAACTAAATGGGCGTAGGGGGTGCGGAGCCCGAGCCCCCGCCTCCGCCCGCGGATATTGGGGACGCGACGGAGCGCGTCCCTCCAGAGTGTCGATGTCGCGCTGCTCGCTGGCGCGGGCACGCGCCTGCACCTTCTGCTATCGAAACGACACAAACGCTTTCCACCGCAGCCGCGCGGCGCTTCCATGGCGACTCGTTATTTCACCCTCAAAAAAAACTACCGACTATGCCGAATCCCTGGACTGGAAAAGGAAACCCCTACACGCGACAGGAAGTGCGAGACCGCCTGCAAGCGGTGCTCGAGCGCGGCGAACCCATCATCGCCGCCGGCGCGGGCACGGGGATCAGCGCGAAGTTCATCGAGAAGGGCGGCGCCGACCTGATCATCATCTACAACTCGGGCCGCTTCCGCATGGCGGGCCACGGCTCGACGTGCGGGCTGATGGCCTATGGCGACGCGAACCAGGTGGCCATGGACATCGGCGAATATGAAGTGCTCCCGATCGTGGAAGACGTGCCCGTGATCTGCGGCGTGCACGCCACCGATCCGCGCCGCCGGATGTGGCACTGGCTCGGCCGGGTGAAGGAAATGGGCTTTTCGGGGGTGAATAATTTTCCGACCCACACGATCGTGGACGGGCAGTTCCGGCGGGTGCTGGAGGAGACGGGCATGGGCGTGGAGAAAGAGTTCGAGATGGTCTCGCTTGCGCATCGCATGGATCTTTTCACGATCGTCTATGTGGCCACGCCGGAGGAGGCGCGGGAGATGGCGAAGGTGGGAGCCGATGCGATCATCGCGCATGTCGGGACCACGGTCGGCGGGTCGATCGGTGTAACCGGCGCGGTGGTGTCGATGGATGACGCTGTGGAGCGCACGCGGGCGATCATCGAGGCGGCGAAAACCGTGCGGAACGACATCTTCTTCCTCAGCCACGGCGGACCGATCGCCACGCCGGACGATGCCAGCTACGTCAATGAACACACGGAGTGCGTGGGTTTCGTCGGCGCGAGTTCGCTCGAACGGATGGGGGTCGAAGCGTCGCTGGTGGAGATCACGCAGCGGTTCAAAAAGATCCCGGTGGGGGGTGGAGGAGCGGCGCGGTAAACGACGCGATTGGAGCGCTTCGCTCTTTGTCCTGCTCTTTGTCCTGCTCCTGCTCTTGCTCCTGCTCTGGAAAACGAGAGCAAGAGCAAGAGCAAGAGCAAGACAAAGAGGAAGAAGCCGCTGGCGGATGGCTCCAATCACGCCGTCATTCCGACCGAGCGGAGCGAGTGGAGGAATCTCTCG
>JANOAZ010000019.1:0-9505 GCA_031411395.1 Chthoniobacteraceae bacterium
GCTCGCGCGTGCCCTGGCTGTAGAAGCTCCACGCAAAAGCGGCGTCGCAGCCGGGCCAGTCCTGATGCGCCAGTTCCGCCGCCCACTTGGCCACGAGCGAGGTCTTCCCCTCGCCCCCGAGGGCGACAAAAGTCAGGACACGGGGACGGGGGGACTTGGAGACAAGGAGATTGGCCCAAGCATCGTGCAGGAGCTTGAGCTCAGCTTCGCGGCCGATGAGTTCGGCCGGGGCGTATTTGACGATGCGACCGATGTCGAAGCGTCGGTCCGCACAGGTGCGCGTGCGGAAGTCGATGACATCGCGGTCGGCAAAGATGGGAGAAACCGGGCAATCCTCGATCCAGACGGGGATGATTTTCTTCGAGAGGCCGCGGGCGTATTCGACTTCGCGTTTCACCCACGCCGAAGCGTTGGACGCGGAGGTGATGACGACGACCAACGTATCGGCGTTCGCGATGCCCTTCTCGATCTCCGGCCAGAATTGCTCATCCGGCCGAATGGCGCTGACATCGTTGAACACTTCGTCGTAGCCGGCGGCGCGGAGGAACGATTCCATTTCCGCGGCATAGCTGTCATCGGCAGTGCTATGGGAAACGAAGGCGCGGCGCATTTGGCGGGAAGCGGTTGATCAGAAAGACAGCCGCCGATAAACGATCGCCCGTAAGGGGGTCGCGTTCTCCGACACTTGGCTGTCGCTGATGAAAACCTTCGACGTGCTCATGACCTCCGAGTGCGAGGTTGGCCGGTTTCGTGTCGCTTGCGAAGCGCAAAGGGCCGCTTCACGGGCGCAGCGGCAGGAAAACGAGCGGAATCACGGCAGTCGCCAGGCGAGTTGCCGGGCGGCGTATTCGGCCGTGGGGAGTTGCACCAGGAGCGGGTGCGCGTCCCGATCGAGCCAGTGGAGCAGCGTGTCCATCGTGGCGGGGGCAAACGCGGTGCATCCGGCGGTGCCGCTTCCCGGACCGCGCCAGTGGTGCAGGAAAATGCAGGAGCCGTAGCCGGGATGCTGGCGCCAGTTGTGCCGCACCACCACACCCCACCGATAAGGCTCGCCAGTACCGCGTATCTTTTCGGAGCTTCCCCAGTCGGGCTTTGGCACTTTTCCGCGGTGAACGAGCCGGTTGTAGGAGCGCGATGCCGGATCGTCCACGCCTTCGAGGTCCGGGGTGGCCATCACGTAGGGCATCTTGAGAAAGCGGACCGCTTTCTCGGGCGCAAATCCAAAGACCTGGTCCAACTCAAAAACACCGGCTGGCGCGCAGCCATCGCCTTCCCGTTTCCCCGCCGCCCCGGCGGGGGCGCGGCCGTGCAGGCCCAGTCCCCACCGCAGCCCGTTGCGCCCGGTCGCGGCCGGGAACGGTCCCGCGCGGCTTTTCCAGCTTCCCGATCCGGTGCGGTCGAAAAGCTCCAGCGTGGCCGGGACCGCTGGCCAATCTCCGGTCTTCACCACGATCAATTGCCGCGCCGCGCCGAGTTCCGGGATGCTGGTTTTGAGGTCGACAGCGAACTCGTCGGGCGTCCGCCCCTCGCTGCTGAGGCGCGCCATCGCGGAGAGAAACGAGCCGAGCGGGGTGAGCCCGAGAAGGCTGAGGGTGATCGAGCGGCGAGAAGTCATGACTCGGCGAGACGGCGTATGAGTCCGCAAAAATGCGGAGCTGGCAATGTCGAGCACGCCCGGCAATTCCACTTCGCACTTCTCAGCCCGCACTTCTCACGTAGCTTTGCTCCATGACAAAGCACATCGTGCTCTACGACGACGGCTGCCCGATGTGCACCTTCCAGATGAAGGTGCTGAGCTGGCTGGATTGGTTTCATGCGCTCGCGCTCGTGCCGCTCTCCGATCCGCGCGCGAAGGAGGTGGCGCCGCAGCTCACGCGGGAGGGTCTCATGGAGGCGATTCATTGCGTGACGCCGGAGCGGCGGATCTATCGCGGGGCGCGGGCGATTCGTTTTGCGGGAATGCGGCTGCCGCTGCTGGTGCCGGTGGCGCTCTTCCTCTGGCTGCCGGGGGTGATCTGGATTGCGGAGATCGTCTATCAATGGGTGAGCCGCAACCGGCTGCTGATGAGCCGCGTCTTCGGCTGCAAGGACGCTTGCGCGATCCTGCCGGCGCGGAAGCGGGAGCAGGACAAGCTGGCGTGAGGGAATTGCGGATTGAATGCGCGCTGCGTGCGGCGACCGGGGCGCTGCTGGCGGAGATGAATGCGGCGGGGCATTGGGAGGGGGAGCTTTCAAGCAGTGCGCTCTCGACGGCGACGGCCGTGGTGGCGCTCGGGCAGGTGGATCGCGCGGCGCATGCGGGGCTGATCGCGGGCGGGCTGCGCTGGCTCGCGGAGCATCAAAATGCGGATGGCGGCTGGGGTGATACGGTGAAGAGCAAAAGCAACATCAGCACGACGGCGCTGTGCTGGGCGGCGTTCGGGGCGTGCGGGGCGGATGAGGAATATGCGCGGGGCGTTAAGGGCGCGGCGGCCTGGCTTCGGAGGGACGCGCTCCTGCGCGTCCCTGACTTCCGCGAGGCAAGGGAAGATGGGGACACGCGGGAGCGTGTCCCTCCGAGGTTGCTCGCGGCGGCGATCGCCGATCGTTACGGAAAGGACCGCACTTTCTCCGTCCCGATCCTGATGACGCTGGCGCTGAGCGGGCGCATCGGCTGGGAGCATGTGATGCCGCTGCCGTTCGAGCTCGCGGCGCTGCCGCACCAGTTTTTCGGCGCGCTGCAATTGCCCGTGGTGAGCTACGCGCTGCCGGCGCTGATCGCGATCGGGCAGACGATCGAGCATCACCGGCCGACGCGGAACCCGCTGGCGCGCTTGATTCGCGGGCTGACGAAGACGCGGACCCTGCGCGTGCTGGAATCCATCCAGCCGCCCAACGGCGGCTTCCTCGAGGCCACGCCGCTGACGAGCTTCGTGACCATGAGCCTCGCGGCGATGGGCGTGCGCGACCATCGCGTGACGCGGCGCGGCGCGACCTTCCTGCGCAGCTCGGTGCGCGCGGATGGGAGCTGGGCGATCGACACCGATCTCGCGACCTGGACGAGCACGCTCGCGATCAAGGCGCTGGCGTATCAGCCCGGCGCGCTTTCACCCGAACAACGGATGACGCTCCGCGCGTGGCTGCTCGGGCAGCAGTACCGCGTCGAGCATCCCTACACGCACGCCGCGCCCGGCGGCTGGGCGTGGACGGATCTGCCCGGCGGCGTGCCCGATGCGGACGACACCCCCGGCGCGCTGCTCGCGCTGCTCGCGCTCGGGATGGTGGATACCGAGACGGCGGACGCGGGGATCGCAGGTGTGCGCTGGCTGCTCGATCTGCAAAATCGCGACGGCGGCATCCCGACCTTCTGCCGCGGCTGGGGCGCGCTGCCTTTCGATCGCAGCTCGCCCGATCTCACGGCGCACACCCTCCGCGCGTGGAGCGCCTGGCTGCCGCAACTCGAAGTCGCCGCGAAAAAGCGCACGCTCCGCGCGATCCATCGCGGCCTCGCTTTTCTCGCGAAACGACAGCGCGCCGACGGCTCGTGGCTGCCCCTGTGGTTTGGCAATGAACACGCTCAAGGCGACGACAACCCGCTCCATGGCACGGCGCACGTCATCGTCGCGCTGCGCGAATTGCGGGAGCGCGGGTTCGAGTCGGGCGGGTTGTTCGACCGCGCGGCCGATTACCTCGCGGGGGCGCAGAATGAGGATGGTGGCTGGGGCGGAGTGCGCGGGATTGTTTCCACGACGGAAGAAACCGCGCTCGCCGTCGAAGCGCTCGCGGGGACGCGGCATATCGCGGCGACCGAACGCGGCGCTGCGTGGCTCGTCGAACGGGTCGCGTCGGGCGCGTGGCGCGAGCCGTCACCGATCGGCTTCTACTTTGCGAAGCTCTGGTACTACGAGCGGCTCTACCCGCTCATCTGGACGGTCGCGGCGCTGGGCCGCGTACAGGCAGCGAATGCGATCGTGTCGCCGCAGTCCCCGCGCCTGACGTAGCCGCGGCGATCGAGAAATGCGCTGGGGGGCGTTTCGCCGCAGCTTCTTGATCCCTACAGCAGCGCGCTGTCGTCGCGTTTCTCCAGGCGCATGACTTGTTTCTTCACCACCTCGATTTGTTTGGTCAGCTCGAAGAGCGCCTTGATGATCTCGGCCTTCGTCGGCTCGTCGCCGAGCGCGGGGAGCAGCGGATGGAGGCTGGTGACGCCGGTGGAGAGCTGGTTGCAGGCGGCGCGGATCTGCTGGATGGCGGTGGGTCGGTCCATGGTGAGCGGCGGAAATGATGGACGCGGACGCGGCGCGGTGCAGCAGAATTCATTTTCCAAGTCATCCCGTGCGGGCCATTCATTGCGCGTATGACGCGTGTTGTGGTGACCTGTGGACCAAGTTACGAGCCAGTGGATGAAGTCCGCCGACTGACCAATTTCTCGACCGGCGAGTTGGGCATCCTGCTCGCGAATGCGCTGACGAGCGCGGGTTATGAGGTGGTGTGTTTCAAGGGTGTGGGAGCCACCTGCGGGAAGGCCTTGGAGGGCGCGCAGGTGATTCCATTTGGAACGAACGATCATCTCGCCGCCGGCTTGGAGGCGCTCGAGGAACGCGAGGCGGTGGGCGCGGTATTTCACACCGCGGCGCTTTCCGACTATCGGGTGAAAAGCGTCCATCGCGCCGATGGCACCGCGATCGCGGCGCCGAAGATCCCTTCCCGCGAAGGTGAGCTTTTGCTCAAGCTTGTGCCGGCGGAAAAGATCATCTCTCGCTTGCGCGGGCTCTTTCCCGTGAGCCGGATCGCGGGCTGGAAGTACGAGCTCAATGGCCGCCGGATGGAGGCGCTGCGCGCGGCGGTGGACCAGATAGAGCACAACCGCACGGACGTGTGCGTGGTCAACGGCGATGCCTACGGGACGGGCTTCGGGTTCGTCGAGCCGGCGGCGCCGCTGGTCCATTGCGCGGACAAGTCGGAGCTGTGCAACCATCTGGTGGGCTGGCTCGGACTCGCGGTGGGAGGGAGGTAACAGCCGACGCGAGGAGGCTCTCGCATCCTGGGGCAGTCGGATCAGAGCCTCCTCACGTCGGCTGCTACGACCGGCTCGTGAGGAAGGCGACGACCTGCTCGGCGAGCCGGCGGCCGATGCCCTCGACGGCGGCGATTTCATCCACTTCGGCGCGGCGCAGCCGGGTGACGCTGCCGAAGTGTTGCAGGAGAATCTGCTTCCGGTGCTGCGAGACGCCGGGGCAATCATCGAGGAGGCTCTCGGCGACGCGGCGCTTCATGAGGAGCTGGTGGTATCCGTTGGCGAAGCGATGCGCCTCGTCGCGGATGCGCTGGAGGAGCTGAAGCGCGCCGCTTTCGTGCGGGAGGATCAGCGGCTGCGTCCGGCCGGGCCGATGGATTTCCTCGAACTCCTTCGCCAGCCCGATGATCGGCAGTTCGTGCAGGCCGAGGCGCTGCAATTCGCGGCAGGCGCTGCTGAGCTGGCCCTTGCCGCCATCCACGATGATGAGGTCGGGCAGATGCGGAGTGCGGAGTGCGGAATGCGGACTGGCTGCAACACGCGCGACTGCCGAGGGAAGATCTTCCTGTGACATTTCAGGATCGAAAACAACGTGGGTCTCGGCGTTCGCCAATTCCGCATTCCGCATTCCGCATTCCGCATTCTCTCCCGCCTCCCTTAGCACCCGCGCGTACCTCCGGCGCACCACTTCCGCCATGCTCGCGAAGTCATTCTGGCCGCCGACGGTCTTGATCCGGTAACGGCGGTACTGCGCGTTCGCCGGCCGGCCGTCGATGAAGCAGACCATGCTCGCGACGATGTGCGTGGTGCTGATGTTGGAAATATCAAAGCACTCCATGCGGCGCGGCGGACCGGCGAGCCCGAGTTCCTCGCCGAGCGCGGCGAGATCGGCCTGCGGCGCGGTGCCGCTGGTGGTGCCGAGGCGATGGCGTTGCTCGCGGGTGTAACGCGCCATGGGCTTGGTGGTCTTGCGCAGGTCGGCGAGCATGTTGCGCAGCTCGGCGGCGCGCTCGAAGTCGAGCTTGCCGGCGAACGCGTGCATCTGGAGTTCGAGTTCCGCGAGCGCTTCCTTGGAGCGGCCTTCGAGGAATTCGCACGCGGCTTCCACCCGCTCGCGGTATTGCTCGACAGTGGTGTCGGCGAGTTTCATCGGCACCTGGTAGGTCGAGGATTTGAGTTCGCGTTCGCTGGGATTCCCCCGTCCGAAGGTGAGCACGCCGAATCGTTTCCTCATGAAGGCCAGCGTCTGCCGCAGCGCGCCGGCGTGCGCGAAGGGGCCGAAGTAACGCGCACTCTCGTCGTTCTTCATCCGCGTGAGCCGGAAGCGCGGCCAGTCGTCTCGCAGCTCGCATTTCACGAGGAGAAAGCGTTTGTCGTCGCGGAAACTGACGTTGTAACGCGGGCGGTATTCCTTGATGAGCCGCCCCTCGAGGAGCAGCGCCTCCGGCTCGCTCGCCACGGTGTGCCACTCGAAATCCCAGATCGCGTCCAGCAGCGCGCGCGTCTTCAGATCGGCCCGCATGACGCGCGAAGGAGTGAAATACTGGCTCACGCGCTTGCGCAGACTGCGCGCCTTGCCGACGTAGATCACCCGGTTAAAGCGATCGCGCATGAGGTACACCCCCGGCTTGTGGGGCACATCGCGCAGCTTCAGTTTCGGGTCGGGTTTTTCGCGGGTCGTCATGCTGGGAAAGGCGGAGCGTCGTAATCGTAATCCCAATCGTAATCCTAATCGCCTCTGCATTTCAGTCAGCGGAGCAAGGGATGAATACGATTGGGATTAGGATTACGAGGCGGAGGCGCGGGTGCCCGCGGTGGTTTCCGGGTGTTGCATCCTCCATCCCGCTGGCTACTATAAGCGCCCAAGTTTCATGAAACTAACCGCCTGTACCCTTGCCTTGGTTTTCGGCGCGGCAACCGCGATGGCGCAGGATGCCGCTCCTCCCCGTGTGGACAGCCCGGTGGTCCAGACGCAGGCGGCACCCGCACCGGCCGACGAGTTGATCACGATCCCCGCGAAGTCCGCGGCCAAGGCACCTGCGGCACCGCGCGCGCAGCCGGCGGAAAATGACGAGGCCACCACGGTGACACTCTGGAAGCTGGTCCAGGATGGCGGCTGGGCGATGGTTCCCCTCGCGTTTCTCTCGGTGGTCACGGTGATGCTGGTGCTGGTCTATCTTTTCACCCTCCGGCGCAGCTCGATCCTCACCGCGCACTACATGAACACGGCCGACGTGCTCCTGAAGAAACGCGACTATCTCGGGCTGCTCGCGATCTCCAGCCGGCACAGCGAGGCCGTCGCCCGCGTGGTCCAGCGCACGCTCGATTTCGCGACAAAGAATCCCAACGCCGGCTTCGAAACCATCCGTGAAATCGCCGAGACGGAAGGCTCAAGCCAGTCAGCCTCCCTTCAGCATCGCGTGGTCTATCTCGCGGACATCGGCATGCTCGCGCCGATGATCGGGCTGCTCGGCACGGTGGTCGGCATCATCCGCGCCTTCGCCAAGCTCGGCAGCGGCGATGCGAATGTCTCGCGCGACATCCTGCTCGCGAGCGGCGTCTCGGAGGCGCTCGTGGCGACCGCGACGGGACTGATTCTCGGCATCACCGCGATGGCCTTCTACTCGCTCTTTCGCAATCGCGTGCAGAGCCTGATCTCGGATCTGGAGATCGCCTCGACGCACGTGCTGGGACTCATCGCTTTGCACTACAACAAGAAGCGCGAACCATCCCGGGTGGCCGTGGACGAGGAATTCTAGCCGCGCCTGCCGATGAAGTTTCGCAAACGCGTCGCGCCGAGCGTCCTCGGTTTTCAGATCGCGCCGATGGTGGATGTCCTCCTCGTCCTGCTCTGCTTTTTCATCATCACCTGGAGCTTTGCCCGCAAGGAGATGGAGCTCGATGTGAAGGTGCCGACCGCGGAGAACGCGAAGGAGTCGAACCCCGTCGTCAATCAGACGGTGATCAATGTGCGGGCCGATGGGACCGTGGTGTGGAATCGCAAGACGGTCACGGCCCAGGAACTCCTCACCCGCTTGAAGCAGCTTTCCGATGACTTCCCGGACTACGCGATCATTTTGCGGGGCGATAAGAATGCGAAGTACGAATACATCGTCGATCTGATGGACATTTGCCGGCAGGCGAACATCTGGAACGTCGCGTTCGCCACCGGAAAAGCGGAATGAAACGGGTCTGCCTGGCGGCGGCCCTCTGGACCGCATTCTATGGGTCTGCTGCCCTGGCGCAGCGCGGTGGCACACCGGCTCCGGAGGTGCGCAAGCCGTTCCGCTTCGATCCGTCGAAGCCGGTGGAACGCGCGGTGCCGATGGAGAAGCCGATCCCGCGGGCGATCCCCGTCGAACGACCCAGCGCCACGCCGACTCCCGTGCCGCGAGCGACGCCGATCCCGGCAGCGCCCACGGCAACGCCGCGCCCGGCCGGTGTGGTGGCTCCGCCAAAGCCAATGCCGACGCCGGAGCTGGACGATCCCGGGACGATTCGCGTGGCGCCCTCGACGGCCCCGCGCGCGCCGGATCAGATCCAGATCGACATCGCGGACAGCTTTTATGCGAAGAAGATTTTCGACCAGGCGGCGTCCGAGTACGAGCGGTATCTTTCGCTCTTCCCCAGAGGCGCAGACCGGCCCACCGCGCTATTTCGGCTCGCCGAATCATACCGCCGCACCGGCTCGTTAAACGGGGCGAAGAATGCCTACGAGACTTTGCTCTCGCAGTTCGTCAACGGGGACTTCATCGGGCCCGGGGCCTATCGGCTGGGCGAGATCTATTACCAGGAAAAGCAGTACCGCGATGCCCTTCCGCTTTTTCGCAAGGCATCGGTGCGGCTGAAAGATCCCGCCGTGGCGAACTCGGCGAAGTTTTTCACCGCTCGCTCGCTGGAAGCTCTCGGGCAGAAGCTCGACGCGCGCATTACCTACGAGGAGCTGACTGCCTCGGCGGAAAACAATCCGTTCCGGGACGCCAGCCGGCTCTCGCTCGCGCTTTTGTTCAAGGACTCGGGGCGCACGGCAGACGCGCTCAAGCAGGCGCAGGCGCTCGAAAAGGAAACCGACAATCCCGATCTCAAGCTCGAAGCGACGGTCCGCGCGGGCCTGTGGTTGATCGAACTCGAACAAGGCGCGAAGGCCGAGAAGCAACTGCGGCAAGCCATCGAGATGGCGGGCAACAGCAAGTGGCGGGAAGTGGCGCGGCTCGGTTTGCTCCGGCTCCAATTCGACGCCGGAAAATTCGACGAAGTCTATGAGACCTTCACCAAGTCCCAGAACGAGTTTTCCGCCGAGTCGCGGCCGGACCTCGTGCTCCTCGCTGCGAACGCGGCCCGGCAGCTCGGCAAGGCCACCGAGGCCCGCGTGCTCTACGAGCAGGTCATCCGCGACTACCCATCCACCGCGGTCGCCAGGGACGCGCTCTTCGCGCGGCTCAAGCTGCTTTATTACAACGACGATCCCGACCTCATCGCGGAGATCGACAACTACCTCCAGAGCAACCC
>JANOAZ010000020.1:0-15600 GCA_031411395.1 Chthoniobacteraceae bacterium
CGCAAAATCCACCGAGGGCGAACTCACCGCCGAGGAGCGCGATGAATATGAAGGCTACGTGCGCGCCAATAAATTCGTCGCCACTCTGCGGCGCGAGGCGCAGACCATGAAGTCCGGCGGCGCATTGTGACGGAGGCGGCGCGAGCCTTCGTGCGCCAGCGGGCGGCCAACCGCTGCGAGTATTGCCGCCTGCATCAGGATGACTCGCCGCTCGCCGCCCTGCACATCGAGCACATCCGCCCGCGCAAGCACGGTGGTTCCGATGACGAATCCAACCTCGGCCTCGCCTGCATCGACTGCAATCTCCACAAAGGCCCCAACCTGACCGGCATTGACCCGCTCACCGGCGCGGTCACCGGGTTATTCCACCCGCGTGAGCAACGATGGGAGGATCACTTTGCCTTCGAGGGAATCTACATCACTGGCAGCACCGCCGTCGGTCGGACGACCATCCAAGTCCTGGACATGAACTCGGACGATCAACTCAACCTCCGTGCGGCGGGCTAGCAGCTCCGGACGAGCTGTGATGCACTTGTGCGAGGCGATTTCGTTTGCGCGGCGTGGGGTGTCCGAGTTCACGCGCCGCCGCACTGGCTCCAGACAGTCCCGCCCCTCACCAGGAAGCTCAGCTTCCCCGCGCAAATACGGCGTGACCAAGTCCTCAACTTGGCTACTAGGGTGAACACTATGAAACGCTCGCTGTTGGGGCCGCGCAATGTGCATATCGGCTGGAAATGCTTCATAGTTGCCCTTGCCTCCCTCTTGGTATCGGTGGCCGGCCAACAACTCCGGGGAGTGCCGTTTGCCCGCGTTCCGCATTACATTCCAGAAATCGTTGGCGCAGCGGTTGTTTATTTTGGAATTGCAATGGTGTCGACTATCCGAATGCATGGGCCTGCTGGAGTTTTCATGGGCGTCATTGTCGCAGCGGTATGCGGAGGACTTGGGGCCTACCAGAATCACGAGGATCGGGTCGCTTTAGGAAAGCAGCGCGACTCCAAGATGCTCATAGCGGATTCGTCTCCACATGCGAGGCCCGCTCCCAGAACCATTGACCAACCGACTCCTCGTGAACGTCTGAAGATTCCGGAGGGCGACCCGTCGGCTCCGGCGGGTTCGCTCGTGCCCATACGTCTTCCAAGTGACGTCACGGTAGAACTTCCTCGGAATTGGACCACCTTGACCGACAACTGCCGAACTACGATTGATACCGCTGCGCGAAGCATGGCAGCGCGGGATGGAGTGCTCGATGCGAGTTCGGATTTGAAGTTCGCCGCGACCTTGTTCGACGACGCTGGCCAGGCAACGGCTTTATTTAACGTCCGATACTATCCCGATCAGAAGCTATCTCAGTCGGATGCCGAGACGATGTCGGCGAGTGAATTACTTGACTTGGATACGCTGGTTCGGACCTCCATCGAGCAAGCGGGGCGAGGACATTTCACTGTGACGTCGTGGAGGGGCACGGAACGGCGGACAATTAACGGGATCATTTGTTTCGTGAGCGAATACACCCGAACCGGCGCCGATGCGCGTAGTCCGTTCTGCGCGCGACTCGTGCGAGTTTTCAATGCAGCGAATTCCCACACGCTCACCGTTTCGTATCGAACCTCTGACGAACCGCTTTTGCGGCCGATTTGCGACCGAATCATTTCTTCCCTTAGACACGGAAACACCACCGCTCCGAGAGGTCGATGACGACGTGTATTAGGGCGACGTCAGCGGGTGCGGGCGAAGCTGCGGTGGGCGCATTGCCAGAGGGACTGCCGGGTGCGGGAATGTTTCGTCGCCCAGACGAACGTCCGCGGCGTGCGCCCGAGCAAGGACGGTAATCGTTGGCGGAGTTCGACGAGAACTTCCGTGGACTTACCAGAGGTTTGCGCTCGCAACCGCACCTTCGCTACGCTTGCAACCATGTATCCGCGGCTTTTCTTCGACACCTACTGGCGTGGCTCGTTACGGAAAGAAGTTTTCGTCGCAATGTCATTCGCCCACGAATTCGACGGCGTCTGGAACGATGCCATCCGTCCCGCTATCGAAACGGATTTAGCTGATTCGGGTGGTTATTATCGTGCGCACCGGGTCGATATCTCGACGATCTCCGACAGCATTCATCGTGAGATTCTCGACGGAATTGCGCACGCCACATTGGTGTTCGTTGACATTTCTGTAATGCAAACGGGAGCGTGGAAGGGGCAGCGAAATGGCAATGTCATGTTCGAGTTGGGAATCGCACAAACGGTACGGCCTGCCACCGACCTCATCGTCGTTAGGTCAGACAGGAAGAACATCAACTTCGACATCAATCACATCCGGATTCATCAGTATAACCGAACGAATCCTGCCGCCGCACGTAAACTGTTCGCCGACTGCTTGGTTGAATCATTGAAACAACGGAAGGCCGAAAAGAGTCTTCGAGCCGAAATGTTGCGCGACCGCCTCGATGTCCAATCGATGAACCTCATGGTCAAATTCTGTCGAGATGGAAAAGATTTTAAGCCGTTCAGGATGACAAATTGCAATGCCGATGAGCACCGCACGGCCGCTAGACTCCTTGATCTGGACATCATCCGTTGTGTGACTCCAGGTGACCGGATGTATCACTACGAATGGACCGACTTCGGAAAACATTGCTACATGCATCCAAACAGAAAGTGATTCATTGGCTGTTGAGGTCGGTCAGAGCCAGAATTTCGCTCCTGCAGGAGAGTGGAGTGACGTCGGCGCTCGACGTTTGATCGAGATGGACCCGGTTGGGGATCGCACCGATCGGCCGCGCCGGATTTTGCGCGTTGCGGCTGGCGCAGCGGCTCCTCGATCCGGTGCCCGCCGGGAACTGCAAGCTGCAAACCCTGCGCCAGTATTACCGCCTGCCGGAACGCGGCGCGCACACGGCGCTGGGCGATGTCGGCACGGTGAGCGATCTTTTCGCGACGGTACTGCGTCCGATCGCGGAGCAGCGCGGGTTGGCGACGTGGGAGCAGCTTGCGACCGATGCCGCCGAGGGGGTTCCGTCGCGCATCGCCTTCGGGCAACACAAGGGCAGGTCCATCGCGGAGGCGCGCACCGACGCAGGGTTGCGCTGCTGGCTGGACGGTCTGGCGCAATCCGCCAATGCGCGCAACGCGAGGATGGGGCGCTGGTCTTTGCGGAGCCTGGAGGAAGCGGCGGAACCCGCGCTGTTCGTCGCCTGGGAGTGCGCGCGTGACCCGGCTGCCGTGGCCGTCGCGGGCCGGGGCCTGGTGCTTTACGTGAACCCGGAGTTGCAGCGGCTGCGGGCGCTGGTGGACGCGGCGCGGGCGCGGCTGGCGGAACTGGAAGCGGGCTTCACGATCGAAAAGGCGAAGGTGGAGGCGATGAAGGCGCGGCTCGTCGCGGAGGTGCAGGCATGACGCCGGCAGACCCCACTCATACCATCTTTCAGAAATAACAAGACGCCGCCCGGGCGAGGGGTTGGTTTCCGGTAGGGTGGGCATCCTGCCCGACGAGCGGCGCATCTTGCGCCGCGGTCTTTCGGCAACGCCATGGAGCCATGGAAGTTCGTTCAGGCGAGTCGCCCGAACCGGCGGGCGGGACGCCCACCCTACCCGAGACACACCGCTCGCCTCCAAGGGACACATTATTTCTGCAAGATGGTATCACGCGACGGAATCGCGGACCTCAGGCGAATCCCAGTGGATGAAAGAGGCTACCGATCTAAAGGCGGCGCTCGACGAACACGCCATCGTGGCGATCACCGATCCTCAGGGGCACATCACTTTCGTGAACGACAAATTCTGCGCGATCTCGAAATACGAGCGCGAGGAACTGCTCGGGCAGGATCACCGCATCATCAATTCCGGGCACCACCCGAAGGAGTTCTTCCGCGAGCTGTGGCGCACGATCACGCACGGCGCGGTCTGGCACGGCGACATCAAGAACCGCGCGAAGGCCGGCACGTTCTACTGGGTCGCGACGACCATCGTGACGTTCCTCGACGCGGACGGAAAACCGCGGCGATTCGTGGCCATCGGCGCGGACATCACGGAGCAGAAGCGGGTCGAGGCCGCGCTGGCGGAAAAGCTGCGGCTCCAGCAGTTGCTCGCCGAGCTTTCCACCCGCGTCGTCGCGCTGACCTCGGAGGACGTCGATGCGGCCATCGAGGAAACACAACGGCTCATCGAAGTGGAGACGCGCGCCGAGGCGGATGCCGTCGTGGTCGCCGTCCGCGATCATGGACATGGCCTTGCGCCGGAGCGGCTGCCAGCCATTTTCGACCCCTTCTTTTCCACGAAGTCGAACGGCCTCGGCTTGGGCTTCTCGATCTGCCGGCGGATCATTGAGAATCACGGCGGCCGCATCGAAGCGCGCAACCACGACGACGGCGGCGCGACGTTCAGCTTCGTGCTGCCCATCTAACGCGATGGTCGGTCGTGGATAGTCTGCTCGACATCTTTGCGGTTGCGACCCCATGCAAGGAGTCTCTCACCACCCTCAGCTTCCCCATGAACAATCCAGACGGTGTCGGACGCAGACAATTTCTCAAGACCTCCGCGGCCACCGCGCTCGCCGGTGCGCTCCACGGCGCCGCCAGTGCGCTGGCGGCGGAGACGAAATCGGCCACGCTCATCGCCGACGAAAATCGCCGGCCCGGCGCGCTCGACTGGCAGCTCACGCGCGTCCGCCTCGACAAGCAGGCCGGCGTGCGCGCCTCGACGATCGAGGGATACTGCTCGCGGCAGTCGGTGCTTGCGGGTGAGACGCTCGACATTTTCGTGAGCACGAGTCCCGCAGCAAAGTTCACGATCGAGATCTTCCGCACCGGTTACTACGGCGGACGGGGGGCGCGGCTGATGACAGCGCTCGGTCCACTGGAGGGAAAGAAGCAGCCTGACCCGGCCATGGGCGAGAAGCGGCTGATGGAGTGCCGGTGGGAACCGAGCGCATCGGTAAAGATCCCCGCGGACTGGCCGAGCGGGGTGTACCTTGGCCGGCTCACGACGCTGCCGGACGCCGCGGACAAGCCGTATTGGCAAAGCTACGTTGTCTTCATCGTGCGCGACACGCGGCAGGCCGGCATCCTTCTCCAGTGCAGCGACAACACCTGGCAGGCTTACAACAAGTGGCCCGAGAATACTTCGCTCTACACCGATCCGCGAGGCGCGCATGCGCGCGGCGTGGCTTCGAGCTTCGACCGGCCCTACGGCAAATACGCGCAGATCTACGAAAACCCGCAGTCGATCGGCTCGGGCGAATGGCTGTGCTTCGAGTTCCCGCTCGCCTACTGGCTAGAAGAGCACGGCTACGACGTGACCTATTGCTCGAACAGTGACTGCCTCGACTCCGCGCAGATCACGCGGGCGAAGACGTTCATCAGCGTGGGGCACGACGAGTATTGGGACGTGCGGCAATATCACGCGGTGAAAGGCGCGATCGACGATGGGGTGAGCGCGCTCTGGCTTTGCGGCAACTCGGTCTTTTCCGTCGTCCCATTCAGCCCCTCCAGCGATGGCCGCGAGAAGCGGATCATCGAGCGCACCGGCCATTTCTCGGGAATCACCGACGAAGAGGTGGCGATGGAAGAGCGCGTCTTTACCAGGGAATACAAACGCGTGGGTCCAGACGAGAGCTTGATCATGGGAGCGCGCAGCGTGGTGCCCTTCAATGGCGGCGGCGACTGGACCTGCACGAAGCCGGAGCACTGGATCTTCGAGGGCACCGGGATGAAGAAAGGGGACAGCATCCGCGGGCTGGTCGGCTGGGAGCATCACGGCGCGCCAGCGAAGATCCCCGGCAATGAAGTGGTCGCGGAAGGGACCGTCTGGGCAGGCGGAGTGAAGCCGTCGCACTACACGGCGACGATCTTCCCCGGGCCGAAGAAGAATTTCGTCTTCAACGCGGCGACGATTTTCTGGGCGCAGGGGCTTTCTTCGCCTCCCGGCCACATGCTCCCGTGGTCGCACTGGAGCCGACCGCAAGGCCCCGACGAACGCGTGCAACGCATCACGCACAACTTGCTCAAGCGAGCGCTGGCATGAAGCGGCGTCCACCGGCGAAGGGGATCACGCGGCGCGAGTTTTTGAAGACCACGGGCGCCGGTCTGGCCGCGGCCTCGGTGCTGCGGATGCCGGCTCGGGCGAAGGCGGCGGGTGAACGGCCGACCATGCCACCGCACCGCGCGCTGGAGGTGCCGGGGGTGCATGCCTATCCGATGGAGCACAGCCTGGCGGCTGGCGAGACGCTCGAACTTTGCGTGAGTGCCAGCGTGCCGTATCGGCTGTCGATTTGCCGACTCGGCTTGCAGGTGGACGACCCCGCGGGCGACACGGTGCTCACGCGCCTCGATGAGTCGCCGCCGATTCCGCAGCCGATTCACCCCGGCTCGTACGTTCACATCGAGAAACGACTCCGCGACTCGATGCACGCGATCAGCCTGGAATGCTGGGTGCGCGCGTGGGACATCACGCGACTGCAAGGGCTGATCAGCCAGGAGGACAAGGATTCGTCGGAAGGTCTCGCACTCGGGATCGGAAAGGATGGCTACGTCGGCTTCTACCTCGGCGATAACGTGTCGCCCGATGAGGCATTGGTGCATCGCACCCAGCCGGGCGTCATCAAGCGCAACCAATGGCATCACGTCGTCGCGACGTGGGATGGGAAGCGGAAGCGCGTCTTCGTCGATGCGACGGAAGTGGGCGCGTGGGATTTCGCGGGGCCCCTCCTGCCCGGGCCTCACGTGCTGCGCCTCGGCGCGATGTCGCAGACGGGCACCGCGAATCACTTCCTCGACGGCGATCTCGCGATGCCGGCGATCTACGAGCGCACGCTGAGCGACGAGGAAGTGCGCGCGCGCTTCGCGCAGAAGGGGCTCGAAACCGCCGCGGGCAACGGCGTGCTCGCCTGCTGGCCGCTGGGTGAGGAACGCGGTGAGTCGGTGGCCGATGTGGCCGGCGGACGCGAAGGGCGAATCATCAATCACGCGACGTGGATGATCGGCGGGCCATCGTTCAACGCGAATGTGCCGCGCTTCGGCGAGTACGATCCGAAGAAGGACGCGACTCGCGGGCATGGGCTGCGTCTTGCGTCGGACGATCTCTACGATTGCCGGTGGAAGATCACGCACCGCTGGCCGGTGCCCACGGATGCGCGTTCCGGCATTTACGTCGCGCGGATGGAATTCACCCACGAAGACAAGCCGCGCCTCTACCACTGCACCTTCATCGTGCGCCGCGCGCCGCGCCGGAAGAAGGCGCCGATCCTACTCGTGACCGCGACGAACACGTGGCGCGCGTATAGCGGCACCCCGTTTGCAATCACCCCGCCGCAACTCAATCAAGTGTGGGGCACCGGTGGCATCGAGAAGGATGCGCGCGGGCTGCCCGCCTACTGTCTCTACCGCGGACACGCCGCCGGGCAGGGCACGTATCAACTCGGTCTGCGCATGCCGTGGCCGGCGGCCGGGCCTTACGTGCTCTACGGCGGGCCGAGCAGCTACAGCCATCTCGCGCGGGCGGATCGCTTCACTCAGATCTGGCTCGAAGAGCAAGGCTACAAGTATGACGTGATCAGCGATGTGGATCTGCATCGCGATCCGAGCGTGCTCCGCGGCTATCAGGCGTTCTTCGTCGTGGGGCACAATGAATACTGGTCGCAGCCGATGTATCGCGGCGTGGAGAGTTATCTGCGCGGCGGCGGCAATCTCGTGGTGCTCAGCGGCAACAGCATGGGCTGGCGGGTCAGCTTCAACGACGACTGCACGGTGATGGAGTGCCGCAAAGTCGATTGCCCGGGAAACCAGATGCAGCCGAAGGTGCGCGGCGAAGCGTGGCACAGCCACGATGGCCTGCGCGGCGGTGCGCAGCGTGAATGCGGCATGCCCGGCTACCGGGTCATCGGCCTCGACATCATCGGCTGGAACAACCAGTCGAACGTGAAGAACTTCGGCCCGTACGTGGTGGACGACGCGAGCAATTTTCTTTTCAACAAGCCGGAAAAAAGCGGGCTCGCGAACGGCGACAAATTCGGCTGGGCGGGTGAGGGGAAAATGCCCATGGCCAATGGCCACGAGATGGACATCCGGCCCTCAACTTTCGCCGTACTCCAAGAAGAGCCATCGCCCGAGGGAGCGGTCGTGCCGCAGGATCCGCCCGGCATCGTGCGGCTCGCGAATGGCATTGTCCCGTGGGCGCAGGGCGGCAAGGCGATGGACTATTTCTTCCGCACGATCAAGCCGAAGACCGATCAGGGCGCGGAGATGATCTACTGGGAACGCCCGGATGGCGGGCGCGTTTTCAACGCGGGCGCAATCGGCTCCGGCTGGGTGCTGCACTGCGATGAACGCTGGGCCACCGTGATGCGGAATGTGCTCGCGCATTTCGGCGTCACGAAAGGCAAAGCTTGAGCATGTCCGTCACCCGCCGGGCGGAACTGGCGAAGCTCGGCTACAAAGTGAGGACCGGCGGTGCGGCCACGCTGAGCGCCGTCGCCATCGAGGACGGCGTGATGCGCGCCGCGATGCGCTGATTTCCCATGAGCACAAAACCCAACCTCATCGAACGCGAAAACCGCCGCGAAGGCGCGAGTGACTGGCAACTCACGCGGGTGCGGCTGGACAAGACCACCGGCTTTCGCTCGCCGCTCATCGAGGGCTATTGCTCGCGGCAATCCGTCGCCGCCGTCGAATCGATCGACCTCATGGTGAGCACGAATCCGCCCGCGCGTTTCACCATCGAGATCTTCCGTACCGGCTACTACGGCGGACGCGGCGCGCGGCTGATGACCCGGCTCGGGCCGTTCGATGGGAGGACGCAACCCGATCCGCCGATCGGCGAGCGGCGGCTGCGCGAGTGCCAATGGGAGCCATGCGCGACGTTGAAAATTCCCGCCGACTGGCCGAGCGGTGTGTACCTCGGACGGCTCAGCACGATCGCCGGGAATCCCGGGACGCCGTACTGGCAGAGCTACGTCGTCTTTATCGTGCGCGATGAGCGGCCGGCGGACATTCTCTTCCAATGCAGCGATAACACCTGGCAGGCTTACAACCGCTGGCCGGACAAGTTTTCGCTCTACGACGATGGCGCCAAGGAATGGGCGACCGGGCCCGGCGTGGACGTGAGCTTCGACCGGCCCTACGGGAAATACCGGCAAATTTACGACAACCCGCAGAGCATCGGCAGCGGCGAATGGCTCTGCTGGGAATTTCCGCTCGCCTACTGGCTGGAGCAGCACGGCTACGACGTGAGCTATTGTTCGCAGTCGGACATGCTCACGCCTGACCGCGCGCTGAAGTGCAAGACGTTCCTCAGCGTGGGGCACGACGAGTATTGGGATGAGCGCTCGTATCACGCGGCGATGAAGATGCGCGACGCGGGCGTGAACCTGATGTTCCTCTCCGGCAATTCCGTGTGCTACGTGACGCCGCTCCGCGCCAGCAGTCGCGCGGCGGCCAACCGCATCATCACGCGCGCCGCGCCCTATGGCGGCTACGATCGCCAGCCGGGCAGCCGGGTGGAACTGGCGGGCTTCACCAGCGCCGGCCCCGACGAGGGACTGCTCATGGGCGCGGTGAACGTCATCCCCGTGAACGGCGGCGGAGACTGGATTTGTGTGCAGCCGGAGCATTGGATCTTCGCGGGTACCGGGATGAAAAACGGCGACCGCATTCCGGGCCTCGTCGGTTGGGAATATCACGGCGACCCGGCGAAGATCCCCGGACTGGAGGTGGTGGCGGAAGGCACCGCGTGGCAAGGCGGCACCCGCGCACAGCACTGGACGGCGACGATCTATCCGGGGCCGAAGAAGAATTTCGTCTTCAACGCCGCGACGATCTTCTGGTCGCAAGCGCTGAGCAAGCCGCCGGGTCACATGCTCCCATGGTCGCACTGGAGCCGCCCGCACGGCCCCGACGAACGTGTGCAGCGCATCACGGAAAACCTGCTGCGTCGCGCGATCGGTTAGGGTGATGGCAGAGCGAAGGCCGGGTGCGTCGGATCGCCGCCGGATTCGAGGTAGGCGAGCAGGTCGAGGATTTGGTTTTGCGTGAGGACGTTGAGCAGGCCGGGCGGCATCGGTGACACGGGGGATGGCTCGCGGCGCGCGACGTCGCTCTGCTGCAAGGTGGTCGTCTGCGGCACGAGCGGGCTCGTGCGGAGTGTGACCGCTTCCTCGTTCTCCCGCTCGATGGCGCCGACGACGTTCGCGCCGCTCTTAAGGGTGAAAGTAACGTGGCGGAATTTGTCGTCGATCACCCGCGAGGGATGGAGGATCGAGTCGAGGAGGTCGCGGCGGTTGAAGCGGCTGGCGACGGCGCTGAGGTCGGGCCCGAGCAGGCTGCCGGTCTGGCCGACGCGATGGCAGAGCACGCATTGCGCGCCAGCGAAGGCTTGCTTGCCGGCGTCGAAGGAGCGCTTGCTCCCGACGCGATCCAGCAGCGGGAGCAGTTCCTCGGCTTTCCACTCGCGCACGAGCACCTGCGGGCCGCTGGATTGCGGGAGCGCGGCGTCTGCGGCGACGGCGAGGAGCGGAGCCACGGCTTCGTGCTCGGCGGGCGTGAGCTTTTCGAGCATCTCGGCGCGGATCATTTTCAGCGAACGCTGATAGTCGCGCGCGCCTTCGAGCGTCTCGGCGTGATTGAGCGCGGCGAAGGCGATGCGTCGTTGTTCGAGCGACCAGCCGTCGGGCGCGAGGCGGAGGTGGAAGAGGTAATGCAGCAGGTCTTCACTCCGCTGGCTCTGTGAGAGCAAGGCGACGGTCTTGTCTCGGAAGGCGGGCGCCTTGAAGTAGGCGAGCAGTTCGCAGAGCAGGTGATTCACGCGCCAGCTTTGTGCGGGATAGAGCGCGTCGAGCCGCTGTGCGCAGGCGGCGGCCAGGTCGGTCTCGGGTGGGCCGAGGCGGACGAGGGTGAGCTGGTAGTCGCGAGCGGCGAGGATTTGCTGCTCCTCGTTGAGCGTCGCGAAGGGGAGCGCGTTGAGCTTCTCGAGGATCGGCCGCAGCGCGTCATTCGCCGCGGAGCGGCTCAGCGCGAGCATCGCGGTGAGGGCGGTGAGCGGGTCTTTCTCCGCGAGAGCGCGCGGTTGCCATTGCTTTACGTCCTGCCATTCGAGCGCGATGCGCGCAGCGTGACGGATGGCCGCGTCGGTGCTTCCGAGGTGTGGCCAGATCTTCTCCACGGCGTTATTGTGGCCGTGGAAGGCTTCGAGCTGGTGTCGCAGCGCGCGGGCTCGGGCGGCGGCCGGATCCACCGGAGCCGCCAGCTGCGCGACCTTCGGGCCGATGTAGCTGACGCGATACAACCCCGACTGCGTGCGCCTGCCGCCGGTAATGAAATACATCGCGCCATCCGGACCGAACGCGAGGTCGGTGACGTTGAGCGGTTTGCCGACGATGAAGTTCTCCGCCGTGCCGGTGTAGCTCGCGCCGCGCGGCTGGAGATGCACGGCGACGATGCGGCCGTAGGACCAGTCGCCGATGAAGAGCGTGCGCTGCAGCTCCGGCGGGAAGTTGCTGCGCGTGCCGAACTCGATGCCGGTCGGCGAAGCGAGGCCGATGTTCAGCACCGTGGGGCCGCTGTCGGGGAAATACTCGGGCCACTTGCTCGTGCCGCGGCGCCAGCCGAAGTCCGCGCCGCTGACAATGTGATTCACGCGGCACGGCCGATACCACGGCGTGCCGGTGTCCCACTCCATGTCGGCGTCGAAGGTGAACATCTCGCCGTCCGTGTTGAAGGCGACGTCGAGGGGATTGCGCAGCCCGCCTGCGAGGAGCGTCCATTTTTTCCCGTCGAGGTCGCCGCGCAGGATGTGGCCGGCGGGCAGCTTCACGTCGCCGTCGAACATCTGCGGATCCCACGGACACGGGATGACCCGGTCGTCCTGAAGATTTCGCAGCGGCGATTCCGGCGCGGCGTTCGCGGGTGCGACGACATTGTTGCCGTGCGTGAGGTAGAGCATCCCGTCCGGGCCGAGCTTCACGTGATTGCGCCCGTGCCCGACGCCGCCCTCGGTGCGCAGCAGCTCGTCGATCTGGTCGAATTGCCCGTCGCCATCCACATCGCGCAGGCGGCAGAAAACTTTGCTGTTGTTCGCATTCACATAAAGCGCGCCCGCGGCGTAAAGCAGCCCGCGGCATTCGAGCAGCGTGTCGTTGATCACTTCGACTTTCTCGATCCCCGCGCCCGCGCTCAGCGTCATGCGCAGGAGCCCCTTCTTCTCCCGCGCGATCGTCAGCCGGCCCTGCGGATCGAAGGCCATCGAGACCCACGAATCTTCATCCGGTGCCGCCGAGCGCATCAGCTCGACCTTGAAGCCTGAAGGCGCGGTGATCGCCGCCGCATCCGTCGCGGTGCCCGGCGTCAATGCGAGCTTCCAGGTATTGTAGGCATCGGGCTCGCGCGTGACCTCGGTGAGCGGCGGCTGCGCGAAGCATGGCGCGACGAGCGCAAGCGCCGCGGCGCAGGCCAGGTGCCACCGCATTCGGTCGTTGGGTCGCGGGGTGTGACGAGTCGAGGGAGATGTCATGGAACAGCGTCGCACTTCACCACGCGCGGCGCGCTGCGACCAGCCGCTTCCCATGCCTCGCCCACCGAATGAGACGGCTAAAGTCACCACCAGCGCCGAATCTTCTGCCTATGTCCGACCCACGAAATATTGCTCACGATAAAAAGGTGATTCAGGAGAAGAAACATCACGGAGAGAACCCATCGGAAGGAGCGGCAGAGAAAGTGCAGCCTGGCAAGAAGCCGGAAATGCAGCGCCCTCATGCGCACGAGGATCCGGCCACGGAGCGAGCTGAGGCGGCAACTGAAGAGGCTGAAGAGATCAAAGAGACAGTCGAGGCGCACCACGAGAAGGTGAACATTCACAAGCAATAAACTCAGGCGGGGCTAGTTGCTATTGAGGTGAGAAGACACATCCGGCGGATTTGCCATGATGAATTGCCGCGATGTGAATCAGCTTTTCTTGAAGTTCGTTGATGGTTCGATGCGTGGGGATAAGCAGTTTCGTTATTCTCACGATCCACCGGCCTTCCATTTCAAAGCAGCAGTCAACAGCGAACGGTTCGTTCTCCTCTCGATGGAACGCTGCGGCATCTTGTTTAGTGGGGAATCCGAAAAAGAAATCAATCGGGTGGAGTCGGTCCATATCGACGCCGCTGAGTCCCATCTTCCTGAGAAGCCTTCCATTTTCATCGTCGGGGAAAAAGGTGTCGTAATCAGGCGGAGTTGGCCCTGAAGGGCTACCTAAATCGTGGTTCATCGTGTGGAAGAGTAAATGGTTTGCGAGCGCGATCATGCCCAAGACAAACCCTGGAAGCGGATGCTGCCTCCGGACGGATCGCATACCCTTAGATCGAACGGGAAGAAGGAGGCGAGCTTATCGACGCATCCCATTCGCTCTGGAGAACGAAGGCGGCATCCAGCCACTTGATGCGGGAAAAGCACGCCGCGAAAAAGGTCGTTACGGAGGACGGGCCGTGGTGGTGAGAGAGTTCGTCCGAATTGTGGAACACGGCGGGTCCGTCATTCACTTTGGCTCCAAAACGGACCCTGCCGTTTGGAAAACACTTGGCAGGAGGACCTTCCGAAATTGGCTCCGGCGGTAGGATTCGAGGGTGCTACCTACTGATGATGAGCACATTATACGAAGGCAATCCGGCACTACGCAAACGGTTCCTGCCACTATTTTCGCCTACTCCGCCACTACCATTTGCACTCAGTTTTGCACACACCTCCAACAGTTCTCCGACATGCCAAGACCGCACCCGGCCGATCAGAGCGCGCTGGCGGGCAAATTTGAGCGGGTCGGTTTTCGGTCGATCTTTCATCGCAGATTGTCGTCGTGCTCCGGGTGAGTATCCTCCACGAGATCACATGGACACCGCCACCGAACAAAGCACGATCACCCAACGAACGCTCGACCTCTGCCAGGCCATCGCCGAACAGCCCGATTTCCGTGCGCTGAAAGAGAAGTTCGATGCGTTCATGAGCGATGAACTGCTCAAGTTCCAGTATCAGCAGCTTAACGATTTGGGGCAGCTCTTGCAGATGAAGCAGGCTGACGGTCTCGAATTGAAGCCAGACGAGATCGCTCAATTCGAATCGCTGCGTGAAGAGTTTCTTGGAAATCCCACAGCACAGGGCTTCCTCGATGCCCAGCAGCAGATGCAGCAGATTCATCAGGCGGTCGGCAAATTGATCGACAAGACCTTTGAACTCGGTCGCTGTCCCAACGAAGAGGATCTGCAAGATGGCTCGTGCTGCGGTGGTGGTTGTGGCTGCGGCTGATCGTCACCGGCAAAACCTCACGAAAAAGCTCCAACGATTTTCTGCCCGGTAGATACGGGATGTCGTTGGAGCCGAGATAAAGATCGGACTCCGGGTGAGGATGTCAACGATGGCGGTTTAAGACGCAGTTTATTTCGTTTGCCTTTCGGTGGGGCCGGCAACGCAATTGGTTCTGCCATGAATCATCGCGTGATCATGATGGATGTAGCGAACTGGGTGCTTCGAGCGTTGGCCATCACTTTTGCTCTCTTCTCTACCTCGGTGAGCGCCGCCACAGTTGCGGATTATTCGTTCACGGGAAACTCACTCACTTCGAGCGATAGCGATTCATCGTCCACAGCGGCAGACATCATTGTTGGAGCAGGGTTGTCCGGAAACACCTCATTTTTCACCCCGAACTCCAACCCACCGGCGCTGGGCATGGGTTCAGATATCACACCGGCAACCGAAGCCAGTGCGATCAGTTTGAACGACTACATCAGCTTCACGCTCACTCCTGCAAATGGAGTTTCGCTCGCCTATACGCTGCTGAGTTTCGCCCTCAATGTGAACAACGGTGGCGACGACATTACGGCCAATATTTCGGTCCGGTGGAATGTGGATGCTTTTGCGACGGCTCTTGTGACGAAGACTCGATTGGTCCTCAGTGGCAATTCGACCACGAGCGGGTCGGCCGTCACGCTCAGCTCATTTCCAGCGCAGAGCATTCCCGTCGAATTCCGCTTCTATTTTTTTGATGATCAGGACAACGCTTTCACCACGGTGGGCATTGATAGCATCACTCTCACCGGCACCGTGGTTCCTGAGCCGTCCTCGTTTGCACTGCTCGTTCTGGGATGGTTTTGTTTCGCCCGACTGACTTCGATCCGCCGATCCACGAGGAACTAAATGATCCGACGAACTCGCAACCGTGGCGTGATCCTGAGCAGGCGTTCATCAACGCATCAGTGACTCCGGCAGCGGGAGGAGGGAGATGAAAGTGATTCGAGCACCTTGGATTCGTTGTCGTGCCGATGAGGCTGGTGCCCGGTCCTTCGAGATGGAGTGGCATCGCATCACCTTCTCCGTTCTCGCGTATTCGGAGGAGGAAGCTCGCTCCTGGTGGAACGGATTGGACGAGACTGAACGCAACGGGCTGCTCGGCCTGGGTGACGCCGAAACTTCTGATCAGATCAGCCTGTTTTGAGATCTCGATCTCAATCTCTGCTCACACCAGCTCCAAAACATGGATTACCCGACTGGCAACCAGATCCTTCGTCCTTGAGCCGTAGGCGGCCATGTGCGGGGCTTTGAAGTGAGCCTGGAGTGCTTCCACGCTTTCCCACTTCTCGATCACCACG
>JANOAZ010000021.1:0-5080 GCA_031411395.1 Chthoniobacteraceae bacterium
AGGAGTGTCGTTGTTCACGACCACTCCGCGCTGTCAAAATGGGCTCGCTTCGTTTCGCAACGAAGCTGCCGAGATCATCGTGCCGAAACGACTTTCTCGCGCCGCGACTTATACGCGTCCCTGGGAGCGCGCCCGATGCCGATGATGCCGCGCGCAAACTCCAGCGGAGGCATGATGGCGAACCACTTCGCGGCCAGCTCCGGCGTCACTACTTCCCGGTAATGCCGGAAGAGGATGGTCTGGTCGTGCCCGGCTTCCAGCGCGGTGCGCGCCGGGTCATGCGTCTGCGCGAGCCGGTAGGACACGAAGCTGTGCCGCAGCGCGTTCTTCTTCCACTCCACACCGGCGCGCACGGCGAGGCGTGCGTGAACATTCGCGATGCCGCGATACGGCACCACCGGCCCCACGGGCATCGCGAAGGGTTTCAGCCACGCACGAAGATTGTCGGTGATCGGCACGAGCCGCCGCGCGCGCGTCTTGCACGTCTCGGCCCGCACTTCGATGTAGCCGCGCTCAAAGCTCACGTTCTTCCAATCCAGCCGCTCAATCTCGGCAGAGCGCAGGCCGGCAAAGGCACCAATGGCGAGGAACGGCGTCGCCAGATGCCCGCCCGAGGTCTTGAGCAGCCGCTCCATTTCATCCGGCGTGAAGATGGTCACGTCCTCTGGTGGCACATGATAGGTCACGGATTCCTCGAACTCCCGCCAGCCACGCGGCAGATAGCCGCGACCAATCGCCCATCGGCAGAACGTGAAGATGTGATCGCGGATGCCGTTCTTCGTGAGCGGAGCCAACCCCGTCTGCTGGAGACAGTCATCGAGGTCACGCGCGCGCAGATCCGGCAGCATCCGCCCTTTGGTGAAGGTGGCGAACCGGGTCACGTTGCGGCGCATCAGCCGGATGTAAGGCTCCGACACGCCGCTGGAGCGGCGCGCGGTGAGATACTCCTCGACCAAGTCGCGCATCTCGCGCCGCTCCACGCCGCGGTTGAATTGGAGGAAGTAGCGCACCGCATCATGGATGGATGCCGAGGCTGGGAGCTGCTCACGCGCGGCAGCGAAGACTTCCGCCGCGACATGCACGGGCGTGCTGTGCGGCGCGAGCGCGCGGCGCGCGACGGTGTAGCTCTCGATCTCGGCGGCCGAGAGGTTCTCAGCCTGGATGCTGTCGCGCGCGAGGTCGCCGAGGATGATGCGCGCCTCGCGCTTGGCTTCGTTCAGGTCGGCGAAGCTGCGCCGCTCGCGCTTCCCGCCCCGGTAGTAGGAGAGTTGGAAGAGCGGGTTCCCGTGGCTCTCCGACGTGTAGATTTTGATCTCGTGCTGGTCATTGCTGACCGTGACTGGTGTTGGTTTGCGTGCGCGCATGGCATTGGGCGCGGGTCAACTTTGTCATGCAATTTGTCATGCAAGCCACCGTCTCCGACGTAAGTCGTTGATGGAGAGGCTTGAAGGAGGATTGCTGGGGGATTCTGACTCAGGAAGTGAAGGCGCTCCATGATGGCTATGCCCTCGTGAATGCGAACGTGCCCGCGAAGCAGGCCAAGGGCCGCATCTTCATTAGCAAAGCCGTGATACTCCTGTGCGCGGCGAAGAAGAACCGCGACGCGGACCACCTGCAAAACTTCGTCTATGACCAGTGCGCGGGGCTTGATGCGGACAAGCTCGCCGCCGATTTGATCAAAGCCGGGCGCGAGAAGATTCCCGACTACGCCTTCGATTGCCACACACAGAAGGGACGCAAGATGGGCAAGAGCAAGGCCGAGTTCTTCCGGGATGAGCAAGCGGCGCTGGAGCCGTTCCAGCCGGGTCTGTTCGACGATCTCATGGGGGATTGAAGGCTCGCGCAATCTAGGAAGGCTTGATCGGCCCTTCGGCAATATCACCATACCACCCGCGGCTGCCGACTCTTATGCGGCGGCGGAAATCGAAGGGCAAATTCGCCTGATAAACGAGCGGGCGGGCGGCGAGTCACTTTCAGCGGATGGTGCAGCTCGTTAGCAGGCCACTGCCTAGCCTTCACCTTTCGCGCCAAGCGCGGCTGGCTCCGTTCAATGGTGCAAAATATGGCGATGCAAACGGATGGATTCGGCGCGGCTGGTAGGACGAGGCAAGGGCATGCAACAGCCCAAAACTGAATACCTCGGAACCTTCATCAAAGCCTCCGGCGCCGCGCGCACGATGCGCTTCGTCACCTCACCGGACAAACTCCGCAGCGGCGGTCTTATCACCGTCTTCGATGTGGAGAAACGCAGCCTGCGGAAGTTCAACCTCGCCAAGCTCGTTGGCCGGCTGACCGCGCTCACTCCGGGCGCGCAGCCGTCCTTCTGCGCCTAAGTGCTACGCGCTCTGCGTATGAACGCGCCGCTGCAATTCATTCTCGCCGGGAACGCGCTGTTCACGGTCGAGAACACCGCCACGGGCAACCGCTTCACTTTCAAGGTGCGCAAGCCCGACGACGACAAGCCGCACTTCGTCAGCGTCCTCACCGGCCCGGACAACGAGAGCGATTACTCGTTCCTCGGCACGGTGTTCACGCCCGAGCGTTACCACCACGGACGACGCTCGCGCATTGCCCAGGATGCGCCGAGCGCGAAGGCGTTCGAGTGGCTCTTCCGGCAGTTGAGCGCGGGCCATCCGCTGCCGCCGCAGGTGCGGCTGTGCCACTGCGGGAAGTGTGGGCGCTGCGGCAGGACGCTCACTGTGCCCGAGTCCGTGGAGTCGGGCTTCGGCCCCGAGTGCATCAAGGCCATCGAGGGGGCCGGGCGATGAAGGCCCTCCGCCGGTTGTTGCACGCCCTTTTCGCGGAGTCGCTCGCCGACCTCGGCGCGCTGCTCCGCAGCCTAGACCAGAAACCAAAACCCAAACGATGAACCACATCACCAAGCCGATGCTCGCCGGCAAGTGCGAGCGCCCCGATGCATTGAGCTTCCCCGTGCTCGCCACGCCGAAGCTCGACGGTATCCGTTGCCTGAAGATCAGCGGACGTGCCCTGACGCGCTCGTTCAAACCCGTGTCCAACCGCTTCACGCGTGGCTGGATTGAGAGCCATTTGCCCGATGGCCTCGACGGCGAGTTGATCGTGCGCGGCACCACGTTCAGCGAAACCGCCGGACACATCGGGCGTGAATCCGGGGAGCCGGACTTCACCTTCGCCGTGTTCGACTACGTTAGCGACGGCGTGGACGTGCCCTATGCCTGCCGGATGCAGGAACTCAAGCGCCTGCCCGAGTTCGAGCACGTCGAGAAAATCCTGCCCGTGGAGATCCGCGATGCAGCGCAGCTCGCAGCCTACGAGGAAGACTGTCTGGCCGAGGGTTACGAGGGCGTGGTGATCCGCACGCCGGATTCGCCATACAAGTGCGGGCGCTCGACCGAGCGGGAAGGCTGGCTTTTGAAGATCAAGAGGTTCGAGGACGCGGAGGCCGTGGTGCTCGGAACCTACGAGGGCATGAGCAACCTCAACGAGGCCCAGCGTGACGCCTTCGGGCGCACCAAGCGCAGCTCGGCACAGGCGGGCAAAGTGGGCCGGGGCGAACTCGGTGGATTCACCGTGAGAATCGCCGAGACGGGCATCGAGTTTCGCTTGGGCTACAACCATGTGCTCGGCGGCGTGGATCGCATTACCCTTTGGCAGCAGCGCGAGTCGCTAGTGGGCAAGCTCGTGAAGTTCAAGCACCAGCCGAGCGGGGCGAAGGAAGCGCCGCGCTTTCCCAAGTTCGTTGGCTTCCGGGAGGCATGGGACCTATGAGAACTCACCTTTCGCGCCAACCGAAGGCTGCTCCGACAAATGGCGCAAAATATGGCGAACACTTCCGCTTCCCGTTCGCGGGCTGGCTGAACGAGGCAAGGGCATGTCTTCAACCACCAGCCCAAGCCATGCGCAAAAGATACGCACTCTGCGTAGTCTGCGGAAACCCGAGGACGTTGAAGCGATGAACATCCGCTTCGGCGTTGAACTTGAAACCAAAGTGCCGCGCACCTGCGGGCTCGCCGTCGGCGGCTACCACGTCGGCTATCCGGTGCGGAGCGCCATTGCGACTAACGGACAGCAGCTCGCCGCGCCTACCTTCAATGGAGCGACGTGGCGGGCCGACCGCGACGGCTCAATCACCTGCGAGCCCGGCGAGATACCCTGTGAGTTCGTATCGCCCATTCTCCACGGAACCGAGGGTGTCGAGACGCTCTGCCAGTTCGTGGAATGGATGACCGCGATCGGCGCGACCGTCGATAACTCGTGCGGTGTCCATATCACCGTGGGCGTCGAATCGGTGATCGGTAGCCGGGAGGCCGGGAAGATCAGCGAGTTCGTGCGCAAGCTGGCGCACATCGCGCAGTGGCACGCGATGTCCCTCTACGGCCAGACGGGAACCGGACGCCACTTGAGCCGCTACAGCCACACGCTCGCCGCCGACGTGGAGCGCCACATGCGCAAGATCGTCAACACGAGCAGCGTGGCGGACAAGGAAGCCGCGGCAGCGGCGTGTGGGCGCGGGATGTTGAACTTCCAGAAGGCGTTCAGAATGCGCGGGGCTGAGTATGTGGGCGCGGTGGAGTTCCGCGTGTTCGCCGGAACCACCAGCCTCGTGAAAGTGCTGCATCACTTGGCGACGGTGCTCGGGCTCTGCCGCCGGGCTGCGCAAGTGCGGTGCCTCGGCGCTTTTCGGAAGAACAAGCTCCAAGCCAAGCGCACGCAGACCGCCGAGAGCGCGGTGCAATTCCTGTGGGATTACCTCGGGTGGACCGGCGGCGCGCGTCCCTGCGCACTGGGGTTGTTCGGCCGGCTGCACCGTGAGTTTTCCAGCTACGGCCCCGAGGCGCTGCGCCTCTGCCGCAAGTTCGATGAGCGCTACCCCGATGCCCGCCTGTGAACACGCCCTTTCTCAATCCTCAACCCATCCAATCTCTATGTGTGTCGTCCTAATCTGTCCGCCAAAGAAACGCCCCGACCTGACCATCCTGCGCGCGTGTCACGCCGCCAACCCGCACGGCGCGGGAGTCGCGTGGCGCGACAAGCGCCGCATTCACTGGCGCAAGGCGCTGACGCCCGGCGAAGTGAACCACCTGATTCAGAAAGTGCCCGG
>JANOAZ010000022.1:0-14495 GCA_031411395.1 Chthoniobacteraceae bacterium
CGCGTCCCTCCAAGGGCGATCGCCGGGGGCGCGAGGTGCTGGAGGGACGCGCTCCGTCGGGTCCGTGGATCGAGGCGGCGTGGCGGCGCTCAGCGCACCCAGATGCCGCGGAGGATGCGCTGGCCCGAAGACTGGCGCTGCTCGGGAACAAAGCCTTTGGGCGGAATCGGGGAGCGGCCGGGCATGAGGCGCATCTTGCTCAGGGTTTCGAGATCGAGACGGCCAGTGAGCGGGAGTCGGACGCTGCGCTGATAGGTGAGGATCGCCTCCTCAGTGGCAGGGCCGGCGTCGCCATCGAGCGCGCCGCGGTAGAGGCCACGACCGGCGAGGAAGGATTGCGCGCGGCGGAGAGTGGCTTCCTGCACTTCGGACGGAGCGCTTGCGTAAGGCGTCTCTGCAAACAAATCGGTCAACGCAGCAGTCGGCACTTCAAGCGACCGCGGCGCAGGGACGATGGACGGATCCTCTTCCAACGCCGGTTCCGGGGTGGGTTGTTTCGTTTCCTCGCGGCGGAGAAAGTTCTTGTCGCTGTTCTCGATGGCCTGGTCGCGGCGAAGGTCTGGCGGCGGTTGCGTCGGCTCCGGTGCGGGCGCGGGAGCGGGTTCTTCCTGTCGCGCGCCTGGCGCGACGCCGATGCCAAGGGCGGCGACCGTTTCGTCGGTCAGCGTGCCGGTCACTTCGAGTCCATTCCGAATCTGGTATCGCCGGACGGCGGCACTGGTTTCCGTGGAGTCCCGCCCATTCACCTCGCCGTAGTAAAATCCCTGCGTCTTTAGCTCCGCCTGCACATCGCGGAGCCGGTCATCCGCAAATCCATCGATGCCGAGCGCCACGAGCAGAATCAGGAAAGGGAGAAGTTTTTTCATTGCGGCAGGAAGTCAGACGCACGCGGGTGGCATTCCATTCACCGGTCGGACTGAGCAAGGGCGGGCGTTTGGGCGGGCGGGCGCGGGCGCGATTTCGTGTAGCTCATGATGCCCTCGGCGATCGCTTTGCCGAGCCGATCGCGGTACTCGGTGTTCGCGATCAGGCGCGCTTCAAACGGATTGCTGATAAAGCCGCATTCGACCAATGCGGCTGGGCTGCGAGTGTGGCGGACGACGTAGAGCGGTCGGCCGCGGATGCCGCGATTGGTCGCCTCGGTGCGCATGACCAGCGAGGCCTGGATGAATCCGGCGAGCGTCTCGCCATTGTCGGCGGTGATCGGCTGCGGCTTGTTGAAGAAGCCCACCCACGTCCACGCGCTTTCGGGCGTTACTTTTTGCGACGCGTAGAAGGTCTCGATGCCGGTGCCGCGGTACGCGTGATTGAAATGGATGCTGACGAAGATCGAGTTGTCGATCCGGTTGCCGATGGCGGTCCGTTCCGGCAGACCCACGAAGGCGTCGTCGGTGCGCGTCAGGACGGTCTGGAAGCCGAACTGTTTCAGTAATTTCTCGGCCCGGGTCGCGACATCGAGGGTGAGTTCCTTTTCCACGAGCCCATTCGCGCGGGCTCCTTCGTCGCGCCCACCGTGCCCCGGATCGAGCACCACGATTGGGAACGCCGACCGAGGAGTCAGCGTGCTTTCGAAGTAGGGTTGCTCGTCGGGCGCGAAGATGACGGTCAGGCAACCGCCCAACACAATGAGACCCACGCAGGGCATGGTATTTCTCATGCTCAAAGCCTTGCACACAGTTGCCCAGAAGCAAAACCTTCCCTTGCCGGCGCTTTTGCGCTTCACGCGGGAGGAGCTTGGGAGCCGTCGAGTTGCGGCCGGGTCTCGGCGTCCGCGAGCGCCCGCCAGGTCATGGGTAGCCCGCTGTCGCGCTCGAGCACGGCGGCCTCAATGGAGGCGGAGTCGAGTTGCTCACGGCGATGCTTCGCGATGCTCTCAGGGGAAGGCAGACCCTCGGAGGCCTCTTCGCCGAGACTGAGGTGGCCGACCGTCCATGCATCGAGCGCGAGCGTGAGCGCGGCGGCGAGGCTGAGCTTGTCGGAAAGGTGGGCGCGGAGAAATTCTTCCATCTTCGCGGTGGAGGCGCTGGTGCCGGAGATGACGCCGAAGTTTTCAAACGAGCGACCGAAGCTGCCGCCATTGGTGCGAATCGATCCGTCATATTCCAGGCGAAGGAAGAAGTTTGGGCCGGAGCCGCGGCTGAGTTCAGCGAAGAGCAGACGGGCGAGGAAGGGCGCGCCGTAGACCTGCTCGAACGCCGCCTTGAGGACGGGGCTGAGCGAGTAATTGGCGAGGCGGCGCAATGACACATCCTGCGAAGAGCGGGCGAACCCCTCGGTGCTGGTTACTTCGATCGCGGCCATGCGCAGGCGCTCGATGTCGCCCGGATGGCCGATGCCGCCCATGGCGATGCGGTCGTAGATTTCGAAGAGCTTCTGGCGCTCCCGGCCGAGCGTGAAGAGCAGGATGCCCTCGTCGTAGGAAAGCGCCGCGATCGGGCTGCCGCCGGCGAGTTGATGCTCGATGTATTCGCGCCGGTTCGCGATGGCTTCGACCCAGCGGTACGGTTCTTCGATCATGCGACGTGTTTCTTGAACAGCCGTGCGAGGTGCTTCTCGGGCAGTGTCGTGATGCCGGCCTTGGAAATGATTTTCACAATCGGATAAACCAGACCGCGCCGGTCCACGCCCCCTGTCGCGGTGTCCGATTCCGCGGCGGTGTCGAGCGCGCGGAGCGCGAGGAGGACGGCGTCCTCTTCTTTGCGTTTGGCGAGGGGTTTTGCGCCCCAGGTGTTTTCGTAATGCAAAACACTGCGCACCGCCGGCGAACCCGAACCGGTGGCCGCATAGTCGGCAGCTTCAAACTGCGCTCCCATCGCATCGTAAAAATAAAGCCGCGAGACGTGCGCCTCGGTGTCGTACGTGCCGAAAATCGGGACGACGACGCCGACGCCTTGCATGACCATGCCGAGGTTGTCGCGCAACAGCTTCGAGAGCGCGCGCACCTTCCCGTCGAGGCTCATCTCCTGGAGCTGGCTGCGGCGGTAAAACTGGAACGAATGTTCGAGCACGCGCGCCATTTCCCACGCCGTGGCCGGGACGCCCGCGATCGCCATGAGCGAATACTTGTCGATCTCCAGCACTTTGTCCGCCCGATCATACACGACGACATTCCCCGCGGTGGCGCGGCGATCGCCGGCGACGAGTACGCCATCGGCAAACTTGAAGGCGAGAATCGTCGTGGCCTCGGTCGGTGCGATGCCGGTTGCCGGATGCGGGACGCTGACGGCCACGGCCGGATAGAGGCCGCGGCTGCGCAGCAATGCGGAGAAATCCTCGGGCGCTGCCATGGAAGCCGTAGCCGCCCGGGTCGGTGGGAGTTCCATCACTCGCCGGTGCGCTGGCGGTAACGTTTGGACTGATTCGGATCCACGCGGCGCATGCGCTGGAGTAGATCCTTCGTATCGGGCTTCGAGACGTCGGGCGCTTTTGGCCCACCGCCGTCGCCCTGCTGCGGGCCCCATGGCGCGGGGCCGACTGGGCGTTGAGTCCTGTCAGGCATGGAGATGACTCTATGGGGGAAGCTCTAAAACGCAAGGCACGGCATGCCGCGAACCGCTAATCGACGAGGCTTGGCGGGCGAACTCTTGCGTTGCTCCGGCGAACATGCGAACACTTTGCCATGAGTCGAATTTTTGGTTTCGCGAACGTGATCATCCTGGCTTTCGTCGCCGCTCAAGGGGCTTGGGCACAGGAATCACCGGTGGTGGATGAGGTGCGGGATTTGCGGGCCCTGGTGGAGAAGCAGTCGAAGCAACTCGAAGCGCTCGCCGAGCAGATTGCCAAGCTCAGGATCGCGCTGGAAAAGGCGGGCGAGATTCCGCTCGCGGCCACACCTGCGCCTCCGGTCGCCGTGCCGGTGGCGCCCGCGGCTCCCGCGCCGGCCGCGGAATTTTCGCCCGACGCTCCGAAGGCAGAGCCCGCCGACGGCAAGCGCCACGTGGTGATCAAAGGCGAAACATTGACCTCGATCGCAAAGCACTACAGCATCGCTCTGGCCGACCTGAAAAAGGCCAACAAGGAAGTGGACGATCGCAAATTGCAGATCGGCCAATCCTTGACCATCCCCACCCCGAAGAGCACGGAAGCGCCCGTGAAAAAAGAAGAGAACCCCTGAAAGCAATGGACGAAAACCAGAACTGGTTCCTGATGAAGAACGAAGACGGAAGCGTCTTCGGTCCGATCACATTTCAACAACTCAAGCAGTGGGCCATGGATGCGCAGGTCTCACCGCTGGACAAGCTTTCCACAGACGAGGTGTCGTGGATGAAGGCGCCGATGCTGGCGGGTTTGGAGATGGACTACCTCGTGGAGGTCACGCCGGATCAGTATTACGGTCCCACGACGATCGGCGCAGTCCGCGAGTTTTTTGAAATGGGCGAGATCAACCAGGACACGGCCGTGACGAACTGCCGGGACGGCACCGTCTCACACGTCCGGGATATTCCTGAGCTCCAGTCGATGAAGGGCGAAGCTGCCGAACCCGTGCGGACGAGTATTCGATTCAATCTCCAGCAGCGGGTTCGTGAACTCGAGGAAGCGCTGATGGATGAGCGCCGCGCGCGTGAAGCAGCCGAGCATCTCGTAGAGAAACTCGAGGCGAAGCTCGCGCATGTGACGCGAGCGGCGTCGCTGTAGGCGGCGGGCAGGAAGGCCGCTGAAACTTGCGGGGGACTGGCGCTGCGCGCCGAAGAATTCCGCGGCTCAGGAAGCGGACGCCGCCGGCGCAGGGGCAGGCGCGCCGGGGAGCGAGAGCACCGTCGAGGACCAGTAGTCGATGATATCCAGCGCGGCGAAACGGAAGACGATGAGCAGTGCGTCGTTGAGCGGGATGCCGATTTTCTTTGCGATGGATTGCAGCGACTCGGCGCCGTTGATCGCGGTGGCGAAGCGGGCCTCGACGTCGTTCAACTTGAGGCGCTGGATGAGCTCGTAGCCCTTGCGGGTGTAGGCCGGGCTGCCATTCGGATCTGGGCGCTGGGTGCCCATGAGATTTTCAAACCGCACGTAGCGCAGGCTGCCGAGGATCCAGTTGTCCGGGTCTTCATTCGCCGCCGGGAAATTGCGCGCGTAGTCGGGGAACTGCTGGAGCTCTTCAAATTCGAAGGTCACGCGACCCGCGGTCCAGAGGCTGGAGAAGACGCGCATGCCGTGATCGCGGACGATCTGCACCACATCGTCGTGCGGAAAGCCGTTGCGCACGGAGAGAAAAAGAAAAATGGGGCAGCCGGTCGCGGCCTGCGTGGTCTGGCCCTCAACGATGAGGCCGAGGTTGGTGGCGGAAAGGATGACGGGCGATTCGCGGCAGTAGAGCTGGAAGTTACGCGTCGTGGCGAAAAGGAATCGGCCGTTGTTGACGTAGAGCTCGATCGGGAAGCGATTGATGAAGAAGCGCAGGACGCCGGTGAGCTTGTCGCCGAAAGCCATCTGGAGCGCGGAGCGCAAGGAGAAGAAAGCGGTGTGGCCGCTGAAGATCGTCCGCGAGGGATCGTGGAAAAGAAGCTGCCGCGCGGGGCTGCCGTAAGGTTTTGTCTTCGAGAGCGCGGTCTGGACGATTTCGAGCAGCGACTGGGGGACAACCGGCTTCGGCAGGACCTTGATGACGTTGTGGTAACGCTCTTCGATCGCGTCGCCGTTGCCATTGGTCGCGAGCAGGATCACGGGCACCTTCGCCGTGGTGGGGTCGTTGAGCAGACGGTAGCAGATCGACTCCGCATCCATGTCCGGCATCGATTCATCGAGGATGATGAGATCGGGCTGCGCGACATTGAAGCGATCGAACGCATCGGCTCCCCGCTGGGCGAGCAGAACGTCAACGCCGTTAAAGTTCTGCGCGAGCACCGACTCGGCCAGCTTTGAAGCGGCCAGACTCTCGTCGATCACCAGGATTTTTTGGGACATACCGATGGGCTAAATGCGCGGAGGCAAACGTTCTTCTGTGTGGGGCGTGGCGCTGGTTTACTGCACCACCGTAGCACGCGAAAATAGGGACTGACGCAGGAGTGTCAATCAATCTCCCCGGGCCTTTTACCAAGGACGGAGCCCCGTTTTCCCTTTCAAACACCGGGGTGGTGCGGCACTTTCACGCCCCCTTATGAGTCCGAATGTTCGCGTCCGCTTCGCCCCCTCGCCGACAGGCTACCTGCACGTCGGCGGTGCGCGCACGGCGCTGTTCAACTGGCTCTTCGCGCGTCACTGCGGCGGCAAGTTTGTCCTGCGAATCGAAGACACGGACAAGCAACGGAACACCCTCGAAGCTGTGCAGGTGATCTACGATGGGATGCGCTGGCTGGGGCTCGACTGGGATGAAGGTCCCGAGGTGGGTGGCGATTTCGGACCGTATTTTCAGAGCGAGCGCGAGACGGTTTATCAACGCTACTTCGATCGCCTCAAGGCGGATGGCCGTGTGTACGACGACGGCGGCGCGTGGCGGTTTCGATTCCTCCGGGAAATGGTGACGGTGAATGATCTGATCTGCGGGCAGGTGAACTTCGATTTTGCCAATGTCGAGATCACGCCGGACATGACGGTGCGCCGGCCGGACGGTTCGTGGATCTTTCACTTCGTGAACGTGGTGGACGACATCGAGATGGCGATCACCCATGTGATCCGCGGCGAGGACCATCTTTCCAACACTCCGAAGCACATCCAGCTCTACGAGGCGCTTGGCGCGCCATTGCCGCGCTTCGGGCACATCCCGCTGATCATGAATCCGGACGGATCGAAGATGAGCAAGCGCGACAAGGGCGCAAGTGTGTCGAGCTATCTCGAAGGCGGTTACGCGCCGGAGGCGGTGCGCAACTACCTGTGCCTGCTCGGCTGGTCGTCGAAGGAAGACCGGGAGATCTTCAGTCTGGACGAGTTGGTTTCGCGGTTTGAACTCGCGAATGTGAATCGGAAGGGGGCGCAATTCGACCTCGCGAAATGCGACTGGATGAATGCGCAATACATCCAGCAAATGCCGATGGAGCGGTATCGCGAACTCGCGCGGCCCTGGCTGGCGCAAGCGGGGATCGCGGCGGATGACGCGGCACTCGACGCCGTGCTGGCGCTGGAAAAGATGAAGGTGACGCACTTCAGCGAGCTGCCGAATCGCGTGTCGTTTTTCTTCACGGAAGATTACGCATTCGACCCCGAGGCCGTGGAGAAAACGCTGCGCAAGCCGGGCGCTCACGATCGGATCGCGCAACTCGCGGAGGTCTATCGCGCGCTGGAGACCTGGGATGCGGCGGCTCTGGAAGCGAAGTTGAAGGAGACGGCTGCGGCGGTGCCGTGCAAGCCGGCTGAGTTCATCCATCCCGCGCGCGTGGCGGTGAGCGGGCGCTCGATCGGACCGAGCCTTTACCACATGCTGGAAGTGCTCGGGAAAGAGCGCGTGCTGGCGCGTTTCGAAAAGGCGCGCCGGTTGGTTGGTTGACCACGGATTTGCGGATGGCGTAATCCGCTTCAATCCGTGTAATCCGCGGTTCTCCCAATGAACGAAGTCTATTCACTGACAGATCTCCGCGACTGGCGCACTACCACGGGCGCCGAGCAACCACCGTTAAACCTCGCGGTCTTCGGCGATCCGGTGGCGCACTCGGCTTCGCCGCCGATGCACAATGCGGCGCTCGCGGCGCTCGGGATCGATGCGCGGTATTGCCGCCTGCACATTCGTCCGGAGGAACTCGCGACCGCGTTGCGGATGCTGCCGGAGCAGGGATTCATCGGGCCAATTGCACGATCCCGCACAAGGCGGCGGCGCTGCCGCTCATGGATCGGGTGGACGAGCATGCGCTGCGAATCGGCGTGGTGAATACGGTCGTCGTCGAGGGGGAACGCTTGGTGGGATTTAATACCGACGGACCCGGGCTCGTGCGCGCGATCCGGGCGGACTTCGGCGTCGATCTGCGGGACTTGCGAGTCATGGTTCTGGGGGCCGGTGGCGGTGCCGGCCGAGCGATCGCGATGCAATGCGGGATCGAAAATTGTGAGCGGCTTGTCCTCGTCAATCGGACCGCCGGCAAAGCTCGCGAATTGGCGGTCGAACTCGATCCTTTCTTTCGCGGGCCGCGGGTGTCCGGCCCTGGAAACAGGCTCGAAGTCGCGCCGTGGGAAGAGAGCATTCTCCGGGACCAGATCGGGCACACCGACTTGATCATCAACTGCACCTCGGTCGGCATGAAATCGAGCGACCCCTCGCCGCTTCCTGCCGCCCTGCTCCAGCCGCACCTGATGGTCTACGACACGATCTACACCGCGCGGCGCACCCGGCTGATGCAGGCCGCGAGTGAGGCCGGCGCCCGCAGTGCCAACGGACTTTCGATGCTCCTCCACCAAGGCGCGCTGTCGTTTGAAATTTGGTTCAATCGCGAAGCGCCGCTCGCGGAGATGCGCGCCGCGCTGCTCGCTCACGCCGAGTCTCGCTAACGCTTCGCGGCCTTCTGATATTCCTCCAGCGCCTTGGGCAGCAGCGCCTTGAGCTGCTCGATGCGGGTGCCGTGGCTGGGATGCGTGGACATAAACTCCGGCGGCGCGCCGCGCCCGCTGGCCGCGGCCATGCGTTCCCAGAACGTCACCGACTCCCGCGGATCGTAGCCGGCGCGCGCCATGTACATCAACCCCACCGCATCCGCCTCGCTCTCGTGGTCGCGACCGAACGGCATGAGGATCCCATATTGCGCGCCCGCGCCGATCGCCCCCATCACCGCGCGCTGTTGCTCGTAGCTCATGTCGCCCAGCGAAAACTGCACGCCGGTCATCAGGGTCTGGGTCGCCTTCTGTTTGAAGAGCCGCTCGCTGCCGTGCCGCAGCGTGGCGTGCGCCATCTCGTGGCCCATCACCGTCGCGAGCCCGGCGTCGGTTTTCGCCACAGGAAGGATGCCGGTATAGACCACGATCTTTCCCCCCGGCAGGCAGAAGGCATTGACCTGCGCGCCGCGCACCAGCGAGACCGCCCAATCGAACTCCCGACCCGCCTTGGCCACCGCGCCGGGCTCCTGTGGACTGCGCTCAAGCGAGACGGTCTGCTCCCATTCCTTGCCCACCGTGCCGGTCGCGCGGGCGAGCCGGGCGGCGACTCCGCGGACCATTTCAAACTCCGGCCCGGAAGTGATCGCCTGTTCCTGCTGCAAGACCTGCTGGTAACTCTGCAGCCCGAGCTGCTGCTCCTGCGCGGGACTGAGCGCGACGTGGGCAGTCCGTCCGGCTTCATTGGTGAATTTTTCCGCCGAAAAGAATTGGAAGAGCACCACGACAATCGCGATGCCGATCGGGACGACACGAAAGAGAAGGCGGCGTGAATTCATCGGAGGCCTGAAAGATTCACGAAGCCGCCCTCAATCTCCAGTGCTGAAGTGGGGCCTGCCAAAAAGTTCTCTGACCGCATTTTCCCGGAAGGAAAAAATCTTCGCGAGCTGCGGCTTCACGATCGGGAAATGCAGGAGATCGCCGAGCAGCCCGAAGGGGAGGGCGTAAGTGACGCGGTCCGTCATCTCGATTCGCCCGCCGTCGAGTTGCTTGAAATGATGCTCGTGGTGCCAGATGCGGTAGGGGCCGATGCGTTGCTCATCCACGAAAAGCTTCCCCTGCTCGACATGCGTGATTTCCGTGACCCAGCGGGCGGGGATGCCGAAAAGCGGCCGCACGCGATACTCGATCATCATGCCCGGATAGATGTGCTGCGGCAGCGTGGAAAGGATCGCGAAATCCAGCTCCGGCGGCGTGATCTTACTCAGATTGCGCGGATCGGAAAAAAACGCCCACACCTGCTCGATGTCAGCGTGAACGGTCTGCGACGATTCCAGGACGTGGATCATGGCGATGAAGAATGACAGGGCGGCGACGCGGTCACTTCGACGGACTGGGCGCGAGCGCGCGATCGATCTCAGCGAAAAGTTCGCGCGCGGCGGTGTCGGAGACTGGCCCGCTCACTTGCTTCGCGATCCGGCCGCGGCGGTCGATGACGTAGAGGTTTGCGACGCCCTTCTCGTAGTCAAACTGCTTCACCACGGAGCCGCCCCAGTCGAGCATCACGGAGCGCGTGAGCTGTTTTCGGAAGGCGTTGCGGAACATGTGGTGGAAAGGCTTCGGGATCATCGAGACGTCGGCAATGCCGTCGATGTCGATGCGCTTTTCGTAGCGGTCGTAGAGGCGCTGAATCCACGGGGCGAGCTGGTCGGAGCCTTTGTGGTCGGCGACGGTCATGACGGTGACTTTCGCTTTGGGAAAACGGTAGCTGCGCGGCTTGGCGTCCTGGTCGGTCAGGTCGAAGTCGGTGAGCTTTTCCACAGGCGCGGCGAGGGCGGCGGTGTGGAGGGCGATGAAGGTGGCGAGCAGAAGTTTCATGTCGCGGGGACGGGTGAGTAGGCGCGGCCTTTCCAGATGGCGGGGCGCTTTCGCAGCGAGCGGAGAAAGGCGAACCACTGGATCGCGACGAGGGCGCAGATGCCGATGGGGTGGAGCAACGCGCCGAGGATGGATTGGCGGAAGCGCGTGACGGCGATGAGACGCGGGAGGTATGCGGCGGCGGTGGCGATGACGGCGAGCAGCGAGGGCGCGAGCGCGAGCAGGACGAGCGGCAGCACTTGGCCGCCGAGCAGGAGCAGCGTGGCGGGGAGGATGAGTTGCGGGGAGCCGAGGCCCTCGTGGGCGTTCTTCGCGAAGCCGTGCCAGACATCGGCGGCGCGCGGATACATGCGGCAGTGGAAGGTGTCGGTGGCGTCGAAGAGATCGGTCGTGAATCCGTGCGCGCGGAATGTGCGCGTGAGCGCGACGGCGTCGTGGATGCGATTCGCGATGGTCGCGTGGCCGCCGGTGCGTTCGTAGGCGTCGCGGCGGACGGCGAGGATTTGTCCGCACGCGGCGGCGAAGCGCGGGTCGGTGGATTTGCGCATTCGCTCGATCGGAAGGAAACCGAGCAGGACGAAATGGATCAGCGGGATGATGAGCTTTTCCGTGAGACCGCGTGTCTCTTCGCGCGGCACTCCGCTGACGAGCGATGCGCCGCTTTGCTCGACAAACTCGGCGAGTCGCGCGAGTGAGTCGGGGCGTGATATGCGCACGTCGGCGTCCATGAAGACGAGGAGCGGATGGCGCGAGAGAGCGGCGAGTTGGTGGCAGGCGAAGTTTTTTCCGCACCAGCCAGCGGGGAGCGGCTGTGCGGTTTCGAGGCGCACGCGCGGGTCTTCGATGGCGCGGACGAACTCCGCGGTGCGGTCAGTCGAGCCGTCGTCGAGGACGATCACTTCGAGGTCCACGTTCTCGCTTTGCAAAATCGAGTGGAGGGCGGCGGCGATGTTGGCTTCCTCGTTGCGCGCGGGGATGAGCACGGAGCAATACGCTCGTCGCGTGGCGCGGGGCAGCGGCGCGTAGAGCGCCAGATTTCGCAGGAAGAGCGCGGCGGGGATGACGGCGAGGACGCAACTCGCGGCTGTGAGCCAGAAGATCATCGCGTGACCTCCGCGTGATGTTCCGGCGCGAATGTTTCGCCGCGCATCCTCGCGCGCAGCTTGCGCCATGTGTCGTAGATTGTGTTCACGCCGGAGGTGCCGCGATTGAGCGTGCGCCACTCGGCGGGGTCGCGGTGGCAGGAGCGGGCGGCGAGGTCGTCCTGTGTGCTTTCGAGGGCGTCGGTGAAGGTGCGCGTCCACTCGGTGGGGCTGCGCGTGGCCTCGGTGGCGGGGACGATCGGCTCGCCGAAGGTGACAAGGATCTCCGGGCGCGGCTCGGTCCAGAATGCGTATTCGATGGCGAGCGGGATGAAGGCGGCGCTGGGCTCGCGCGCGGCAAGTGCGCCGAGGCCGGGCTCCAGGCGGAGCGGGCGCTCGCGCACGTCCATGAAGCGGCCTTGCGGCGTGAGCCACAGGGCGTTTTGCGAGGAGGCGAGGATCGCGTGCGTGTTGCGGAGAAACTGAAACGCACCGCGAGTGGACTCCTGCTCGACGGGGAAAAAGCCGAGGTGTTTGAAGATGCCGTAGCGCTCCAGCATCGCGGCGTCGATTGGCGCGAAGTGCGTGCGGCATTTGAAGAACTCGCGCGAGAGGAGCAGGCAGACGAGCGGGTCCCACCATGCGGCGTGATTCAGATAGATGACGAGCGGGCAGGCGACATCCACCGGCGGCGGACCGCTTTTCAAAATGCGGAGCGCGTGAAAATGCCGGCGCACGTAGCGGCGGCTGTAGGCGGCGAAGACCCGCATCACGCCGGGCGAGACGTGTGGCTGCGTCGGAGTTTTCATCCGGCTAGTTCCAGTTCGCGCGGCTGCGCGGCGGGGGTGTCGCGGTCGAGGGTGTCGGCGGCGATCCAGCCGGACATGAGGACCATCGGCATGCCGGGGCCGGGATGCGCGGCGCCGCCGGCGAGGTAGAGTCCGCGGAGGTCGGGGCTGCGGTTGCCGGGCTTGAAGGCGCCGAGGAATTTTCCGTGGCTGGCGAGGCCGTAGATGGCGCCGTCGAGCACGTGGTAGCGGTCGTGGATGTCCTGCGGCGTGAGGGTGCGCTCGAAGACGATGCGCGATTCGAGGTCGGGCATCTGACCGGTGCGCTTGAGCTTTTCCAAAATGACGCGGCGATACGCGGGCAGCATTTTTTTCCAGTCGTGATGCGGGCGCAGATACGGCGCGTGGACGAGCACGTAGAGCGCTTCGCCGCCGGCTGGCGCGGTGCCGGGCTCGGTGCAGGTCGTGGCGGCGAGGTAACACGTCGGGTCGGGCGCGGGTTCGCCCTTTTTGTAGATGAAGACGAACTCCTCGTGCGGGTCGCGGCTAAAGACGAAGTCGTGATGCGCGAGGTGCTCGTAGCGTTTGTTGAGGCCGAGGTAGAGCACGACGCCGGAGCACGCGGGCTCGTAGGTGCGCCGCCGCTCGAAGGCCGCGCCGACCGCGCCGTTGATGAGTTCGCGGTGCGTGCGGACGGAGTCGCAGTTCGACACGACGGCGCTGAGCGCAACCTCTTCGCCGGTGTCGGTGCGCACGCCGGTCACGTCGCCGCCGTGCGCCAGGATCTTTTCGATCTTCACGCCGGTGCGAAACTCGACGCCGAGTTCGCGGGCGAGTTTCTCCAGGGCGAGCGGGACGGAGCGCGTGCCGCCGACGGGATACCAGACGCCTTCCTCGGTCTGCATGTGCGCGATGCCGCAGAGCACGGCGGGCGAGCCGTAGGGCGACGAGCCGACGTATTGCGTGAAGTGGTCGATCATCTGCGCGACGCGCGGATCGGGTGTGAATTTCCGCACGGTGCCGGCGACGGAGCGGCCCATGCGCATCGCGAGCACGTCGCCGAGCATTTGCGGATCGAACGACGCCTTCCACTCGAACATGTCCTTCAGCCCGCCGATGGGTTTGTAGAAAAAGTGGCGCTGCGAGATGCCGTCGAGCCGTGCGCTGTAATCGATGAAGTCGCGGTAGCGCTGGCCGGAGTTGGTGCCCGGCGCGAAGGCGTCGAGCGTCTGCGCCATCGCGTCGGGATTCTGCGCGAGGTCGAGCGATGATCCGTCGTCGAAAAAGCAGCGCCACTGCGGGTCGAGGCGGACGAGTTCGAGGTAGTCCTCCATGCGCGCGCCGGCTTCGCTGAAGATGCGTCGCAGGACGGATGGGATGGTGACGATGGTCGGGCCCATGTCGAAGCGGAAGCCGTCTCCGATGAGTTGCGCGGCCTTGCCGCCGAGCCATTCGTTGCGTTCGAAGAGGATGACTTTGCGTCCGCGCGCGGCGAGCACGCAGGCTGCGGAAAGGCCGGCGAGTCCGCCGCCGATGATGCCGATGGGTTTCATTTTGATGATGAGTTGGAAACCGCGGATTTCGCGGATTTACGCGGATTGGGGTTTCTGAAAATCCGCGTCAATCCGCGTAATCCGAGGTCACTTTCGATCGGAAGTTTTCGTTTCGTCGTCATGGTTTTTTGCTTCTGGTTTTGTCGATCAATGCTCCGATCAGTTCGCGGATCGCGCTGAAGCGTCGGCGACCGTGCGCGGCGCGGATGTAGGCGGAGAAAAGGCGCGCGTCGTTCTCGCCGGGCTCGTCGAAGTGCGGGTGCATGCGGCCGCGGCGGAGGGCGACGACGTGCGGGAAAGTCACTTCGAGCAGCCCTTCGTCGCCGCGCGTGGTGCCGAAGCCGCTGGCTTTCACGCCGCCGAACGGCATGCGCGGATCGGCGGTGGGGACGATGAGGTCGTTGATGAGGACGAAGCCGGTTTTGATTTGCGCGGCGAGCGCGCGCGCTTTGGCGATGTCGCGGGTGAAGATGGAGCAGCCGAGGGCGAAGTCGGCGGAGTTGATGAGGGCGATGGCTGCGTCGGCGTCGGGCGCGTTGGATATGACGCATGGGACGCATGGGACGCATGATGCATTTCCGACGGTGATGACGCGGCGCGGGGCGATGCAGGTTTGGCCGGCGTTCAGGCGCGTGCCGAAGCGGAGAGCTCGGGCGACGAGGTCGAGGTCGGCGTCGGGGAGGATGAGCACGGCGTCTTCGCCGGAGAGTTCCATGACGGAAGGCGTGTTCGTTTTGGCGAGCTGCGCG
>JANOAZ010000023.1:0-42900 GCA_031411395.1 Chthoniobacteraceae bacterium
GATGGCAATGTGACCATCGACCAGTATCTCGCCGATGAAGTGGGCTACCAGACCCGGTTTCCGTCGCTGAGGTTGGGTGCATGGATAGGCAGGAGCACCGATGACAGGAGGCCCATGAACAGAAAGAGAAAGCCCTTCAGCTTGATGAGCCTGGGGTTGGTGAGATCGCTCATGGGGATGCCAGGGTTAAAGCTCCTTCTCAATCTGCCGCCTTCCTTCTCTCCGCGCTGCTTTCTTCAATGCTCGCCGTGTCGCAGCGACCTCATCCTTCTGCCGCTGTTCGATCCTTGGTTGATCCTTGCCGTGGTTCAATCCTGGTTTTCGAACACCTCGGAGCGGTGACTTCGATTTGATGTAGGGCTCCATATCGGAACAGTTTCTCAAGATCGTAAGATTGACCACACCCGATCTTCGTCGGTAGCTCTAGCCCTATGTCCACGCCCACCATCGCACAGCTCAGGCAAGCCATTGCTCTCGCGGAACAAATCGAGAAGCTGCAGGCACAACTCGCCAGTCTTGTCGGTGGAGGATCAGTTGCATCGGTGGCCGCCAGCCCGACCGTGATTGCTGCAGCGCCGGTAGCACGTAACGGCAAACGCAGGGTGTCAGCCGCCCATCGTGCCAAGCTCGCCACCGCGGCCAAGGCTCGTTGGGCGAAGGTCAAAGGGACGTCTGCACCGGAGGCGAAAGCACCTGCGACTTCATCCAAAACGAAACGCAAGCTCAGTCCTGAAGGCCGGGCCCAGATCGTGGCGGCTTTGAAGGCGCGTCACGTCGCGCGAAAGCCAACACCAACACGCAGAAGAAGAACAACGCCGCTGCTGCGAAGCAGACGGTGAAAGCGAAAAACTAGGGAGACTACCCGTGCGCAGTGGAAGGCGTTGACGGATCACTCCTCACGACCCTTCAGCAGTTCGAACGTCACCAGCAATGGGGCAAGGTCGATGAATTCGTTTGCCGAGGTCTTCAGTCCCGCACCGAGCGTCTGAGGCAATGATGCTACTTCGACTCGGATGCCTCGCCGTCTCAGGATCAATGCCAAGTGAGCGAAGTCGGTATCGCCCGTCACCATGATCACGACGTCTGGCTGCATCGCGGTCGAAAGCTCGACGGCATCGATGGCCATCGTCACGTCCACGTTTGCCTTGTAGTGATCCTCGTCTGTGGGTGCTCCGTCTTTCGACACGACAAGAAATCCATTGGAGCGAAGCCAGTGGAGAAACTTGTTCTTTTTATCTCGCTCCGCCTGCCACTCGGGCATCGCTGGAGGCAATCCCGCGTAAACGACCATTTCGATCATTTCTCTCTGCTTCACCAAAAAATCCCTGAGCTTCAGCCAGTCCAATTTGCGATTCAGGGACTTCGCCGAGCTGGTGACGTTGGATTCATCCACGAAGACCAACACTCTGCGGGTGCTCGCTGGGATTGAAGCTGCGTGTTTCATGGCGGACGAGGGTCGCTGCGGCTGTTTCTGCGAGGGAGTCAAGGTGGTGTCGGGAGCGTTGGCGACCCAAGCTCGTGCTGGTGATCAATCTCTCAAGACAGAACCACCACGGACAGTTTCGAATTCAGAATGTCGAAAGCCCGCGATGGCGTCGCCCAGGTCGTAGTCGAACTCTCGGTGCCGGGAAATTTCCCGAGCCTGTTTGATCAGTTCATCCTGGGTCATCTCCCGCTGGTGTGGGAGCGCGACGAAAATCTTGGCGCCCGGCACTGGGATATCGAGAATGTAAACGTCCTCAAACGCCGACCCGTAGGTCAGCACCATGTGCGCGTAGAGGGGATTGGTCGCCCGGCCCCGGATGTTGGCGACGGCGAGTCCCTTGGGAGCCAAGGCCTTTCGCACGCTACTGAGGAACTCCAGGGTGGCGAGATGAGTGGGGATGGACTCGGTGTCGAAGCTGTCCAGAATGATCACGTCGTAGCCACCCCGGCTCGCCTCAATGAAGTCGCGACCGTCTTCCACATACACGCGCATCCGGGCGTCTTCCTTGAATCCGCAATGCGCCGTGGCCACGTCGAGGACATCCCGATCGAGTTCCACGACATCAATGGTCATCTCCGGGAAGTGGCTGTGGAAAAACCGAGGCAGCGTGCCGCCGCCCAGGCCATCTATCAGAAGGCGGAGCGGGGCCTGAACAAAAATCAGACACGCGGGCAGAACCCGAGCATATGGCAGCTCAAGGTGTCGAGGGTCACCAACCTTCATCACACTCTGAGACACTCAATCAGATCCAAAGCGAAGGGTCCGCAATCCGGACTCGTCCTCCGTGAGCAGGATCGCCTGGAATGCTGAGTGTCGGGCCACCAGAACTCTGTCGCCGTGGATCATTTCTTTGCGATCATCAATCCGACGGCGTGGGATTGCGACCGCCGCTCCGCCGCCCGAATCAAGCTACGCTGTCCAAGCGATCAATCTCAGTCTTTGCGGCGCTCTCCATTACCACGAGGTCTGGCGACCTGCTCCCGCAACTCCTCAATGGTCCGCGCCATCCTGGCCATCTGCTCGTGCGTATCGCGGAGCGCTCGCTGGGTTTGCTCCTGCATCTCTCGCATGGCCCGCTGGGTCTGTTCCTGCATGTCATGCATTACTCGCTGCATCTGCTCCTGACCCTCCCGCGGATTCACGCCTTCGGAACCACGCCGCTCCCCTTTCTCACGACTATCCTGTCCAGCCTCCTTCTTATGCTCGCGGAGAAATTGCTCGATCCGTTCGGCCGGTTCGTGAAGCCCCGCCGCGTGCAAATGCTTGATCGCCTCCATCGCGTGCTGTTTGCGCTCCGCCTCACTGCCACTTTCCTGCCGCTCATGGTCGCCCGAGTGCTGTTTTGCTCCACGCAGCCGACGCTCGAGTTGCGCCGCCTCCTCGTGCTTTCCAGCCTTGTGAAGTGCTTCGATTTGGCGCTTCGCCCTCTCGAGTTTATCGCCGTCTCCGCGCTCGATCATTTCCGCGTGGAGTCGGCGCACTTGCTGCATCAACTCCTTCGACTCGTCAGCCCGTCCCTGTTCCTTGGCGGTGCGTGCCCGCTCTTCGAGTTCCTTGATCTTGCCGCGGAGCGGATCGCTTTCTTCAGCGAAAACGGGCGTGGATAGGAGCGCCGCAGCGCACAACGTCAGGAAGAGGGGAATTTTCATTTGCCGGTGAAACCCGGACGGCAGCCGAAGGTTGCCATGCACCGTGCCGCGCCGCGCGCGGTGGGTCTCCACTACAATCTCGCATGCTGGGAATGCCAGCTTGGCGAGTTGGAAGTCGCCAAGGCCCGGCTCCGCCATGCGTTCAATCTCGACGCGCAACTGCGCTTGTCGGCGCTGGAGGATGAAGACCTGAAACCAATTTGAGACTCGTTGCGCGGGTAGCGGTCGGTAGACTCAAAACGAATGTGCTCACTCTCGATGAAACCCAAATTCATCCCCGTGAACGCCCACTCACCCTTCCGTTCCGACGTGTGCGCGCGTACCGTTTCCGTCCTCAAGCGCCCGGTTTTTTGATTGCGAGGGGGGGGACGCGGCAAGCATGCTGATATGAGCCCTCGTCGCGTCAGCAGTTCGATCGTGATGCTGCTCCTCGGCGGCGCGGCGGCAGCCGAGGCGCTGAAGACGCACCCAAAGGCGTTGAAGAACATTCATCCGCCCGGCGAGGTGGACCGTCCTGAGATGGTGAAGTTCATCGTGGCCGATCCCGCGTCCCTGTCGGGCATCGTGGTCGATGAAACAGCCGCCGAGCTGGTGGGCGAGTGGCAGTATTCCACGCACACGCCGCCTTACGTCGGCCTTGGCTACCTTCATGACATGAAGGCGGGCAAAGGCTCCAAGTCAGTAACCTTTACGCCGACGTTGCCCCATGCCGGCTGGTATGAAGTGCGGCTGGCCCACTGCTACAACGTCCGCCGCGCGACCAACACGCCCGTGACCATCCACCATGCGGACGGCGACATCACCGTGCGCATCAATCAGCAGGAGGAACCTGCGCATGAGCGGCTTTTCCGCCCCCTCGGCACCTTCCGTTTCGAGGCAGGTCGCGCGGGCTGGGTTCGCGTTTCCAACGAAGGCACCGAGACCAGCAAGGTGGTGATCGCCGATGCGGTGCAGTTTCTGCCGGTGGCCAAGCCGACTCGCTGATGATTCAGACCGGCTATGCGCATCGCGCGCCGGGTTCCCGTCCAGGCTCCCGAATCCAGGCAATCAGCCAAACGCCAGGAATGCGAAAACGGCGGCAAGAACGGACCCGTAGAGAAGGAGCGGCGTTTTCATGGCCATTTTGAATCGAGCGCATGGGGGTGGCCGGTCGTGAGGAAAATAGAGCCGACTGGAGGGCACCGCCGAGGACGCAACTGGAAGAAAACTGCCACACCTAGTCGCCGCCGCTACCACCACCGCAACTCGCGCCGCCGCAGGAGTGGGCACTGCAAGAGTGTCCGCCGCCGTCCGCCATCCCCGGGTCGGCAGGAGCTCCAGGGTCCGAGTCGGGCACCTGATGAATAGGTCGATCTGAGGAAGATTCAACGCTGCCGAGGACCAGGGGCAGAAAGTAGGCTGCGTCGGCGTTCGTCGGGGCGGTGGAGCCTCCGTCAGTGCGCTTCGGCTTGCGCTTGAAGAGCCATTCGAACATGCGCTCAACCTGGCACAAGGGCAGCAGGATGTCACCCGTGGCTTCGGCGATCAGACTTCCGTTTCGCCTTGGAAAAAAGCGCGTACGTTGGCGCGCAGCGGCGCCAGTTCGGCCTCGCTCGCCTGGTCGCCGGAATGAGCAAAGCGTCGGTCCTCCACCTGCGCTGGCTGGCCGAGTCCGCGTCGGCTGAGGTTACCTTTGGGATCAGGCTTTTGGCATCGAGTCAGCAGCATGGCCTTTCATCGCATTGATGGCCACCCTCGATCAGGAGGGCGATTCCCGTTTCCAGGAGCGCCGCTGCGCACCTATAAAATGCCGCTGCCCATGAAGACCATTGTCGCCTTGATCGATTTCTCTGATGTCACCGCCAAAGTTCTGGAGCAGGCCCGGAAATCAGCCCAGCAATCCTGCGCCCGGGTGATCCTCATGCATGTCGTGCCCAGGGAACCGGTCGTCGTCGATTTCGGTCTTGTTTCCCCCACCCTCCTGCAGCCGCCCTCGGAGGAGACGATCCATGCGGATCATGAGAAACTCCTGGGCTATCGGGATTCCCTGACCGCGGCCGGCATCGATGTGGTGGTGGAGCAGCTTGTCGACGGTGGCATTGACCGGATCCTCGAAGACAGCCAGCGCTGGGATGCCGAACTGATCATCGTGGGCTCTCATCACCACAGCCCACTTTACAACCTGTTCATCGGCTCGTTGACCAGAGACGTATCCAAGCGCGCTCATTGCCCGGTGCTGGTGGTGCCGGCCGATTGATGAAAAGGTCGCAGGTTTCCGGGGCGAATATTGATCGGGAAGAGTGCTGACATCGACCGCCAGTATCCGGGCCGGTCATTCAAGAATTGATCCGGTAGAGCCAGTTACTCAAGACAACGACCATGAGTGGATGATTGACGCTCTTCGATCTTCCTTAGTAACTCTACCTCATGCCCACGCCCACCCTCGTCCAACTCAAGCAAGCCATCACGATCGCCGAGCAGATCGAGCAGCTTCAGGCACAACTCGCCGGGCTCTTGGGTGGCAGTTCATCCGTCGTTTCTACTCCAAAAGCCGCATCCGTGTCGCCCGCCAAGAAGAAGGGGAAGCGGAAGCTCTGGCCGGAGACCATCGCGAAGATGAAGGCTTCCCAACAAGCGCGCTGGGCGAAAAAGGACGTGACGATCCTCGATGTGCTCTCCCCTCTCGACACGCTTTCCAGAGCACAGAACGCAAAGGCAACGAAGCCGGCAAATAAGAAAAGCAAACTCAGTCCCGAAGGCCGTGCGCGAATTGTGGCAGCGCTGAAGGCGCGGTGGGCGACGAAGAAGAAGGCGGGGAAGTAGAAACCCGCCTGTTGGAGTTCTGACCGTCCCCGGCGTGGCGGGGGCGAAAGCCATTTCCTTGCAGTCGTCCGCGTTCTGACCGTTTCCGGTGCGGCGGGCGCAATGAGGAATGACTCATCGTCATCGAGCACTACCAGGGCCACCCCGTCGAATTCCGCCGGGCCGATGGCTACATGAACCTCACGCGGCTTTGCCACGCCTTCGACAAAAAACCGAGCGATTTCCTGCGTCTGGCGTCAAACGTGAGGCCAAGCTACTTTGCTCACTACCAGCATTCTTGGCAGTGTCCTCGTGAGACGACTGGATATGGAATCAAATGACAGCCAGCCTGTCATTTAAGGTCGCTGCGTCGGGATCGCGGTCTTCGGGCCGCAGGGTAGTTGAAAGGAAAGGTTCTCCTGTGAACGTGAGACTATGAATTCACGCATCACTCCCCGTTTCTTGACATTTGGCGGTAGCGGCCAGGAGAATTCGTCCTCATTAAGCTTCGGGCCGCCCCTCCTTTCGGATAAGATCCCCGTGAATTTCCCATGAGCACTTCCTCCCCCAACCGCCTGCCCCGCTCCCACCACGAGAGTCCCGCCTACGATCCTTCTTGGCGCCCCAATCAGGTATCAGAGTATTTCCGCTATCGCCGACATCTGGGTGATCAGGATGGCACCTTCATCCTCCCCTCTTCCGAGCGCGACACCCTCGTTCGCGCCTGCCGGTCCAGGGGCCGGAGGGGAAAGAGTCTTCACTCATGATCTCGGAGTCCGTGGTAATGCTTCCCACACCGCCCTCAAATCCTCGTCCTCCAAAGCCTTCATCCTCAGTGAAGGATCGAGCTTGAACGCATGCTGGAGTCTGGCCTTCGCTACCTCCGCGTCGCCAAGCAGAGACTCGTAGCAGGCCAGATTGTATTGGAGAACGGCACTGCTTGGCTGTTCCTCGACTGCGTTCAACAGGATGAGCCTTGCTGCATCAATGGAATCTGCACGTCGGGTGGCTTCAGCCCAAGAGGCCGTCCACTGTACATTGTCCGGATCATCCAGCACGAGTCTTTTTGCCACCGTCTGCATCAACTCCCACTTCTCCAGGGTTCGATAGATGTGAAGTCTGATTGCCAGCACTTCGGGCAGATGGCGTGATTCTGCGTCGATCTCCTCCAACTCTTCGTTGGCGTCTGAAAACATGCCAAGCTCGACCTAGCCTTGGGCAGCGGTGAGATGACGCTTACATTCGTCACTCACGCTGCTTTCGTGTCCAACAACCCACGGCACGACTTCCTCAACGGCGAATTGCTCTCGAGCGCCTGCTCCTCATTGAACCAAGCACCCCGAACCCGCTCGCGAGCAATATTACCGAGGATGGCTCAGGGACAGGTTCGCCACTTATCGCCATTACAACGTGATTGCCATCTCAGCTTTCGGGCCGGAGTCGCGTGACGATTCTTCTGCGGATGCGCGACGGCGAAATCGCGGCGCTTTGCCGCTCCCTTTGCCAAGGGGCGAAAGCGCCGGCAATCGCCTCACCGATGCAGTGCGAGCGCTCGCTCGCACTGAAGGATTGAGTTGCACCATTGAGGTCGAGATGGCGCAGGCCCGCGCGCGTATGTTCGCGCAAGTCGCGCGCCAGCCGGTGACACCTTCGCCAGCAATAAAAGACGAAGCCACAGCACTCGCGGCTCTTTTCGCTGCGCACAAAACCCCGCACGCGCAGACCGCGTTTTGGCGCAGCCTTACTCCGTGGAAGCGCACCGTGCTATCGCAAGCGGAGCCGACGCAGTAGGGCGCCATAGCAGCCGAGCCACTTGGCGCTCATGTCCTCGCCCGTGATCCACAGGATGTTCGGCTTTGCTTCTGCCGCACCGGCCCCGCACGCGGCAAGGAGCAGGCACAACGCGCCGATCCATTCCGTCCATTTTGAGTTCATAGGCTTTGTCGGTTGATGAAAAAGCTGTCTGCTCCGGGCCGCTACTTGCGGAAGCCTTTCTCCGTCCCGGAGCTTTTGCCGGCGCCTTTGAGGGTGCCGGGCTTCCAGTGGCAGGCGATGTCGAGATCGGCGGCAACCTTTTCTGTCAACGCGGTCACATCCACGTAGCCCACGCGGTTGTAGAGTGCGGGGACATAATGGGCATCGCGGATGGCGGCATACTTCTTCCAGTGGGTTAGGGCATCGCTGAGGTGGCGAAGGGCGGTGTCGTGCTCGAACTTGTCGCCGTTCGCATCAAACAGCGCCAGCGCACAGGCTCCGCGGATCTTGGCGGCATAGTAGCGGCCCAGCGAGGCCAGCGCCTCGCAGTCGTTCACGGTTTTTTGAAGTTCTGCATCTTGCTTGGCGACCTCGCGGAGCGTGTCGAGCGCGGCCAAGGTTTCTGATGCCGAGCCATCGAGGGCTTCGGCGATTTCGAGCGGTGTGGTTTGCTCCATCGACTGGCGGGAGGCGAGGCGTGTGCGCCAGTCGCGGATGCAGAGCACCTCCGAACCCGGCATGGCGCTGCCTTCCATGAAGTGCTGCACGGTGTAGAAGCCTTTGCCTTTGCTTCTCGGATGGCTCCAGCACGCCTCGGGATACCACTTCAAATCAATGTCTCCCCAGAAAAAGCGCGTGGTCAGGGGCATGACCTGCGAGGCTCCTTTCAGAGCACGGAAGAGATGCGGTGACGAGGCTTTGGGATGCCGTACGGCGAGCGTTCGCTCGAAGTGGGAGTCCGGTAGCGAGGGGTCGTAGGCCAGCCGCCCCCAGAGCATGAAGGAATACCATTGCTTCTCCATCACCAGCGGGCGCGAGCCGGGGTCGGGATTGCGTTCCAGAAAGTCGCGGCCCCAAACGTAGCCGTCCGGCCCCATGTAAAAGCCGGCGATCTTGTCCGCTGGCGGAATGTTCAGGATGTATTCGCGGGCGTAGGCGGGGTCGCCGAAGCGGAAGGTGTAGATGTCGTCGTTCCGCACGGTGAGCCAGGTCTTCCTGCCGGGCGCTAGGTTCTCCAGCAGCGGATGGATGAAGGGCGGCTTCGTGATCGAATACATGTGCGCCACCGAATATTTGAAGCTGAACTCGAACGGTCCCGGATAATTTTTGAAGGCGTCCAGGATGTCGCTTTGCGCAGTCCAGTGGAAGCGATGGATCATGCGGAACTCGCGCTTGGGATCGTCCACCAAAGCATCGCGCACGCCTTCTCCGTAAGTGTCAGCCAGCCAGGCTTCCTTCACCGTGGAATCCATGTTGTGCGGCATACCCTCGCCCGCCGTGATGCCCATGCCTGCGAGCAGCGGGTAGGTCTTCACCATCTCCCGCACGCTGGCTCGGAAATACTTTTTGGTGATCTCGTTGCCCATGTCGTTCGTGATGCCGTGTTTGCCATCAGCACCAAAGGTGAAGACGTTCCAAGTGAACACATAGACCCGGATGCCGCGGTCGGCGGCCTGCTGCATGACCCACCGCCAGAACTCGATCTTCTCATCAATCGTCATGCGCTTCACCACCTCGTGGTCGGCGAGCATCGCGGGGCGGACCATGTCGTTTCCCGCAAAGCTGAAGGTGTCATCGAGCTTCGCGCGCGTGCGCCAGACATCGTGCAGCGCGACCTCGGGGAACTCCGGCACCTTCACCATGGACGGGAAAGGATGGAGGCTCCAAAGCGAGAGCACGTTGTATCGATGTCGCGCCATCGCATCGAGAAACGCAGTCCAGAACTCGCGCTCCCACATCTCGGGAATGTTCGCCTGCGCGGCATCGGAGCAGTCCGTGTAGCTGGGCGTGCGCAGGTCGAGCGGGATGTTGAACTTGATGCCGCGCTGCGCGATGTGCGGCTTGTGGTCGGAGTCTTTCAGCGAGTCGAGCGTGCCCGTGCGAATCGCCTCAGCGATGTCCAACCCGCCATACATCGCGCCGGTGGCATCGGCCCCGCGCACGGTGATGGTGCGGCGCTCACCCTGGTTCTGCACACGAATGCTGTAGCTCTGCGCAGCGGCCTTGGCGTCCTTCTCCACGGTGAGGGAAATGCGCGCCACCTTGGCGTCATCGCCCACCGTCATCCCGCGCGCCTTGGCCTCACGACTTATCTCCTCAGCAGCGAATTTTCCCGGCGCTCCAGTTACCGGGTCGGTTGCCAAATTGAGGCTTGCGGCCATCGATGGGGCAGCAAATGCCAACGCAAAGAGGACAAGGCGTGTGATCATATAGGTGTTTTAGAGAGTGGCTGCGCTCATTCCTTTTTGAACGCGTTGTGCTGCGAGTTTCCACCCGAGAGCAGATAGGCCATCAGGTCCATCAACTCGTCGCGGTTCATTCCCGAGATCGTTCCTGGAGGCATGATGGATACTTGGGAGAACTCAATGCTCTCCACCTTCTCCGCCGGAGCTTTTGTGAGCTGGTTGAGGTCAAAAGGATTCGATGCGACACCGACTTCCTTGTCATTCCGGAAAATCAGACGGCCCGAGATCGCGCTGCCATCTTTGAGCTTCACGGTGCTGGCCATGTATTGTTCGGAAATGGATGCGCTCGGTTCGCTGATGGCCACGAGGATGTCGCGGATGGAAAAGCGGTTGCCGAGTGAGCCGAGGTCGGGGCCGGAGTGACCGCCTTCTCCGCCGACGCGATGGCAGGCGATGCACAGTCCGGCGGAGAACATTCTTTTGCCGTGCTCGAAATCCCGGCCGCGAAGCTCGGCTTCAAACAGCTTCATCGCTGTCTCGACCGTCCATGCTCCAGGCGGACCTTTGGTCTTTGACAGTTTGGAAAGATCGACCGTGGGGAAGTCCTCCAGCAACCCAACCAGCAGCTCGACATCCTTTGTCTCAAGTTGGGCGATGGCATCCTTGCGAATCGCCCGGATGTATCCGGCAAAGCTCTTGCCCCCGTCTTTTGCGAGCGCCTCGTTCAGCCAGCCAAAGAAGTATTTCCGGTCGTCAATCGTCCATCCACTGCGCACGCGCCGAAGGAAATACGCGAAGTGGATATTCCGGGTGTTGGGAGTGTTCGCCATCATCTTCAAAATGGCCCCGCCATACTCGTGACGCCCGAGCATTGCCTTGTCGTAGTCCACGGCCTCGGCGCGGGTGGCCTTCATCAGTGCGATGGTTTTCAGCACCACCGTGGGAGCGTCGAGCGCAGCCAGCACGCGGCACAACTCGGCGTTCACGGTGTCGTCATTTGACGGGAAATAAGCATCCAGCTTGGCGATAACTGCCGATGCCTTCTCACCGGAAGGCTGACCCAATCGCATGAAACAGAGCGCATAGGCACGGAGAAGTGCCAGTCGGTCTTCCCTCTCCATTGAGTCAAAAGACACCTCGCCGAGTTTGTCGAGCAGCCGCCCGGATAAGGACTTGTCGCCGTGGCGGCTCAGCGCGATGCCCGCATAAATGGTGGCCCGTGGATTTTTCTCGGCGAAGACCTTCTCACGCCAGAGCGCGAGGTCCTGGCATTCGATGGCGATGCGCGCTGCGTAGCGGATGTTGCGGTCGGCGTGTGCGAACTGCGGCCATGCTTTTTCCACCGCTTCCGCGCTTTCCCCGCGAACGTGGAATTTCTCCAGCGAGTGGCGCAACGCTCGGAGTTCGCTGTTTGCCAGCAGAGTCCTCGGAGTCACCGCCGTTTGTCCGCCGTTGTGGCGGATTCGATAAAGGCGGGATGCCGTCGTGCGGCCGCCAGTCAGGAAATACATCGCGCCGTCGGGACCGAAGCGCATCGCCGCGATGTTCAGCGGGCTGCCGTGCAGAAACTCCGACTTCGTGCCGGTGTAGCTGGAGCCGCTTTCCTCCATCTCCACGGTGAAAATCGTCCCGAACGTCCAATCGCAAACGAACAGCTTGTCCTGAAAGTCCGTCGGGAAATTCGAGTGATGCCCGAAGCTGATCGCCGTCGGCGAGCCCGGCCCCACATCGAGCACCGAGCCGAGGCTGTCCGCGAAATAATCCAGCCACACACCCGAGCCCGCCCGCCCGCCAAACTCCGCGCCGCTGGTGATGTGATTGATCCGCGTGGGCCGATACCACGGGACGCCGACATCAAACTCCATGTCGGAATCGTAAGTGAATAATTCGCCCTCGCGATTCAGCGCGATATCGACGGCATTGCGGAACCCTGAGGCGATCATTTTCCAGTCCTTGCCGTCGGGCGAAATCCGGCAAACCCAACCGCCCGGCGGCTTGAGCCCCACCGCGTGTCCCATCGGGTCGGGGAATGAAGGAATGAGCGAGTCCTCCTGCCACACAGGCGGTTGCATGGATGAAGTCCCTTTCGGCACCCTGGTGAAATTGCCACTTACCAAATACAGCCCCTTGCCGTCGGCGGTCGGGATGATGGAGTGCGCGGAATGCTCGTAGCCCATGTCCAATTTTTGCAGCAGCGTGAACTCGTCAAACTGGTCGTCCCCATCCGTGTCCCGGATGCGATAGAAGCCCCGCATGTTCGCCATGTAGAGACTGTCGAATGCCCACAAAAAACCATACGCGCCGCCGACTTTGCGTTTCCCCCAATCCACCGGCTCGTAAGGAAATCCCCGCAGGCTCTCAACTTTGATCCCCGCCTGACTGGTGGGCAGCGTTACGCGAAACGCGCCTTTGTCATCCTGATCGGAAACGATGAGCCGCCCCTTCGGGTCAAACGCCATCGCCACCCACGAGCCTTGGGATTTCGGCACTTCGTAAAGCAGCTCTGCATCGAAGCCGTCGCATAGCGAAATGCCCGTGTCCGCATCGAGAGCGAGCTGGGCGGGATTTTGAGCAAGAGCGAACGACGCGGATAATCCGAGTGTCCAACCGAAGAAGGCGATGCGGGTGAGCATGAAGGTAAGAAAATTTGTGGTAAGAAGATTCGGGCAAAAAACAGGTTTCAGAAAAATTTTCTTACGACGAGTCAATAGCTCCGCGGGACCGTTCAAAGACGAGCAACATCGCTCCATCGGGCGAGCCAGCGAAAGTCGTTCAGTTGCGCCGCAACTGGCTGCGAAGCGCGCCTGTGCGCGCCAGTCACGGCGTGACTGGACTACTCATGGCCCGGCGACTTTCAGCCGGGCGAATCGGTGGGTGGCGGCGGGGAAGGTGTAGGTGATGTTGTTGCCGACGATGGTGACGTTTCCGCCGAGGGTTTCGGTGGTCCAGGTGCCGTCGAGGGTGTCGGTGGTTTCGACCCAGAAATTGGTGCCGTAGGTGCCGGGGTAGGTGGCGGATTTGGTCCAGGTGATGCCGAGCGTGCCGCTGGTGTCGGTGATGGCGGGTAGTGGTGTGGGGCCGGTAGTGTTGCTGCTGCCGCCGAGGAAGTATTCGATGCTGTTTTGCACGCCGTCGTTGTCATGGTCGGCGTCGAAGCTGCCTGCGTTGCCGTTCGCGGCTTGCCAATGGTTGTAGCTGGCTCCGGCGCTGGCGACGAGGTAGCCGCTGGAATTGAGCGCGACGAAAGGGACGCCGGGGGCGCTGATGGCGGCGAGCTGTGCGGGGGTGAGGCCGGCGGAGGTTGTGCCAAAGCGGAGCGAACTGCCGGAGACGAAGGTGCCTGTGATGGTGAGCGTGCCACCGGTCCAGTCGATGGCGCTGCTGTCGGCAAAGGCGAGCGCTCCACCGGTGCCGAAGCGGAGGGTGGCGGCGGCGGTGAGGTCGAGCGTGCCTGCGGTGTCGGTGCGGATGTCAGTGTCCAAGGTGGCGGCGCCGAGGGAGACGGAGGTGGTGTCTGGAAACACGTTGTTGGCTCCCATGAGGAGGGTTCCACTGCCGATGGTGGTAGTGCCGGTGTAGGTATTGGCGCTGGAGATTTTCCACACATTGGTGCCGCCTTTGCTAAAGCTGATGCGGCTCGCGGGGGCGGTGGCGGTGCCTCCGAGGGTATTGTCGCCGATGACGCCTTGGACTTCATTCGGTGCGGCGGTGGTGCCAAAGGTTCCTGAGAGGCTGAGGGTGCGTGGAGCGCTGCCTGAGCCGATGGCCACGGGCGTGTTGAAGACGGCTGCGGTGAAGATAAGTGCGCCGGTGCCATTGTTGACGACGTTGGCGGTGGTGCCTGCCGAGCCGGTGCCTCCTACTTGTATGGGGCGGTTGGTGATGTCGCCCGTGCCAGTGTAGATCAAGTTGGTGGAGTTGTTGGCGGCGATAACGATGCTGCCGGTCGTGGGGGCACCGAGCGAGCTGGGGACGCCGTAGTTTTTGAGCGTGTTGACGGTGAGCGAGCCTTGGCGGGCGACGGTGCCGCCGGTGTAGGTGTTGAGGCCGTTGAACACGAGGCCGCCGGTGCCGTTTTTGGTGATGCTAAAGGCGCCGCTGATGACCCCGCCGACGGTGACGGTGCTGTAGTTTTCCACCGTGCCGCTGGCGGTGAGGGACACATTGCCGGTGCTAAAGTTGAGGGTGCCGTTGAGACGGAAGTTGCCCGCCCAGATCATGTTGTTGGTGGCGGTGATGGTGCTGCCGCTGGTGTTGCTGAGGTAGGGATTGTTCGTGTTGTTACCGATAGTTAAGGTGCCTGCGCCGAGAGCTGAGACATGGTTCAAGATGAGCGTGCCGTTGCTGAGGATGGTGCCGCCGGTGTACATGTTGGCTGCGCCGAGGGATAACACTCCTGCGCCGCTTTTGGTGAGCGTTCTGGCACCGCCGGTTTCGCTGATGGCTCCGTTGATGGCGAGGGAGCCGGTGGCGGTGGTGACGCTGGCGGTGAGCGGGTCGGCGAGGATGATGGCGGTGCTGATGATGTCTGCGCCAAGGCCGGTGGCCGTGCGGTTCAGCGTGGCGGATCCTGTCCCGACATCAAAGGTGAGGGACTGTCCGGCGCTCACGATGAATGCGTTGTCTCCGCTGGCATCGCCGATGTCCAGTCCGCCAATGGTGACGGGTGCGGCGAGGCTGACCTGGCTGTCGGCGGTGATGTTGTTGGTGAGGGAGGCGAGATCGTCGAGGCCGTTGGGGAAGCCGGTGTTGGGTGTCCAGTTCGCGGGGGTGTTCCAGGACGAAGGCCCGGCGAGATCGGTAGCCCAAGTGTAGGTGTTTTGGGTGCGGGTGACCGTCAAAGTGTAGGTGCTGGTGCTACCGGACAAGGTGGAGGCGACGGTGATGGTGTTTGACCCGATGCTGAGCGGGATGGCGACGGAGGCGGCACCGGAGGCGACGGCGCTGCCATTCACCGTGATGGTGGCACCTGCGGCGGTGGGTGTGACGGTGATGGACGGGGTGGAGACGGTGGCGGAGTAGGCAAAGGTATCCCCGGCAAACACGGGTGTGAGCGTGCCGCTGCTGAGCGTGAGCGCGGTGAGCTGGGATACGGTGGAAGTCGTGGCCAGCAGGTCGGCCATGCCGCGGCCCATGGCATCGCCGACGAGCATGTAGGTCTCGGCGTTGTGATAGTAGTGGTAGTTCTGCGCGGTGTTCGGGCCGGTGGTGCGCCAGTAGCCGCGACCTTCCATGGACTTCACGTTGTCGGTGAACTCGGGGTAAAGGGTGGGGTTGCCGACGGCGAGTTGGGCGTTCACGACGGTGAGTCGATTGCCTGCCGCTGCCCAGCCGTCGAAGCCGCAGGTGACGGTGACGAATGGGGCTGTGGGCTGGATTTTGCCGGGGTAGCGGCCGTTGTAGTAGAGGCGGAGTTGCTTGATGAGGCGGACGAGATTTTGCTCGTAACGAATGGCGTGGCCGGTGGTGTTGCTTTGGCCGTCATTCCAACCATGGAACCAGCCGAAGCCTGCGATCTCAAAGCCGCGTGTGGCCCATTGCGGATACTCGGTGGCGAAGTTGTCGAGGACGTCCACGACGTTGGTGACGTTGAAGAGGGTCCAGTTGGTGCTCCAGCTCGCTCCGACGCCGGGTGCATTCGCGGCGGCGGCGGTGTGGGCGTTTTTGCTGACGTAGATGTTGCCAACGTTTTTCACATGAGCGCCGCTGGTGTAGGCGATGCCGCTGGCCCAGGCTTTGGCACCCATGTCTTGTTCATCGAGGAAGGAGTCGTCGTATTGCTTGCCCGCATACCAGGGGCCGGTCACGGGCGGGGTGCCGCCTTGGGGGAAGTCGTCGTAGTCGCCGTAGGCGGCGTAAGTGGTGCCACCGTAGTTGTAGCGCACGCTTCCGGGCGGCAGGAAATCATAGCCGAGGGCGCGATTGCCGATGGAGGTCTTGATGATGAGCACGGGCTCGCCGTGGATGTATCCCATGACATGGCCAAAGCCCAGCTCGGGACCGAAGGAGTCGCTGCTCTCGCCAAATCCAGGCGCGAGGGGTGCATCACCGAGAGCGGAGATGACACCGCGATAGAGCACGTCTTGGCGCACGGTCCAGGCATTGGTGGAGGTGATGAGGTTTGGGAATTTTTTCTCGGTCTGGGTTACGGATTGCAGCGTGTCATTGCCTGTGCCGTCCACGCGGCCAAAGCCTACCATGTTTGACTGACCAGAGAGGATGAAGACCTTCACGGGCTTCGTGCCGGTGCCGGTGGAGGCATCAGGATCGGGCAGCGGGTAGGGCACGCTGGGCTTGCTGGTGGCGTTGACGGGGTTGGTATAGGCGGCGGAGGTCTCATACCAGTCCTCGACGTTGTCGCCATCGGTGTCTCGCACCAGCGGGTTCGTGCCGGTGTTGGTTTCACTGACATAGGTCCCGCTGTTGTTCTCGTAACCATCATTGAGGCCGTCGCTATCGGTGTCGGACTTGGTTGGGTTGGTGCCGCGATTGGTGAGGCTGACCCAGATGCCGGTATTGGACTCGGCACCGTCGTCGATGGTGTCGTTGTCGCTGTCGGCATCGGTCGGACTCGTCGCTGGGCGGCTGCCCACGCCACTGAGCTCTGGGCCGTCGAGGAGCGTGTCATTATCCGTATCGGAATCGAGAGGCAGGGTGCCGCGCTGATATTCCTGGAGGTTGGTAAGGCCATCACTGTCGAGGTCTGCGCTTGGCACCAGGGAGGTGGTCGATGCGGGTGAGGTGTGCAGCAGCTCAAAGGCATCCGGCATGCCATCGGCATCGGTATCCGTGACGATGAAGTCGAAGCGTGTGCTCGCGACCGGTGTGCCGGTGGGCACTCCATTGAGATACGAATCAATGCGCCAGTAATAGGTAGCTCCGACGGGAGCGCTGACGGTGTGAGTGGTGAGATTCTGCGAAGCGCTGACGACTTTGGTCAAGGCAGCGGCATTGGTGACAAACCACACATCCACCCAGACATTCGTGCCCGTGGTGGGCGGTAGATTAGTCCAACTGAGCACCACATTGCCTGCGGGGACGGTGGAGCCATCCTCAGGCGTGGGATTCATCGGGTCTTGGAGATCGAGGTGGAAGACACGCTCTCTGGCGGTGGTGAACGTCATTGTCGCGTTCCCCACGCCCGACCCGCCGGAGTCGTAATAGGAGCCGATGCGGGCGTTGCTGATGTTTCCCGAGTAAGAGAGATAAGGGATGCCTGTGGTGTATGAAACGCCGGAGGTCATGGCCACATCAATGGCATAGGTGGTGCTGGGCTGGAGTGTGACAGGGGTGGTGAGCGTCCAAGTCATGTAGGCACCCGTGGCCGTATTCACGGTCTGGCTCACGGTTTCACTGGCGATCTGCGTAAAGGTGCTGCCGGAGACGGTGCCGATGCGCACCGTGTAAGTCGTGGGCGCGGCCTTCATGTTGCCAGGGCTGATCTTGTAAGTCAGCGCTTTGAGCTTCACGGCAGTGGTTCCAGTGATGAAGGTCTGGCCTTTGGCTGCATCGGCAGCATCAGCCCCGGCGTCAGTCTGGAAGAACCATTTATCGGTGCCGGTCTGGGCTACGAAATTGGCGATGTCCGCGCCTGTCACAGCGGGAGCACTCGTGCTGCTGCTGAAAGTGCCTGCGTGAACGCCGACGGCGCTGCAAAGACTCAGCGCGAGCCATAAGAGGTAGGAAATGGAGTTACGCATGATCTGCTTTCTGCGTTTCATAAACTAAGTCAATCACTCACGGACCCACCACTTTCAGCCGGGCGAACCGGTGGGTGGCGGCGGGGAAGGTGTAGGTGATGTTGTTGCCGACGATGGTGACGTTTCCGCCGAGGGTTTCGGTGGTCCAGGTGCCGGTGAGGGTGTCGGTGGTTTCGATCCAGAAATGCGTGCCGTAGGTGCCGGAGTAGTTGGCGGATTTGGTCCAAGTGATGCGGAGGGTGCCGCTGGTATTTGTGACGGCGGGCAGCGGTGTTTGGCCGGTGGTGTTGGTGTTGCCGCCGAGGAAGTATTCGATGCAGTTGGGCACGCCGTCGTTGTCGTGGTCGGCGTCGAAGCTGCCAGCGGTGCCGTTCGCGGCTTGCCAATGGCTGTAGCTGGCTCCGGCGCTGGCGACGAGGTAGCCGCTGGAGTTGATGCCGACAAAGGGAACGCCGGGGGCGCTGATGGCGGCGAGCTGTGCGGGGGTGAGGCCGGCGGAGGTTGTGCCAAAGCGGAGCGAACTGCCGGAGACGAAGGTGCCCGTGATGGCGAGCGTGCCGCCGGTCCAATCAACGGCGCTGCTGCTCGCAAAGCTGAGCGCGGCCCCGCTGCCGAGGGCGATGACGGCGCTGCCGGCGACATCGAGCGTGTCGAGCGTATCGGTGAACGTGGCGGCGTTCAGCGTGGCGCTGGCGATGGCGACGGTGCCGGGCAGGACGTTGCTCGCGCCGAGGGCGAGCGTGCCTGCGCTGATGGTGGTGCCGCCGGTGTAGCCGCTCGCGCCGCTGAGCGTGACGGTGCCTGCGCCGACTTTCGTGAGCGAAAATGCGCCGGAGATTCCGGGGCGGATCGTCATGTTTCCCGCACCGCCGATGCTGGAGTTTGCGCCGAGGATGACGGTGGACAAGTTGGCCGTGGCAGCGGTTCCAGTGCCGCTGCTGAAAGTCACGCTCGGGGCGCTTGTGTAGCCGCTGCCGGGGGCGGTGATCTGGATGCCTGCGACGACGAAGTTCGTGGCGTTGCCGGTGCCGGTGGGATTGGTGCCAGCGGTGGTGACGGTGCCGCCGCTGAAGGCAATCGTCGGCGCAGTGGTGAAGCCGTAGCCGGGTGCGGTGATCGTGATGCCGCTCACCACTCCGCCGGTCAAAACTGCCGTCGCGGTCTCGCCGCTGCCGCCGCCGCCGCTGATGCTGACGGTGGGCGCGACGGAATACACGGTGGTGCCGCCGCTGATGGTGAAACTGGCTGCGCTAAGTCCGAGCGAAGCCGTGGCTGTGGCTCCGGTGCCGCCGCCGCCGCTGAGGGTGACTGCGGGCACGGCGCTGTGATCGCCGCCTGCGGTGGTGGTGATGGTTGCCACGCCGCTGACGATGCTCGCGGCAGTCGCGGAGCTATTGATCAAAGCGCCGCCATTGCCGATGCCGGTGCCACGGACGGTGATGGATTCGCTGACGCCTTGCTGTCCGTTGAGGTCGAGCACTGCGCCCGCTGTGATGCTGGTGGTCCCGGTGCTGCCAGTCAGCGTGAGCCCGCCGATTCCGAGCGCGTTTGGATTTGCAATAATGAGCGTTCCCGCGACCACGCTGGTTCCGCCGCCGAATGTGTTGTTGCCGCTGAGCGTCCAGGTGCCGCTCTCTTCCTTCGAGACGCCGACTGCGAGGATGGGGCTGCCATTGCTGATGACGCCGCTGACGTTGCCGCTGCCCGCGCCCATGAGCTTCAACGAGCGTCCGGAAAAGTTGGAGTTGATCGCGCCGCTCAGCGTGAGCGTGCCCGCATTGGAATAGATGCGCGTGTTTCCGCCGCCGCCAGTCAGCGTGATGGGCCCGGCGATGGTGTTGTTGCCCGCGTCGTTGACGATGGCTCCGTTGGCGTCGTTGCTCGTTTGGTAGCTGATGGTCGCGGGGATGACGATGTTGCCGCCGCTGCCGTCGAGCCGCAGTTGCGGGTTGCCCGTGGTGCCGGTGTTGATTTTTACAATCTTCGTGCCGGTGCCGAGCGCGGCGCTGTTGGTGATTTCCAGCGCACCGGAATTGATGTCCACCGTTCCGCTAAAGCTGTTCGCGCCGCTGAGCGTGATGGTTCCCGCGCCGATGGGGCAATCCACCGTGACCGCGCCCGTGCCGCTGATCGCGTTCGCCACATCCAGCGTGCCCGTGCGGTTAAATTGCAGCGTGGCGTTGTTGATCACGTTGCCAGTGCCGAGGTTTCCGGTCGCGCCGTCGTTCCCGATTTGCAGCGTGCCTTCACTGATCGTCGTGCCGCCGCTGTAGCTGCTGGAGCCTGCGAGGATGAGCCTGCCGGTGTCGGTTTTCGTGAGGCCGAGTGTGCCCGCGACGTTCGCATCAATCTGCGCGACGATCCCCGATTGCACCTCAAAGCCCGGCGTCGTCCCGGAGAGAGTGATCGTGTTCCCGGCGCTGACAGTCCACGTTTGCGCGCCGGAGGTATCGCCGAATTTGAACAGCCGCGCAGTGCGGTTTGCGCCGAGGTTTAGCACTGTATTCGCGACGAGGTTCACGGTGCTAAGATCCATCGTCGTTCCCGATGCGGGATTGGGCACGGTGCCGTCGGCCCAATTCGCGGCAGTGGTCCAGCTCTGCGCGCCGCCAGCGGTTTGCACCCAAGTATTCGCGGGCAGTGTCTCCGCCAGAAATTCCACGACGGCGATGTTGTTGTTGTGCGTGGCGCTGGTCGAGGTGGTGAAAGGACACGCCGCCGTGCCCGGCGTGGCGACTTGCTGATAGCCGGAGGCATGGCTGCCATAGCCGCCGCCCCAATTTCCGCTGCCCGCCTGCGTGAGCGGCGCGTTGGCGGTGGGCGTGCCTGCGCCGTTGGGGTTGCCGGAGTTTGCCAGACCGGCGATGACGAGGGACTTATTTGCCGAGGTCGTGAGTGAAAGCGAAGTGAGGTAGCTGCCCTTTCTGCTGTTGTATGCGCCGAACCCCGGACGTGTGCCCGTGAGCGCGTAGGCCGTGCCGACTCCGCCGTTCGGATTGTAGCCGGAGACGGAAATGCCGCCCGCGATTGCGCCGGGATTATCGAGGTAATAAATGCCGACCGCGCCAGTCGCGGTGATGCCCGTTTGCTGCACCGCCTCGATCATTTGCACGCCGTTGTAGCGCACGCCCATGAGCGCGAAGTGGTCGTTGTTTTGGTTCTCGGAAGACACCACCACGACCAGCTTATCCGCGCCACCGGGGTTGAAAGTTCCCAGCCCCGTGACCGTCTTGTAGCCGTTCTCATCCACCAGCGCGAACTGCTGCGTGTCGGCGACCACGATGTTGCTGGCGACGCTCGCAGCCGTGGTCGTCGCGGATGCAGGCGCGGAAGCCGTCGTCGCGAGCGTGCCCGCGCGGATGGCGACCGTGTAAGTGTATTGCGTGCCCGCTGTCAGGCCGGTGTCCGTGTAGGAACGGCTCGTCTGCCACGCGCTGTCCGTCGCGCCCGGATTGCCGGTAGTTTCCGTGAATAGATACTCCACCGTGCCGCCGGTAAAACCGAACGCCACTTCGCCCGGCAGCGCCGTCATCGTGATTGCGGTCGAGCTGTTCGCCGTCGGCGGCAACTCAAACGTGCCCGGCTCCGGCATCAGCGGTGCCCAAGTATAGAGCACCGTAGGATTCGCGGGCAGGCCGACATCCTCCGCATTCGGTGTGGAGAGCAGCTCGATCTTCGTCACCGCGCCGTCCGCCGCAGGCAGGTTGACCGCCTCCGTGATGAGGCTGGATTCATCGAACGCATTCGCCGTGGCTAAATTGGAAGCCGCCAGCATGTAAGTCTTCGTCACGCCGCCCTGCACCACGCGCACACAATAGTCCGAGCCATTCGTGGGGCTGTAAATGGACTGCGCCGCCGTGCGGTCCGCCGCGACCGTGGGATCAAACAAACGGATCAACCCCGACGTGTAAGGCCCGATGGGAGGATACACCATATTGATGCCCGGATTCGCGCCGCACAGCGACGCCATGATCGTAATCACCGACACGTCCCGCGTGGTGGGAAATTGCACGCCATTGTTCGACACCGTCGTTGTGTAACCGCCGGTCGTTTGGTTCCACGAAGCAAAGCTATTAAGCGTCGAATTCCACACCACCACATGCCCCTCCATGTAGCTCTTCATTTGCAACACCGAGTAGTCGGAGAAATGATTCATCAAGTAAGCTGGCTCCTGCCAACCCGTGCCGCCGCCCTGCATCGGGTCCACCTTGTAAGTGCCCACCGGTTTCCCGCCCACATTGCCCGACTGCACCGTCGGCGGGATGAACGCCCGCGTGGGCAAATGAAACGCCCAAGCAGGCCCGGCGTGCGTCTCGTTGTAGTTCGTCGGCGCCTGGATTCCGTGCATGTCGCCCTTGTAGGGATACGCCCCATTATCGCCCCAATGCGGCAGCGAGAGCGCGTGCCCCAACTCGTGATGCAGGATGCCCACACTCGTCCCACTGCCCACTCCCGCGAAGCCGCCCGCCTGCCCGCCAGCATACGCATTATAGACGTTCAGGTAATAAAGGCTCCAGCGCCCCGAGCGCCCCGCCGCCCGCTTCAGCGCACCATTCCAAGCCAGCGCCGCCGACTGCTCGCCATCAAAGCTCAGCCCCGTCTGCTGCTGATACTCCGCCTTCGATTTGATCCGCACCGCCTTCGAGCCCACATCCTGGCGTGGCGGGATGACCAACTCCGGGAACACCACATGCCCCAGCCGCCGAACCTCCAAATCATTCACCGGCCACTTCGCCTCCAGCTCGGTAAAAGTGCCGCTCGGGTAAGTGTCATCCGTGTCCGCAAAATACTGCACGTCGAACATCGTCATGATGACCTTCGTCGGTGCACCCACTTTCATATTCGTGATCGTCGTCGTCGCCGCGCCCGCATTCACCGTCACTTGGAGCCCCGTTTTCACCCACGCAGCAGGCATGATTGCGGTGAAAGTATTCGCGTAAGAATGCTGCACCACGCCCAGCCCATCCGGGATCGAAGCCGGCAAAGTCGCCGGCCCCGTGAGCGGCAAAACCAGCGTCTGCCCGCCCAAACTCAGCGTCGCCGAGACCGCCGGCGAGGCAGGCGTAGCCGGGTCCGTGACGTGAACCTTGATCAAAGCCTCCCGCTCGCCAACCAGCCCGAAGTAAGGATTATCCGCCTTCAAAACATGCGTCTGGCCAAAATAGACCGCGTTAATCGTGACGGCCCGCGCAGTGCTGATGGCAAGCGCCAGTGCTAAGAGAATGTGTTTCATCGCTCGGTTTTGGAATCCTGCACGGGTAGAGGTTTTTCGGAATCGAGCAAATGCGAGTCCTAATCCTGTTCAAAGGAGCTTCTGGAACGGTTTTCGGAATCCAGTAACAACCATTCTTTTGCCTGAAATTCTTCTGTCTAAATCAGGCAACAGAATGTCAGGCAGAAGAATCCAAATAAGCCCGTTGGTAAATGCCCCGTAAGCCCAGCGATAGCACTGGCTAGGCAAAAAACGGCTGCGAGGAATCGGCTGATGCTTGGTTGTTTCATCACGCCACTTCCACGCCCTTTGCGATCACGGTGTCGGGTTTGTCCTTGCCGACTTTGACGGTGTATTTCCCCGGCGCATAGACGCGGGGAGTGAAGCTCTCCGTCTGCGAGCGCACGGTGTATAAAATCTCGCCCGTGGCCTCGGTGATGATTTGCACGACGGGCTGCGGCACGCCTTCGAGCTTCACGGCTGGCAGCCGGGCGTGGACCCTGCGCCCGTCGTTCGCGTCCTGCGCGATGGTGATGGGCCAGCCGGGGAACTGCGCTTTTTCGCCATCGGCGACTTTCGAGAAGCGCGGCCAGCACTCGAAAGTGATCTTGCGCGTCTTTTTGTCGAAGCGGATGAGGCCGTAGCCGTCGGCGCGTTTCCTCTCGTCCTTCGTGTCCTCGGGGTTCGCATAGGCCATCATGGTGATGGGGTTGCCGAGGCCGTCTTTGAACTCGCCCGTCCACGGCAGCGGGCTGTTTACCACGGGACTCGGGCCGGGCTTTTCATCGAGCGGATGCCACCAGCGTCCGTAGATCGTGTTCACGAGCGCCGGGCTGGTGAAGCTGAACGGCCCGTCGCCAAACTGCTCGATGCCGTGCTTCACGACGACGGCGAGATGCTGGTCGCCGCAGAGATGCGGCGCCCATGCGCGGCGGATCTCCACGAGCGCGCGATTGCGGCCCGCTTGCGGCCAGCCGTTGCAGTCGAGGTCGGCCAGCAGGCGCTTGTCGGGTCCGCCGTGCATGTGGACGGCCCCGCAGAAGGCCGTGGCGGAAAGCACGCACTTCATCTCTGCGCCGCCGCTGTAGTCCTGCGACCACTCGCGGAGGAATTTTTCCTGCCGCTGGCCCAAAAGCTCCAAACCGGGCAGATCGATGCTTTTCGGGTCATAAGCGGGATCGTTGATGTGATCCGGGCGCGGCCCCATCTGCGGGATGGTGCCGGCGGGGCCGGTCTTGAACTTCCGGTCCTCCAAAATGGCGAAGTCAATGCCAGCGACGATCATCCGTGTGAAATAGACGCTGATGCCCCGGTTCACCGGCGCGGGATCGGGCGAATCCGGCAGATGCCAGCTCTGCTGACGCTGCACCTGGTTCACATAGGCCACGGGAAAACGATAACCACCGTCCGCATCGCCTTCGATATGGGACTGGCCGCCCGCCTCGCCCCAGAGATTGCCGTGCCCCACGTCATGGTCATCGGGAATGCACACCATCGGGCGGTCGCGGATGATGTCGCGGAATTGCAGGCCAAACTCGATCCAGCCCGCCGTGTGCTCGGTGTGGCGGTAAGTCTGGTCGCCGCCAAAGAAAATCACGTCGGGGTCTTGAGCGCGGAGGTTCTCGATGATCTCCGTGCGCGGCCCGATGGTGCGGCTGGAGTTGCAGCTCATGTTGGCGATGACGATCTCGCTTTTCTCCACCGGATCACGGCGGATGAGTCCTTCAAACATCGCCTTCCCACCGTGGCGCACGCGGTAGGGCACGTTCTTCGAGCCATCCCAGCCTTCGAGGCGGAAATGCGCATCCCAGCCCGGATAATGCGCCTCGCCCCTCGCGACCTCCTTCCAGCCACCGCCATCCTTCTTCACTTCGAGCCTTGCCACACGCTGCTCGCCCGGCTTCAGCGGGAAAAGCTGCGCGCTCATCTTCAGCACGCCATTTTGCTGTGTGTAGCAGGCGAAGCACACGACCTCATCGCGCGGCACATCCATCGAAGGCGGCTGCGGCTGACCACCACCCTTGCCTTTGGCTTTCTGTTTTTCGTTCTGAGCGGCAGCCTGGGTCCCTTTCGTCCACCAGTCGCCCGTGGTGAGGGATTCGAGCTGGGGAAACTCGCTGCCGAAAGGCTGCGGCGCTTCCTGTGCGAGCGATGCGGCCGGCCTGAGGGCGAGCGCACCGAATCCGGCGGCGGTCAGCTTGATGGCGGTGCGTCGGTTGATGGGTTTCATGTCAGAGAATTTCGGCGCTTTTGATATTTCCAGCTTGGTTTCAGCGACGGGCGGCGAGCTGACGTTTTAGGTCCGCGACCGTGGCGGCGTTCGCGGGGGCGGCTGCGACGCTGTGCCATTCGCCGGGGTCGTTGTCGTGGTCGTAAAGTTCAACGTTGCCGTCGTTCCACTCGATGTAGCGCCAGCGTTCCGTGCGCAGGCTGAAGCCGGTCACGCCGCCGCCGCGGGTGATGTGCGTGAGCGCGGAGTCGTGCAGTTTCTTCGCCGGGTCGGCGAGGAGCGGCTGGAGGCTTTTGCCTTTCACCGTCGCAGGCACGGGCAGCCCGCACAGGTCGGCGACCGTGGAGTAAATGTCGAGGAACTCGACGAGGCTGCGGCAGGCGGCGGGCTTCACGCCGGGCGCGACGACCAGGAACGGCGCGCGGCACGAGCGCTCAAACAGCGTGTTTTTGTTCCACCAGCCCCGCTCGCCGAGGTGGTAGCCGTGGTCGCCGACGAAGATGACCACCGTTTTGTCCCACAGCTTCAGGCGGTCCATCGCGTCCATGAGCCGGCCCACTTGCGCGTCGGTCTGCGTCACGCCCGCGTAGTAGTGAGTGAGGAAATCCATCCGGTCGCGGTCGTCGAACTGCTTGAACGCGGCCTCGAACGCGCCGCCCCCGAGCGACTGCTTGAACAGGGGCGATGCGTCGGCGGGGTCGCGGTGCAGCGTCAGCGAGCCGGCGGGGAACTGCGCGACGTATTTCTTACCCACCACGAACGGGTCGTGCGGACGGTGGAAGCCCGCGCCGATGAACCACGGCTTGTCCGCGAGCCGCTCCATCGCGGCGATGGCCTGCGCCGCGGTCTGGCCGTCGGACTGATCGTCGTCGCCGCCTTCGAGGTCGGCGACTTCGCACCACTTGAGTTTGCCGGCGGTGAGATTGCGGCGCGGGCCGGTGTTGCCGAGCTTCGTCGGGCGGAACATGCGCGCTTCGTCCCAAGACTTGCCGTTGTCGAGAAAGCGGTTCTCCATGTCGCCTTCGACGAGGCCCGCGTGATAGATTTTTCCGTAGGAAAGCGCCGTCGCGCCGTGCTGCCGGAAGAGCTGCGGCAGCGTGACGATGTCGGGCATTACCTCGCGGAAGAAGGTGCCATTGCCCGTGACGCCGTTGTGCTCCGGGCGCGTGCCGGTCAGCATCGAGGCCCGGCTGGGATTGCAGACCGGATACTGCACGTAGGCGCGGTCGAAACGCACGCCGCGCGCGGCGAGGCGGTCGAGGTGCGGCGTCTTCGCCTGCGTGTCGCCGTAGCAGCCCATGGCGGGCCGCAGGTCATCGGCCATGATGAGCAGCACGTTGTAGCGCGGCGCGTTGGCGGCCCACGTGGGCGCGGCGAGGGCGAGGAGGACGGCGAGTAATTGCCTAATTCTCCGCGTGAGCGGCGTGGATGTGGGGATCGCGGAAGTGATCGGTTTCATCGTCAGGACAGAATCAGCGGCGCACGACAACCAGCCAGTCCTCAGTCGCGTCGGCGGGGGGATTTCCGAGGGCGGCGGGTTTCCCGCCTTCCACGGCTTTTACGGAGCTGTTCATGAAGTCGCCGCCGGTGCGCGGGTTGAACCACTTCACGCTGAACTCCCCCTGCGCGGCGCTGAGGTCGAGGTCGGTGGTGCCACCGTTCGGGAGATAGACGAGGTAAAGCTTGCCTGCTTGGGCGAGGCAGTATTTGGAGTTGTCGTCCTTGGTGTTGCCAATGAGCGCATCGGAGCTGGTCATTTCCGCGACGGGGATTTTCTCCGTGCGAAAGAAGTCGAGCGCGATGCGGCAGTAGTCCCAGCTCTTGTCGCGGCTGCGGAAGTCTTCGCAAACCAGATCGTTTTCCGGCAGCGCATAGCCGAAGTAGTATTCCACGCCTGCGCCGCCGGCCATGAGGTTGCCCCAGAGCGTGAGTTTGCGGATGTCGTGCATCGTATAGGGCTTGGCGATGAAGTTGCCCTCGGCCTTGGAGCCTTTGAGTTGTTTTTCCGCCGCGATGCCGTCGTGGCCTTTGTAGCCGGGATCAGGCGGGACGCCGAGGCCGGCGGGATTTTGCTCGTCGTTCGCGACGACCCACGGGCGGCCAGCGGCGGCGGATGCGCGCAACCATTGCAGCGAGCGCTGGTGCACCGCGCGCCAGGAGTTTTGCAACGACACGCCGGTGAGCAGGGATTTGTCGCCCAGCAGCGGCATATACATTTTCTCCTGCTCCGGCGGGAAGGTGTGGAGGACGATGGGATGCCGGTAAGGATCGCTGTCGTGGAGAAACTTTACCATGTCGCGAATCTCCTCGCTGCTCTGCGTGTTCTCCTCGCCGATGTTCCAGTTCAGCGCGAGTGCGTGGCCGAAACGCGCGATGAGTTCGCGGCAGTAAAGGCGGCGCTCGATGCCGAGTTTGCCGCCGTCGAGCGACTCGCGCACGACGCCATCCTTGCGGCCCGCGCCGAGGCGGTTGTCGTCCATTTCATTCTCTTGCAGTTTGAAATGCAGGTAGAGGCCGAGCGCCGTCGCGTGGTCGAAAACGACGCCCCACTGGTCCAGCTTCGAGCAGTCGTAGTGCAGCTTCGCGTCGCGCTCGATAAGGGGCCACACGTTGTCGCCATCGCCTGCCGCGTTGTAGGTGAGAAAAGAGAACGCGTTGACGCCTTTGCCCGCGAGATAGTTCAGCGCCCCGATGAGTCCCTTGCCTTTGCCGTCTTTCCAAGTGGGATCGCCCGCCTTCCAATCGCCCATATGCGGCTCCCAAGTCTTGAGTGGGACTTTGTCAGGCTTGCCCGCGCTGGTGTTATCGAAGTCCGTGTAAGCCAGCAGCGTCTCGGGAGAATCGGGTCCGGCTTTGAGGAAATACTGCTTCGACCCGGCGAACTGGAGGTGATGTTTGCCGACATATTGCAGACGGCCATGAGCGCGGAAATCGCGGTTCGTCTTGTCTGTCTCCGTGATTTTGAAGCTACCAGTGACGCCATCGAAGGGTGCCAATGCCTGCCCGCCGCCTTCGATCGCAGCGTGTTTGCCGCTCGTGAAAGACACGGAATATTTCCAAGTGCCCGCTTTGTCCGGCGAGAGATGTGCTCGCCATTTTGTGCCGGATTCGGCGCTCGTATTCGCTGCGTCACCATCGGCGGCGAAATAGCCGGGCACCTTGTAACTGGGAGCCCCGCTCTCGTGCGTAAAGGTCACATTGAACGCGAGGTCGGTGAAGGCGTTGGGCTGCTTGTCCCGCTCCTGAGCAAACGGTCCATCCAGCGTGAGCGTGACCTTGTGCCATTGCTTGAGTTCGCCGGTGAGGGTGACGGAGTCGTTCGCAAATGCTGTCACGCCCACAGCCAGCGCGGTGAAGGTTATCAGGCGAGAGGCGAGTCGTTTCATGGAAATTGGTTCGATTGGTATCCGATTCATTTGATCGCTTCTCACGAGTTCACCTTCGGCGATCGCTATAGAGAATGGCATGTCTCACGGGTTCTTGGGGGCCTTGAATTCCTCCAGGCTGACCAGGGTGGGTGTGTCCGTGCTCGATTCGATGGCTGTGACGAGTTCATCGAATCGCTTCATGTTCTCGGCGGGGACTTTTTTGACGGTAGCGAGGTAGGTGCGGAGTTCGTGGAGCTTTGGGAGCAGCGGTTTGGCGTGGGTGCCGTAGCGCAGCAGGTAGCCGAGGCAATCTTTGCTGCGGTTGCGCTCGCCCCAGCGGTCGGGCTCGATGGTGGAGACGCAGAGGGCCATGCCTTCACGGATGTGGAGTCGGGAAAGGAGATCGAGCCCGGCGAGTCGCACGCCGTCGGCGAACATTTCGTTGCTGGGGGCGATGCGCTCGATGGCTTTCACGATGTCGGGTAGCAGTGCGACCAGATCGGCGTCGCTGAGGTTCTTGTAGCTCCTGGCAGCGGTGCTGCGGGCGATGCTGTCCTCGTGTCTCAGCAGCGACTGGAGTGCGGGGTAAAGCTGCGCGCGGTCCACGCCGTCGAGGGAGGCTTCGAGGATGCTTTGGGGCGCGCGCGTGCCGGGGTAGTGGGTGAACAGCGCGAGGCTGGCGGCGAGCGCGGCGTGGCGGCGCGGGTCGGCGGGATTCGAGCGCACGGTCAGGGCGAGCAGGTCGTTCACGCTGGCTTTGCGTTCGGTGGGGCTGAGCGCGGGGATGGCCTCGGCGGCGAGGCATTGCAGCCACGGGTCGGCGTCCTTGAGCGCGGCGCGGAGTTGCGGCGCGGCGGCATCGGCGCGTTTGCCGAGCGCGCCGAGGGCTTCGCAGGCTCCGTAGCGGGCGTCGCGGTCTTTGCTGGCGAGCATTTTCAGCAATGCGGGGAGGAAGTCGCCCTCGCGTTTTCCGAGGGCGGCGGCGGAGCGTTTTCGCACGAAGGGCGACCAACTCGCGAGGCCGGCGAGGAGTTGTTCCGGCGTGCGCTGCTCGTAGCGGTTCGCGTCGCCCCGGTAGGCGAAGTCGCGCCCGGCGGTGATGACTTCGGCGACTTGCGCGGCGCTCAGCGGCGCGACGGTGAACGGCTTTTTGCCGGTGAGGCGCAGGCTTTTCAGCGGCAGCGCAAATGCCATGAGGTGGCTGCCGGAGCAGTCCCAGCCGGCGTAGGCGTAGCTCTCCTCCTCGCCCACGGGCGACGGCTGATAGACGAATGCCGTGTCCCAGCCGCGCGCGAGGTCGTAATACCACGCCTGCTCGCGGAGATACGCGCCGATGGCGAGCGGGCCGCCGCGCGCGACGCCTTGCAGCGCCCACAGGTAGTTGAAGAAATTGCCCGTGTGCCCGCGCTCGCGCTCGCTATAGGCGGCGGTGGACATTTTCGCAAAAAACTCCGCCGCCTCGCGGTCACCGAGCAGGTCGAACAGCACGGCGGCCGCGGCGCACTTGCCGTTATCCTCGTGCGCGGGGAACGGCAGATGGTCGCCGTAGGGCACCGCGCCTTTGTTCACAAACCAGCGGAGAAAACCCGCGGCCTTCGCGATGGCGCGGTCGAGTTCCGGCTCCTTCACGCCGGCCTCGCGCGCCAGCACCATGCCGATGGTGAGGCTGAGGCCGGGCTGATTCATCGCGCCGTAGCCGCCGAGATTGCCGCCTGGCTGGGCGAAGCGATGTCCCCAGGTGCCGACCCCGCTTTGTCCGCGCGCGGTTTCGAGCGCGAGACGCTTGAGGCCGGGCATCACCGACTGGTCGCCGGTAGCCATCACGTATTCGCCGAGGAAGGTCATCAGGTAGCCGTAGTCCCACGACAAGTATCCCGTGGTCGTGAAGTCCGCCGCCCAGTGCGCTTCCTTTTGAATCAGCGGCAAGTAGTCCGCCTTTCCCATAGCGAGCAAGGCGAGCGCGTTTTGTGAGCGGGAAATCGAGTGCATCCCGCGACCATAATTCGCCTCGCCCATCCGCCGCGCGAGCGAGGCACTTCCGAGTTCTAGGATGCGCTTTGACTTCGCGCAATCATACGGCGCGGTGGCGCTGAAAGTGCCGAACACCGGCAGCTTCAATTCCACCGTCTCCGACTTCCCCGCGCGCCAGCGCAGCAGCCGCAACTTGCCGCCGCCCTTCTCCGACTCCGCCGCCGCGATGGCACTGGCGAGTTGGTGACGCGCATCGGCGGCGAAGTTTTTGCCGTCCACGCCGAGGATGACATCGCCCTTCTCCAGCGCCGCCTCCGCCGGCGAGCCCTTCGCCACCGCCGTCACGAGTATCTGCCGCGTCAGCCGCGAATGACCGTTGGCCGTGTGATACCACCCGCGCGCGCCCGTCGGCCCGAGCGTCCAGTCGTGTTTCGCATCCGCCGGCTTGGTGTCGCCTTTGGTGAAGTCGGGCGTCGCCGCCGCTTGGTCTTTGGCCGCCGGCAGCGCGGAATTCGCGAAGCCAAACAGAGCGGCGCAGGTGAGTGAAAGCAGTGTGGTTTTCATCGGAAGTAGTTCAGCGTTTTTGCTCTTTCATCATCGTGAGCGTGGCCTCGGCAAAGGCCCGGCCCATCAGCGCGAAAGTCTTCGCGCAGCCGAGATAGTGGTAGCCCGCATTGGACGCGCCGCGTTGCCAGAGCGCGGCTTCCGCACGCGAGATGAGTTCGGCCTCGAACTTCTTCACATGCTCGCGCTTCTGCTCCTCGGTCATTTTGCCGTCGGCGTTGGCGTGGTCCTTGTGCTTCGAGTCGAGGAAGTGGCGCATCTGCCGCACCTTCTCGCGCTTCTTATCAACCGCCTCGAGTTCCTCCGACCAGAACGGCGCGGTCTCCACGGCGGTCACGTTGCCCTTGAACTCCGGCAGCGCCGCCGGAGCCGCCATCGCCTTGCGAAACTCCTGCGTATCCACGCCCGCATCGGGGCCGCCCACACCCATCACGCCGATGACGAACGGCATCCTCGGCGCGCCGACATCGCGCCGCACGTCGCGGATGAAATGTGCCAGCAACTCACTATAAACGTCAAAGCGGCCGGACTTGCCCTGCGCCGGATACGTGTGCCCATCCACCATGTCGTTCCACCCTTGCAGCCAGACGAAGCCGGCGATCTCGTATCCCACCTTTGCGTCATAGGCCGGGCAGACGCGCTTCGGGTCGGCGAGCACCCGTTTCACATGCTCCACCATGAACCGGTAAAAGACGCCGGTTTCCTTTACCTTGTCGGCCTTCCATTTTTCCAAATCCTTTGGAATGCCGTGGCCTTCCTGTTTGGGGTAGTTCTCCTTTTGCCAGGCGCTTAACTCATACGGCCCCGCGCTCGGCGGGCGAAAATCCGTGTGCAGACTCCTTCCGCCCCACGCGGTCTTGATGATAAGCACCGGCTCCGCGAGCGTGGTGTCCATGGTCAGACCGAAGGTGAACTCCGGCCCGATTTTCCCGCCATCCTTCGTGGGAGTATCACCTCGGGCACCGTAGCCCGCCGTGAGCTTGCCAAGTCCTTCACCATTGGCGCTGCCGTCGTATCTGCCGGTGAGATAAGAAATCCAAACGTGGTCGCAGACGCGCGGTTTCCCATCAGCGCCGCGCATCATTTTCAAAAGCGGCGCGGTCGCCGGGTCGTCGCCGATGTAGTCGAACGTCTCGACCTTCGCGTGACCCTCCATGTTCGACTGACCGGCGAGGATGAAGACTTGCAGCGGCTTTTTTCCCGCTGCGAGGGATTGGCCGCAAAAGAGCGCAGAGAGCGCGACGAGAGTGTGGATGAGTTTCATGGATTGTTTCATGGTGCGTTGATCGAGATGCGATTTGGCGGTTGGGCCGATGAAGTTTTTGCGAGCCAGTTTGACGATCAGACAACTACTTCCCCGACATCCCGAGTTGGTCGAAGAGGAACGCCAACACGTCCGCTTGCTGCGCGATTTTCTCCGTTAGGGCCGTGCCCATCCCGTGGCCAGATGCGGCGCTGAGACGGACGAGGATCGGATTTTCGGATGCGGTGGCGGCTTGCAGGCGGGCGGTCATGCGTCGCGAGTGGGCGGGGTTGGCGCGTCCGTCGTGTTCGCCGGCAAGGAAGAAGACCGCAGGATACTTCGTTCCGTCGGTGACGTGGTGGTAGGGCGAATAGGCGTGGAGCGCCTGAAACTGCGCGGGGTCTTTGACGGTGCCGAATTCGGTGACGTTGAATGCGCCGTTGGGATCGAGTTCCAGGCGGAGCATGTCGTAGATGCCGACGTGCGCGACGACGGCGCGGGCGAGCGCGGGGTTCTGCGTGAGGAACGCTCCCATGAGCAATCCGCCGTTGCTGCCGCCCTCGACGGCGAGTTTCTCCGGGCGTGTGTAGCCGCGGGTGATGAGGTGCTGCGCGCAGGCCGCGAAGTCGTCGAACACGTTTTGCTTTTTGGTGAGGTTGCCCGCGAGGTGCCACTCCTCGCCGAATTCTCCGCCGCCGCGGATGTTGGCGACGACGTGGATGCCGCCGCGGTCGAACCACAGGCGATGTTCGAAATTGAAACCCGGTCTGATGCTGATGCCGAAGCCACCGTAGGCGTAAAGACGTGCGGGATTGCTGCCGTCGAGCTTCGTGCCTTTGCGGCGCAGGATATTGATGGGGACGCGTGTGCCGTCCTTGCTCACAGCAAATTCGCGCACGGCCTCGATGTCGCTGAAGTCCACGGGCGACGTGTTGAAGAGCGCCGTCTTTTTGATGCCGCCGCTGGCCGGGTCGTAGGACATCCACGCGGAGGGCGCGACGAAACTCGTCTGGCGAAATACGATGCGGCCATCCACTTCGAGCAGCCCGCCGACGCCGGATGCCTCGGGCAGCGGAAGGTGGCTCTCGTTCTTTCCATCCAGCCCTAACCGCCGGATGCGCGACGGCCCGCCAATGAGGTCGGCGACAAAAAGGAACTGCGCAGTGGCCGTGATGCCTTCGATGACGGCGTCGCTCTCGGGGATGATCGTCTCCGCATCGCGCAGCGTGCCAGTCGCGGGAATACGCAGCACTTTTCCGCGCGGCGCGTCCTTCACCGAGCGCAGGAAAAACGCCGCGCTATTGTGGCTGAACACGACTTCCTTGATGCCGTCTTCGTGCCGCGTGATTTGCCGCCAGGCCGCGCCGTCCTTTGTCTCGCGGACGTAGTGGGCAAACTCCCCGCCATCACCATTCGCCACGCTCGCGAGCAGCAAGCGCCCGTCTTCGGAAGTCTCCATCTCGATCTCCGCGATGCGCGGGAAGTCGCGTCCGGCGGAGTATTCATCGGCCTCGGCGGGCGTGCCGAGTTTGTGAAAATAGACCTGCTGAAAGAAGTTCAAGTCCGCCTCCGGCTTCTCACCTTTGTGCGGATAGCGCGTGTAAAAAACCGCGCTGCCATCCGGCGTCCACGCCGCGCTGCCGCCGGCGGTGGGATACTGCACGCGGGCGATGCGATCGGGCAGATGCTCGCCGTTTTCCGTGCGGTAAAAATGCAGCGTGCCCTCCTCACTGCCGTTCTCAGAGAGACACACAGCGAAAAGTTTCCCATCCGGCGATGGCACGAACCAATCCATCGCCACCTGTCCCTTCGGCTCGATCTCATTCGGATCGAGCACGACTTTCTCCGACGCCAGATCGTCCGCCGACGCCAGCGTGACGAGCAACCGCTGCTGCTTTGGCGGCTGGAACTTCAGCGCAAAAAGCAGCCCCGGCCGCGACACCAGTCCGCTGTGCGAAGGCGTGTCTTTTGCATAGAGGGCCGTGAGTTTCTCCTCGATGCCCGCCCGCTCCGTCCGCCCATCCAGCCAGGCCCGCGAGTGCTTGTTCTCCGCATCCGTCCAAGCCTTCACGGCAGGCGAGCCGGCTTCCTCCAGCCAGCGATAATCATCCACGACGCGCACGCCGTGGTATTCGTCGGTGACGGGCTTCTTTTCGGTGAGCGGAGCGGAGAAGATGGACATGGTGGCGGCGAGTGATGTGAGCAGTAACAGCTTCATGGATTGCTTGTCGTGTGTTCAGGCCGGCTCCGGCCGCTGGTCTTGGATTGGTCGAGGAGGGCTTTCAGTTCCTTCACGAGTTCGGGATGCGTGGTGTGGAGGTTCTTCGTTTCGCCGGGGTCGGTTTCGAGATTGTAGAGCTGGCCGGGGGCGTCGGGCACGGTGTCGGGGGGGATGAAAGGCGTGAGGCCGGGATTGTTCTCGTAGCGGTTACCGCCGGAGCCGGGGTGGTCGAGGTATTTCCACGGGCCGCGGCGGATGGAGAGCGTGCGTGCGCCGCCGAAGGCTTGCGTGAGCAGGTAGGGGCGAATGGGGGCTTTGTCTTCGCCGCGCCATGAGGGGAGCAGGTTGAAGCTGTCTTCGGCTGCATTGTCGGGGAGGTCCGCGCCGATGATGGCGGCGACGGTGGCCATCACGTCGGTGAGGCTGGTGAGTTGCGCGCTGGTGGTGCCGGGATTCACTTTTCCGGGCCAGCGGACGAGGAAGGGCACGCGATGGCCGCCTTCCCAACTGTCGCGCTTCACGCCGCGCCACGGGCGCGCGCCGTCGTGAGCGTGGTCGGCGCGCATGTGGATAACGCTGGTGGTTTCGGGGCCGTTGTCGCTGGTTAAAATGACGAGCGTGTTGTCGGCGACGCCGAGTTTTTCGAGCGTCTGCATGAGTTCGCCGACGACCCAGTCGAGCTGGTGGATGAAGTCGCCGTGCGGCCCGGCTTTGGTCGCGCCTTTGAACTGCGGCGCGGCGAACGACGGCAGATGCACGGACCGCGCGGAGTGAAACAGAAAGAACGGTTTGCCCGGTGACTGGCGGACGTGCTGCTCCAGGAACTCGCGGCTCTTTTTCAAAAAGACGAGGTCCACTTCCTCCATCGGAAAATCCGGCGCGATGAGACCGGCGCGGCAATCATTCGCATACGGGTGTTTTGGCAGCCGCGATTTGTCGAGCGGGCCGGCGGGCGGCACGGGCACGCGGTCGTTTTCGATGAAGGCGTAGAGCCAGTCCGTCGTGGGACAGCACGCCGTGCCGAAGAAACTCTCGAAGCCGTGGTCCACCGGCCCGCCCTCGATGCGACGGGAAAAATCCACGCGCTGCACCGCCTCGATGCCGTTGCCGCGCACGGGAAGTCCGGCCTTGTCGAAGAACGTCAGGCCGACGTGCCATTTACCGACGCACGCCGTGGCGTAACCATTCGCACGGAGCATCGCGGGCAGCGTGAGCCGCCCCGGCGTAATGATCGACGGCCCACCGATGCCATCGAAAACCCTGCCGCCATTCGGCACACGGAAAGCCATCTGGCCCGTCATCAAGCTGTAGCGCGTGGGCGTGCAGACCGTGGCCGGGCTGTGCGCATCTGTGAACCTCATGCCCTCGCGTGCGAGGCGGTCAATGTGCGGCGTGGGGACCTTCGACTGATCGTTGTAGCAACTCACGTCGCCGTAGCCGAGGTCGTCGGCGAGGATGAGGAGGATGTTGGGCGGCGCGGCGAATGACGAAACCCGAATGACGCATACCGAAAGGAACAGGGCGAAGGTGAAGAAGCGTTTCATGGCCGTCATGAGTTTCACTCCCACTCCAGGCGCCAAAGCTCCGCCTCAGCGCCTTTCCAACTCGATTGGCGGGCTGGAGCGCCGCGTTCGCCGTAGTGGGCGCAGATGGCGAATTGATCGACATTCGCCCAGGACGTAAGGGCACCGTCCCTGGAGGTGAAATCGGCAGCGGACAGTGTGATCGTTTGTTCGTCATCGGTGCCGGTGATCTCGCGTTCGCAGATGAAGGTTTTCTTCGGGCCTCGATACGAGCGCCATTCGTTTTCGAGGATGACGAAGGTGAGCGTGTTGGTCTGCGGCAGCTTGAGGGTGAGCTTCAGTTTGGCACCGTCAACGCCCTGCCAATGAGGATCGGTGAGCTTGCGGGTCCAACGCTGCACGAGCGAGACATGGTCGGCATTCTGCGAATACCAGTCACGCAGACCGTGGGCGAAGTCGTCGATGAGCTTCGTGGGCTTGAGCGTGGTGACGATGCCTGCGGCTCTCAGCGCATCGGGCGCGAGAGTGTGAAACTGGCTGCTTAGGCAGACTTCCTTCACGGGCTTCGTTTTGCCGGAAAGAGCGGCGAGCGACTGGGGCTTCGGCAGCGTGTGATGGACATTCGCAAAGGCAAAGAGCGGCAAGCCGAGTGTGTGCAGCGGCAGCTTCGCGGTGTACGTGTCGCCGAGTTGCACGACCTCGGCGCTGCGCCAGAAGCGGGCGCGGGGATCGGGATCGACGCTGTAAAAAATGTTCACATGGGCCACTGGCAGTGTTTTCGCATCGGGCGTGAGTTTGAGCAGGGGGATGTGATCCGCCGTGTCGAGCTCGAGTTCACTGCGCGGTGTCTCCGGCAGCGCGGGGCCGCCTTTGAGATAGTGATCAAACCACAGCGGCATCGCGACGGCGACTTCAGGGCTGAGTTGATGATTGATGTGCGGCGTCCACGCATAACGCACTGGCTGATTTGGGTTCAGCGCGTTCGTGCGATACACGTCATCCATCCAACCGTGGAAGTCGTTCGTGGCGCTGCGATGCAGCACGGGGCAGCGAATCAGCGGCGCGTAACTCTCAAAGCTCAGCGTGCGCTTGAAGACTTCCAGATCGCCCTGCACGCGATCCACCTGAGCGGAGCCCCCGATGAATTCGTGGGGCTGCCAACGCCAGCCCGCGCCTCCCACAGCGGGCACGGCGGCTTTCACGCGAGCATCGGTGCCGGCGACATACATCGTGAGGTTGCCGCCCATCGAGTAGCCATGCACACCGAGGCGCTGCGCATCGACCTCCGGCTGTTGCTCGAGGAAGGTGAGCCCGCGCCGGCAGCCGAGCGTGAGCAGATACCAGTTGTTGTTCTTCGGATGCTCGCGGTCCTCGAAGACCTGCTTCGGGCCAGGCAGGATGGAGCTGTATCTCTCCGCATTCAGTTGCGAAGGATCGACCGCTCCCCAGTCGGTGTTCGGGTCATCCGGCAGCGCGCCTTGCACGGCGTTGAAAGGTGCCTTGCCCGTGCCGCTGCCGCCCCAGTTCACCGACAACGCCGCGTAGCCACGCGAAACGAGAAACTTCACCTCGCTCAGCGAGGCGCGCTGACCGCCGCCGTGAATGTGCATCACCGCCGGCAGCTTTTCCTTCGCGCCGTCGGGGAAGCCATAGATCGCCGCCATGCGCGCGGGCTTGCCTTTGAAAGTGCCGATCAAATACCGCACATGGCGGAACACGGCACCGTCCTCCTTCCACTCGCGGATGACCTGGGTTTCGAGCGCGTCTTTGCGCGGATCGAAATCGGCCCAGAGTTCGGTGACGCTTTGCGGTGGCTCGGCGGACAGCACGGACAGCTCGGCAAGTTGAAAACTATAGAGCCCCTTGTCGGCGGGATTCGCCCGCAGCCGGGTCGCTAACACCCGGATGAAACGCGTCGCGATCGGCTTCACGCTGAAGCACTGGACATCCTTTGGCAGCGGACAATCCGTCCGCGTGAGGATGGTGCTCCATGCTGCGCCGTCCGGTGAAACTTGGATCTGAAAATCCAGCGGGAACCCTTGCCCGTCATCGCGCGGGTAAAGGCGCACCTCGCCGATGGTGACGCTGTCACCGAGGCCGACGCCGACGTATTCCTCGCGATCCTGCTCGGTCCGCGCGCTGGACCATCCCGCGTTGCCACTCGACCATTTCTGGGGCGCGGCAGTCACGCGCGTCTCCCCGTCCACGAGGCGAATGCGATTCCAATCCGAACGCGGCGGCCAGGCCGGATCGCGCTCGATCGAGCTGGAAGCGATGACCGGCCGGTGCAGGGCGAGATTGCGCGGGGCGATCGTCGCGGGGTCCACGCGGAGCTGGAGGACGGTGTTCAGAGGCTGCCAGGTTTTCCCGTCGGGCAACATGAGGTACAGGCCGCTGTCATCTTGTTTCAGTTCCACCGCCGCGCCATCGGGCAGCAGCGTCGCTGCGGTGAACCGCTTGCCATCGGCTGGCGGCGGCAGCGCGAGGGTGCGTCCCGCCGGCGGATTGAGAACATGAAGATATTCCACGGTGTCGTCGGTCTTGCGCGTCGCGACCACGCCGTGCGGCAAGCCGGCCAGCGTGGCGCCCTCGGGCGTGGGATACGACCGGCTCGCATAGACATCGCGCAGCGATTCGCCGACCGGGGCGATGTAGGCGGCCAGCTTCGCGAAGGCCTCGCGCACGTCCTTTTCCCAAAGTCCATCGGTGTAAGGACTGGCTGCCCAACTGACACCCGGACCCTCCGTAGCCGTGCCGGCCTGCAGCACCGTGTAGCGATACATCTGCTCCGCGGTGAGGCGGGCCTGGCCGCCCTCGGGCGGCGTGACGGTGGCCCAGTGGTGTCCCTGCACGATGCCGATGCAGCGACGATAAGCCGGCCAGTTCTCGACGTTGTAGTCATCGTCGGCGCGCGACGTCCACGGATCGAACCAGGATGGCCGCCAGATCTCTTTCATCCCCAATTCGCAGGTCTCATTCGGTGCGGTCAAGCCCATGAGGCTCAGTGCCGGCTGGCGGGAGAGGATCGTCTGGCGCAGACGATCCCGGTCCAGTTTGCCCTTCCACTCGATGGCCCCGGAAAGGGCAAACTCGCTGTCAAAACCGATGCCCAGCAGGTCTTTGCCATAGCGCTCGGTCAGCTCGGCATAGACATCATTGATGAAGTCGTTCCACCGCCGGTAGCCGCCCGCGGGATCGTTCCAGCCCAGGCGCTCCTGCTGCTCCTTGGCAAAGTCGTGACCATCGAGCGGATGAGTGAAGAGGATCATCCCGATGCCCCGCGCCTTGAGTCCGGCGATCATCTCGCCGACGACATCGCGACGGGAGGCGAATCCCGGACCGCGCCACTGGTCGCTGGCTTTGCTCGGGTGCAGCATGGTGCCGAACCCGTGAAAGTCGGTGAGCACGACATACTCGAACCCGAGGGCCGCAATCTCGTCGCAGACCCTGGTCACGTTGACGGAGTCGGCAAACTCGTCGGCGGTTTTCGTGGGCTGTCCGTTTGAGTATCGAATGCCGCCGCCGCGCTCCGGGGTGGGGGCGAGCCAATGGATGAACAAGCCCATGCGTTTCCTGAAAATGTCGAGCGCGTGGTCCCGATCTCCGATCGATCGCGGGGATGGCGCCTCCGCCGCAGCCGTACTAAAGGAGCACACGGCAGCGAGAGCAAACAGGCCGGCGGTGAACTTGAGGCGGGATGGTGTGGAGGGCATAGGTAGAGAGGGGAAAATTACGGGTTCATGGTTTGTTGGATTGCGGCGGAGGGGGCTTCGGGATTTCGTTCAGCGTGTAATAAGCGCGGTCGTGGAGGAGGGTTTCGCCGTCGCGCGATTTGAAGGCGGGCAGGTGGAAGTCGTGGACGTGGCCCTGCACGAGCCCCTTCACCCGCAGGCGCACGCTCAATGCGTCTGGCGCGACTTCGGCAGCGGTGATGATCGGGCGCGTCTGGTCCACTTCCGGGCTGCCGTAGCCTTGCTGGTAGATATGTGTGTAAGTCTCCAGCGCGTAGCTCTCCGGGCGCGCGGCCTGCGCGGCGTCGGCGGGGCGCGTGAAGCGCAGCGTGAAGCCGTCGGGCTGCGCGCGGATGTCGAGAATCTCGAACGGCGTGCGCCCGGTCCAGTCGAGGCGCTGGAGCAGGTTGTCCTTCATTCCGCGCACGGGCCAGCCGCGGTTGGTGCCGCCGGTGATGAGCTTGCCATCCGGCATGAAATGCAGCGCGAGCAGACCGGTGCCGAGCCCTTCGCGGAAGGGATAACACGCGCCCTGCCACACGCCGTTCACCCGCTCCGTCGTCGCGCGCATCACGACGCTCAGCGTGTAGTCGCCGACAAAAATCTGGTTGTCGAACGGCCCGAACTTTCCGCCCGCGCGGCACACCTCGAAGCCGGAAATCGAGCGTCCCATTTTCTTGTAAGGAAACACCACCGCGTAGGGCACGAGTTCCTTCACGCGCCGCCGCTCCGCTTCCATGCGCGACGGCGAGTTCGGCATCACGGGCACCGCGCCCATGTTCGGCGCGAAGGGATACCAGTTGAAGCTGATGGGATGCCCCATGAAGCCGCCGGGCCGCAGATGCTTCAGCGAACACGAGCCATTCCACGGCCCCTGACTCTCCACGTAAAACATCTCGCCATGCTCATTCACGCCCACACCGAGCGGACTGCGCAGCCCGCTGCACAGCGGGATGGTTTTTCCGTCCGGCGTAATCTTCAACGCCCAGCCGCGAAACAGCGCCTTCGAGTGGTAGGATTCGGACAAGCCGAGCGCGACGTAGAGATTCCCCTCCGCATCGAACTTCGAGCCGCACGCAAATTCGTGGTAATGCCCGAAGCCCCACGCATCGCTTACCGTGATAAAACGGTCCGCGCGCCCGTCGCCATTCGTATCCGCGATGCGCGTGACCTCCGTCGCGTGCGTGGCGTAGAACGCGCCGTCACGCCAAGCCAGTCCCAGCACTTCATCCAGCCCGCTGGCGAACCGCTCCACGCGCGGCTGCGGACGCTCATCCCCCGCACCGCTGAACAGCAAAATCTCTCCGCGCCGCGTCCCCACCGCCAGCCGCCTATCCGGCAGCGAAACAAAATTCCCCGCCTCCAAATACACGCCCTCCGGCATCGGAACATCCACGAGCCGATAATACGCCGCCTCCCGCTCCGCCGTGCCCCAGGTATCGCCGAAGTCCTCCGCCACCGCGGCGAGCGGGAGCAGGCAGAGCAAAATGAAAAGGCGACGGCTCATGGCTTGGTGGTGAGGTGATACTCGAGCTTCATCTCCGCGCTCGCTGGCAACAGGAGTTCCTTCGCGCCGTCCACATCGCGCACGAGCGGGGCGGCGGGCAGGCGCACGAGGAGATTCTTGCCGATGGCGAATTCATTCGCGCCGCGCGGCTCGATGAGTTTTTCCACCGCCACGCGAAAGTGCAGGCCGGCGGGCGGGGCGGAGATTTTCAGGCTGCGTTCGAGGAAGAGCTTTCCCGCGGCATCGCGGCGTTCGATGAAAACGTCATCCACAGTGAAGTCGCCGGGAGCGTAGCGGAAGGTGGGGCGCTGCTGCGCGTCGAGGGTGTAGCCTTTGAAGGTGGTGCCTTCCGCGACGTTCGCGGGCCACGCAGCGGCGGACGTTTCGAGCACAGCGAAGGCGGGGCCGGGTGGGAAGTTCACGGTGTCTTTGCCGAGAATGCGCGCCTGCCCGGAGCCTTGGCCGCGCCAGAGGCCGGAGGCTTCGATGAAGCCGCCGCTCCACACGCTCGCGAGGCGCATTTGCGCGGCGTCGAAGGCGAGGTTGATGCCGCCGGGATAGCCGACGCCGATGCCGCGTTTGCCAATTCCGGGAAAGGCGCGGCGCACGATGACGGCTTCATCGCGCACCTCGACGACGAGCGGCTCCAGCACCAGTCCGGCGGGTTCGCCCGCCTCGGGGCCGCGCGCGAGAAATTGCCAGAGCGCGTCTCGCTGCCGGCTGGGGTCGCCGCCGAGGACGGCGGGCAGCGTGGATTTTCCATCCGGCCAAAATCCGGGCATGACGGTGAGCGGCGCGAACCGCTGCGGCTGCGCGAGGAAATGATGGAACCAGTCTTCCTCCAGCCGCTCGGTCATGGTCGTGAGTTCCGGCCCGCGAATGGCGGCGCTGCGTCCGCGAAAGGTGTGGCAGGCGATGCAGTTGAGGCCCTTCGTGCCTGCGAGGTCGCGGCCCACGTTGTGGGGCTTCGCGGCTTCGGGCACGCGCTCGAACTTCGCGAGCGCCAGCACGTCGAGTTGCTTCAGCCACGCGACGAGCGGCTCGGTGTTGGCTGCGCCGAATTTCGGCATCCGCGTGTTCATCGAAGGCCGCACGCCCGCGCCATTGGCGACGACCTCGCGAAGCCACGCGGCTTTGAGCTTCGCGCCCACGCCCGTGAGCGGCGGAGGGATGCGACCCTGTTCGCCGAGGCTCTCCTCGCGTCCGGTAAAGTATTCGCTGCGGTTGCTCGCGACGCCGCCCAACTCGTCGCGCTGGTGGCACGCGATGCAATTCAGCCGCGTGAGCGTGAGCTGCATGTGCTCCGCTGGCGTCCACACCTTCGCTTCCTCCGCGAGCGCGGCTTGCACAGCCGTTCGCTGCATGGCTGAGAGCGGATAATGCGGCCACGCCCCGCGCCGCTCCGACAAGCACCCCTCGCCTGCGCGCACTTTGCTCAAGGCGGGCACCGCAGGCGGCGCGACCTTTTCTCCCGAGCTGTGACACGCAGCGCAGCGATGCTGCGCGAACAGAATCCTTCCCCGCGCTGCGAGCGCCGCGTCGGGCTGGAAAACT
>JANOAZ010000024.1:0-32683 GCA_031411395.1 Chthoniobacteraceae bacterium
GGCACGAGGAGGTTGCCGAGCGGGCGCTCGCCGTCGTCGTCCATCTCGCGGTCCTTCACGGAGACGAAGACGATGCGCTGGAAGAGGCCGGGCGGGCAGTCGTAGGCGGCGCGGACGGCGAGGGAGGTCTTGCCCATGCCGCCCCGGCCATCGATGAGCGCGCCCCAGGTGCGGGAGTCGGGATCGAGGGCCTCGCGGAGGGTGGCGAGTTCGGCCGCGCGACCGAAGAAGGGCTGGAGGCGGGGGAGATTGTGTGGTGGCAGGCCGGGGAAGGCAGGAGCAGGAGCGGCGTTGCCTGACAAAGGATGCGGCGGAGCAGTCGCGGGTTTGGCCCGGCCCGCTTTGAGGCCATCCAGGAGATGTCTCGTGGCTGCATCCGCAGTTTTCCCGGCGAGGTCGATGTAAGTGCGTCCGGCGAGCAGGCCTGAGGGTTCGCAGGGAGCGACGCGCACCAAGGTCAGGCGCTGCGTTGCACCGAGCGGGTCATCTTGGACAGCAGCCATCCACTCGGCACTGGAGTAGTCGGAGAGGAGGTAGTCTGGCGAAAGCACTCCGAGCACGCGGGCGCTTCCTTGCAGGGCGCGGTGCATATCCGCCGGGAAGACGCCGCCCGCCTTGAAATCCCACGCTTGAATCAGGGTTTTGTAACCGGCCGCTTCGAGCTGCCAGGCTATCCATTCCGCCCACGATTGGTCCTTGCCCGTGTAACTTACGAAGAAGTCGTAAGGGGCAACGCTGGGTATTTGTGTGGCAGCCATGACCTCGGGGAAAGCTGCTGGGATGGTGTCTGCGCCGCCACGGTCCGGCGAGCGAAAATGCCGGTGTCGAGTCTTCACGCCGGGCCGATGGCGACTCCAGCCGCTCGCATTTCCGCGATGGCACGGTCCACATCGGCGCGATGACCAGCGGAGGGTCCCGAGGAATTCGAGGAAGGCTTTTTCGATGAGCGGCTGGTCATCGAGTCCGCGCAGGGTGGCGAGGTCATCGGCGGTGAAGTGAAGCGCCTCCATTCACGCGGCCGAGTCGGCCAGGCCGCAGGCGATCGAGAACCCGACTCGAAATGGTTGGCGGCGGAAGGACAAGTGAAAGGCCGCCTCGCGGGTCGTCGTTCCGTTTTTCCAGTGCGCCGGGGCCATGGTGAGCAGGGCGGAGGACATGGGTGGGTGATGATCGCGAATCGCTGGAGTTAGTGGTGCCTTCGATCGGAAAAAATCCCGTAATCCTGAGCTTGCCGCAGGAACTCTAGCTTTTCCCCCGATGCGTCGCCCGATGGCGGAAATAGTTATACGATTTCCACAATCAAGGTGCGCGAATGCCGGGAGAACGCCAACGGCGTTCCATCCACCAGCCCAGGGTTGCGAGGCACGAGCTACCCTGGGTCATGGATTCAAGACGGAGCCAACTCTGAAGGGGTTGAATCCCCATCCGTGCCAGATCGCGATGGAGGATGAAACCCTTTCAGGGTTTGCATCGCTTTTGGCCAGGCCACCCAGGGTAGCGCGCGGCGCGCAACCCTGGGCTGATGGATGGAACGCCGTTGGCGTTCGCAGACCATTCCGGCAATTCGATCGTGTAAATCGTATTAGAGGTCCTTCGACTGCGCGCCGTCCCGCCTTCGCCCGCGCGGCGCTTCGCTCAGGATGACGGCGTTACTTTTTTTGGATGGCGCTGCGCGGTGGTACCACGTCGCCAGTCATCCTCTCTACGGCGATGAGGCCGGGGGCGTTGATCGGCGGGCGTAAGTGAGCGCCGCGACGAGCATGGCGATGCCGACGGTCGCAAGGCCCCACCAAAACGCGGGGTCGGTGCCCATGGGCATGCGGCTCGCGATCAGATCGACCCACAAGACGCGCCCGAGGGCGACGAGCAACAGTCCCCATCCAAAGAGCAGGTAGTCGCGTTCCCCGAATTTCCAACCCGCGCAGACGATGATCGCGGCGACGAGGGACCAGACAACCGTGATGGGGAATGCAACCGGGGTGGGGGACGATGACGCGTAAAAATTCACCCAGAGCCAGACCCACTGCGTGACCGCGGCCAGCCCGATGATGATCCCGATCCGCTGGAGTTCGTCGGACAGCAGATTCCTCGTGCGGAGGATTCGGCCAAAGTAGAGCAGCGCCAGAAAGCCGAGGAGGTCGCGCAGCCGGAATCCAGACGCGCCGAGCCAGCCCATCCAGAAGGCGAGCAGCGCGCCGGCCGCGCAAATCGCGCCGCCGAGGATGAGGGCGCCCGCGGGGCGTTCCTTCAGACTGAGGAGCCACACGGCGAGCAGGGCGAGGAGGAGGAAGCGGTTCGCGGGGCTGATGTAGTGCAGCGTCCAGACGACGAACATCGCGGCGGCGAGCGCGCGATAGAGCATGGCGAGGCAGCGCGCGGGACTTTCCCATACGGTGCCGGGGAAGGGGCTGCCGAGCCCGGGCGCCATCATGAGCAGCGCGGCGATGGGTGCGAGCGCGGCCAGCCAATGGGGCAGTGGCGAATGGGTGAGCTGGCCGATGAATTCACCGACTGCCGTGGCGACCAAGAGCTGGCCGAAGCCGAGGAGGAACCGGTCGCCGATCGCCGAGGCGTAATAAGGCACGATGACGGCGAGCCCGCTGAGAATCACCAACGCGGCGGAGGTCGTGCCGAAGGCGCTTTCGACCGAGAGGAGAAGGATGGCCACGGCGACGGCTGCGGCGATGCCTTGCACCCAGCGGAGCGCCCGCTCGGGCAGGAGTGCGCGTCCGTGAGTCTGCCACCAGTAGCTCAAGCCGAGGGTGCAGACGACGACGATGAAGGGATTCCACCACGGGCGTGAATTGAAGTTGCCGACTTGCCGGAACCAGAGGAATTGCGCGAGCAGCATGACGGTGGTGGCGAGCCAGGGATACTCGGGGATGGCGAGGAGGAAGAACGAGCCGGTGACGAGGACGGCCTCGATCGCGAGGATGGGCGGGTGATACTGCGCGGGCGTTTGTGCCAGCGTGGTGAGCATCCACAGGCCGAGGCCGAACGCGCCAAAAAACAGGACGTCCCAGCGTTGCCACAGTTCGCGGTGGCGGCTGATCCAGATGGAGTTGAAAACGAGCGGCGCTCCGGTGAAGACGCCGAGCCAGAGCGACGGCGTCGCGCTGCGAAAGACCGGCTCCCACGCGAGCGCAAAGGCCGCGAGTGCGGTGAGGCCGGCGCCGTAGCGCAGCAACCAGTGCCGGCGATCTTCGCAGGTGAGGACGAAGAAGGTGCTGGCGACGGCGAGCAGCGCGGCGGGTTCGCGTCCGATGATGGAACTGACGAGCCCGAGTGCGACGAGCGTCGCGCCCTGCACCGCGTAGGCGCGGCGCAGGTGGAGGAAGCGGTCCGTGAAAATCCACGCGAGCAGGAGGAGGAAGCCGGCGGCGACGCAAAATTTCCAAAACCACGCGGGCTGGCTCGGCGGTACGATGAGCACGCCGAGGCCGAAGAAGAGCGCGTTGTTCAGCGAGGCGAAGAGGCGGCGGCGTGAGGGCGAAAATATGGTGTCACGCGAGTGCGCGGCGATCTGCGTGAAGGCGGCCCATGCGACGGTGAAAAAAGCGAGCGACCACCAGTATTCGCTCAGGTCGAGGTAGCGATCGGCATCGAAGCGGCCACCGCTGAATGGCCACCCGAGCAGGAACCCGAGGTGGATCGCCACGAGCATGATCCAGAGGGGGATGATCCACTGCCGACGCTGGAACAAACGCACTGCCACGGCCACGAGAAGTAAGTTCGCCGCGAGGCTGAAGACGGTGAACTGCTGGAGGGTCACACCCATCCACGCGAGCCCGAGTCCCGTGCCGCAGAGCCACTGCGACCGCCGCGCATCCGCGCACAAGAGCAGACCGGCGCCGCATACCGCAAGCAGCGGCCACGCGTAGCACGCGGAGTGCTCGATCTGGAGAATGTTGTGGCCTTGCGCCGCGCAGATGCTGCCGAAAAATCCGGCGATTCCGCCCGCGATCAGGAGCTGGCCGTAGAGGCGCACGGCCTCGCGTCGCCGCTCCAGCCACGTGCCGAGACCGGCCAGTGCCCCGGACGCCAGCCACGCGAGCAGGACGCGCGAGCCATCACCCGCACCCACCCACAGGAACATCGCCGCCAGCGCGAGCGCGAGCCCGGCGCAGGCAGCCCACTCCCAGCGCAGGCGCTTCATCGGCATCGTGGGCTCGGCGGTGTTCATGGTTCGGCCGGCACTTACAAAGTCTTGAGATATTCGACGATCTGCCACTTCTCCGCGTCAGTCAGTTCGGTGCCGTAGAGGTGGCCGCCGTTGCCGTTGCCGCGCTCGTTTGTCTTGAGAAGGAATCCGCGGCGCCGCGCTTCGGGGGTATGGGATTCGAAGCCTACGTTCTTCGGATCGAAGACATCGTAGCCGCGGTGGAACTCGGTGGGACGCTTCTCCACTGGCTGCATCAAATCCCAAAGCGTCGGCACCGTGCCGTGATGCAGGTACGGCGCGCGCAGCCAGATGCCGTCTAGGGGCGGCGATTGGTAACCGAAGGGCTCATCTTCCACCATGGGCGGGCGGGTGATTCCCATTTCGCGGACGCGCTGGTTGGCGAGTTTCGCGGCCTTGCCATTCCACGAGCGCATGCGTTCCGGGTCGGTGCCGATCTCGCGCTGGGGGATGATCTTGTTCGTCCATTTTGCACCCACGTCATGGCACTCCGCGCAATGCTTGACGTAGAGTGGCTTGCCCGCGGCGGCTTGGGCGGCGTCGATGGGGAAGGGATATTTCGGCGGCGGGAGTTCGCCGAGCCAGTCGTCGAGTTCACGCATGCGCTCCATGAACCACGGCTGCGGCGGCGCGCCGAGCCCGAGCGCGGAGTCGATGAGCACGGAGAGCGAGGAAGGCGTGTCGCCGCTCCAGTTCAGGATCAGCCCGGGGCCGCGGCGCACCTTGAGATTCCATATCGACGGGAAATCCGCCTGGCCCACAGTGTCGTCCACCTTCATGTGGGTCATGAAATACTTCGTCAGGTTCATCGGGTCGTCGCGGCCCGGGCCCCAGTCGGGCTTCTTGTTGCCGTTCGTGTCGTGCTCCATCCAGGCGAAGAGGGTCTCCTGTTCCTGCAGAGCCATCCGCGTGAACGGGATGAGCAGGTAGCGGTAAAGCTGGCGGTCGATCCAGGAGAGGCCGCCGTAACCATAGGCGTTGCTGCTCACCTGGTTGATCTCTGCCATGATGGTGTCGGCATTAAAGCGCGGGTCCTGCGCCGCGTTCGAGAGAAAGCGGATCATGGCCTGTACGTTCGTGGTGTGCGCACCTCCCGCCACGACGATTTGGGTCGGGCTGTCCGCGCTTTCCCGCCAGGTGGTGGCATGGCAGAGCGCGCAGTTGTTGGTCACGCGCGGGATTACGCCGATGGTCTTTTTTGAAAAGCCCACGGGCATTTCCTGACCATCCTCCCAGACGAGTCCGAATGACTTGTATCCGCCAGGGCCAGGCATGAGGTCGGGAAAGATGCGAGGCAGCACCACCCAGATGTGGTAGGGAATCCCGCGATCGCCCTCGGCTCCGAGCGAACCGTATTTGAACTTCATCTCCGGGCTGCTGAGGATTTCAGCATCCTGCGGCACGACTCGGAACAGCTCGTACCACATGAAAATCGCGACGATGGCTGCGACGGCGATGACGACCGCGAGAGCTACTTTCCATCGACGTTTTTGCGTGGTGTTCATAAGTGGCTGACTAACTGCCCACGAAGAAAGCTGTCATTCCTCCACTCCGCTAAGCTCCGGTCGGAATGACGGCGTTGTTGGTAGGACGAACATGCGTCAAAACGTTTTCAGGTATTCAACGATCCTGTCTTTCTCCTCACTAGTTAGATTGGTGCCGTATTCGTGGCCGACGTTGCTGTTGCCGTCGTTGCGTTCGCGCGGCGTGCTGTAGTCGAGTCCGCCCCCAGTCTTTAGCTCCTCGGGCACTTCCTTGAGAGTCAGCGTTGACTCATTGAGCGCGCTCTTTTCCACGGGAATGTCCCAGAGCAGTAACTTGCCGTCAGGGGCGGTGATCCTGGTAACCTTGGGCGCGCGGATGAGGGGTCGGTCGAGCGTGACTACTCGCGTCTCGCGATCGATCTCCAGCACTTTGGCAAAAGCCGCGGTCTGATGTCCCGGCACAGCCCGCGTGTCGAAGGGGAAATAGCGCCGCCCCGCGCGCTGCGGGTTAGCCCTGGCGGCTGACTCGGGTTCGACAGCGACATTGGAGACAAAGCCGCCGCGGACCGGATCGTAAACATCGTATCCACGATAGAACACCTTGGGCCGGTTTGCGGCAGGCTCTAGCAGGTCGCGCAGCGTCGGCACCGAGCCATTGTGGAGGTAAGGGGCGCGCAGCCACACGCCGTCGAGCGGCAGGTTGGCATAGCCGAAGGTCTTGCTGAAATGCGAGAAGCGCTCCTTGCCGTATCCGGCGTAGAGTTGATTCATCGGCGCGACCAGTTCGGCGGTGAAGGAGTCCAACCGCCAGCGGTCGGTGCCGATGTGTTTGATCGGCTCCACCTTCCCTACATACTTTCCCTCGAAACTTCGCCCGTCCGTTCCGTGGCAATTCGCACACGCTTGGATGTAGAGCTTCTTCCCGATGCCTTCCGGGTCTGGTCGGAGCTTGAACTTCTTCGCTTCCTGAGGGGGGAGGTGCGGGAGGTCGGCCTTGAAGAAGTCCTCGAACTTCGGCGGTTCCGCGGTCTTCAGAAACTCTACCATCCGCGCCAGGCTGGGACGATCCAGCGTGCCGGGATTCGCGCCCGTCCCGAATGCCGCGTTGCGGTTGCGCTCCTCCGTGCTGGTGTTGTTGCCGTCCCAGTGCAGTTGCATTTTGTCCTTGGCGCCCTGCATCCAGACCGAGGGGAAATCGCAGATGCCGACCCGCTCGCGTTCGGGGAGCAAGTCCATGGGAAAATTTAACAGCACTTTCCCCGGGCCGAACGTGTCCACCCGGCCGGGGCCGAAGTCCGGCTCCTGGTCCATGAACTTAAAGCGGTCGCGCAAAAGCAGGATCCGCTCACGCATGAGACTGATGCCGAACTTTCTCAGGAGGCGCTCATTGAGAAAGGTGAGTTCGTCGAGCGCACCCATGCGCTCGATTTCGTTCAGGATGCGACCCGGGGTGAAGCGCTCGTCCATCGCGCTGGCAAAAAGGAAACGCTGGAACTCCTGGAGGTTGACCGTGTTCGAGGGCATGCCCGCGACCAGGTGCGGCGGCAGATTCGCGCTCGCGCGGACGCTCCCCGTGTGGCAGATCGCGCAGTTGAGAAAGACCCGGTCAAGCCCCTGCACATTGCGCCGCTGAACGCCCACTGGCAGATCCTTGTAACCGCCCTTCTTCGGGTCCTTTTCGTAAAGAAAGCCAAGCGAAGCGTAGGGCGTTTCGGGAAGGTATTGTTTGCCAGGGAGATACTCCGCGAAAAGCGACGGCATCGCCTGCCAGACGGCATAGGGAAAGCCGGAGGAGCGCTCCCCGCCGGTCGAGCCATACTTAAAGTGCTCGACCGGGTCGGAGTAAGTTACGGGATCGTCACGATACAAACGCCCCAGAAAATAGAGGCCGATGCCGGCGCCGATGGCTAAGACGATGGCCAGAGGTCCGCGCCAGCGTGCCGGGACGGACTCGATCAGCAGGGCACGTTCCATGGGTGCTTTAGGTCAGCCGGCCAAACTCCCGCTTCCGCTAAAACTTCAGCGCGAAGTGAATGAGTTTGTGCCCGGCTTCCTTCTCCTTGCCCCAAAAGACGACGCCGAGATAGACACCTGGGCTGACTTCGCGGATTTCATCGCGGATCCACTGCGCGACGAGGGAGGTATGCGAGTAATCGAGGACGATGCACTCCTTCCCATCGAACCAGCTCTCACCCTTGTAAACCTGGGCAATAATGGCTTTGGTTCCAAGCAGTAGCAGGCGGTTTTTTAGAGTGCCGCGTTGCGGATCGACAGGATCACGCTCGAAGGCTTTCCCTTTCCACGAGAAGAGATGCACAAACTTGGCGATCGGGTCGGAGATCGGCGTGCCGGGGGCAATGATGGCGGTCCCTTCGCCTTCTCCGACCGGGAGATCGCCGGGCGTGCTGTTGCGGAATATTTCGTCCAGCTGATCCGAGGACAGCTTGAGGAATTCATGAGGGTCGGTGATGGTGGTTGGAATGTCGCCAGGCATGGTGTTTCTCCGGTTAGGTATTGGTTCGCAGTTAGAGTGTCTTGAGGTATTCGATCAGCGCCAGTTTGTCGGCGTCGGAGAGTTCGACGGCGCCAAAGGTGTGTCCGCGGTCCACGATCAGATCCGGGCACTTGCTCACCTTCAAGAGTGCCGGCGCGATCTCCTTTTTCATTTCCTCCCTTGCGGCATCGGCATCGAGGTTTTTCAGCTTAATCTCAGCGAACGTCGCCTTCATTTTGATCAGCAGCCTGGCCAGATCCGCCTTGTTTGCTTTCGGATCGATATTCCCGAGCAGATTGATCGGCGTGCCTTTTGGGATGTGGCCGAGGCGAAGGTACTCGGTGCCGTCAGAATCCTTCTCGATGAGTCCTGCGGGCCGGAGGGCGGTGAGCAATTCGGATGGGAGGCGCGAGGCCTGCAACTGGATCTGGCAGTCGCGACTGGTGCGCGGGATGGATTCCTTGCCCTTGCGCTTCTCCGGCCAGAGCAATTGGGTCACGGCGTCGTTGAAGGCAGCCATGCGGCCTGCGACCGAGGGATCCGTGGTTTCTTTTCCGAGCGAGTTGTTATGCAGGAAGGGGGCGGATGACCAGATGCTGACGAGGGACGGAGTACGGTAATAACCCGGTCCGCCGCCCTCCACGGCGAATTCGTCGTCCGCGTCCGTGTAGGGATTCCAAACCTTGATCTTCCCGACAGAGGCAAGCTGCTTGTAAGTCAGCGACGAGAAGTTATCCCAGATATGCCCGGCCATGGCGTTCGTTCCGAGCGCCCGGCCGGCATTGGTCTTGATCTTGGTGATCGGGTGGCGGACCTCTTCGGAGAAGAAGTTATTCTTCCGGAAGTCGGTGGTGAGGATTTGTTCCGTGAACCATTCCTCCGCTTTCTTCCCCTCAGGCGGCCGCTTGCTCGAGTGGCATATCGCACAGTTCTCGGCGAAGGCGATCTTCCCCCGCTTCATCACTTCGGCATCCGTCGTGATGTAATTCTTTCCGACCGCGACGCCGTCTTCCTCGGCATCTTCCAGATGGTAGGGTTCGATCTTCCGGAAGAACGCGGCGATGTTTGGCACCTTCTGTTCGGTGGCGAGCCAGAATGTGGAATGTTTGCGGGCCGTGGCGATGTCGAATGGCTCCTGCGGCATCAAGCCGATCAGCGCATTGTGCCGTTGCAGCCATTGCTGATGATGTGTCCCGATATTGACGAAGACGCGGATGGTCGCTCCGGGGATCCCGATCGAGTCGGCGCCGTCCTTGAGGATATGTGCGACGCCTTTCTTTGGATCGATGAATTCTTTCGGAAGCGCCAGCGTGCCTCCGGCCAGCTCTTCTTTGACTTGCATCTTCTCCCGCTCGGCGAGGAGGAAGATCGCATTGATCGTGTTCGGATTATTGATGTTGTCCGTCGCGATCCGAGAGGTATCCGACGTTCCCCGAGGCTGAGCCTTGATCATTTCATGGAAGAACCCGCCCTCGCGCACGTTCGGGGCGAAGGTGGCACCCTCCCGGATGTATTGATTGCCGATGGCTGAGGCTAGATTTTCATATTTCGGCTCGGAGGGATTCTTCGGAGGGTAACAGGGGTGAAAAGCGATATGACACGATCCGCACGACACACCGACGCGATAGGGTCGCACCAGATCCTTCTGGGCCGCGAAATCGGCGTCGTCGTAGAATGTCTTCGCTTCGCCGGTCGCGGGATCGAGATGCTTCCTCCACTTCTCCGCCGCTTCGCCTTTGAAATCCGGGTTGTCGAAAAGGCGGAAACCCATCACTCCGGTCGGTCTGCCGAAGACTTGTGGGTCGATCCCCGCTGGTTCCGTGCCTTCGTCGATCCACAGCCCATTCTTATCCGGTTTGGTCGCTTTCTTGAAGTCCGGTTGATTTATCAGCCCGAACTCTTCGAGGCGATTTTCGCGTTTCCGGGAATCGATCGTCTTAAGCAAATCGAATAACCCGAATCCTTCACGCGCCATCTTATCCCAGAATTGCTCATTGCCTCCGGTCCACAGGTTCCAGCTATTGCGTCCCTTGATTTCATCCGGTCCGAACTTCGCTGCTTCCGGCCCTGCCTTCGGGTTGCGGTCCATCCCCGCGAAGACATCCACCGCCAGTTCCGCATAGGCCTCCGGCGGCCGTCCGTCGCCGCGATCTTCAAGGGTGTCCGTCGTGATGTGAGGCTTCTTCTTGCAGCCTGCGAGAGTGAGTAAGAGCAGCAGGCTGACCCGTCCGATGAGTGTGTAAACTGGTTTCATTCATTTCCTCCAAATGTTTGAGTTCTGCGAACCGCATCAGCGTCACGAGCTTATCCCGAGAAGCCTGTCCATTCGTCTAACTAATCACCGACCAAGTGACAATCAGAATCTTCGCCGGTGAGTGCGAGGATTGATTTCGATCAGTGAGCCACTACGGTCCCTCGCGATATGTCCTGCTCGAAGATCGATCCCGCCTTGCACCAGTCCAAAAAACCGGACTGGATCCGCGTGCGTCTGCCGTCGAACCCGGTCTTCTTTTCTACCAAGGCGCTGATCTCCGACCTCCGGCTGCATACGGTATGTGAAGAGGCGCAGTGCCCGAATCGCTGGGAGTGCTGGAGCGCGGGCACGGCGACTTTCATGATCGCGGGCGAACGATGCACGCGGGCGTGCGGCTTTTGCGCGGTGACGACGGCGAAGCCCTTCGCGCTGGAGGCGGATGAGCCCGAGCGGGTGGCGGAGGCGGTGAAACGCATGCGGCTCAAGCATGTGGTGATCACCGCGGTGGCGCGCGATGACTTGAAGGACGGGGGCGCGGCGCACTTTGCCCGGACGATCGAGGCGGTGCGCGCGACGGTGCCGGGGATCGTCATCGAGGTGCTGACGCCGGATTTTCACGCGAAGGAGGAATGCCTGCAGATGATCGCGGCGGCGCGGCCGAATATCTTCAATCACAACGTGGAGACGGTGGAACGGCTCACGCCGCTGGTGCGTTCGCGGGCGAAGTATCGGCTCTCGCTCCAGGTGCTCGCGCGGATGAAGGCAATCCTGCCGGGGAGTGCGACGAAGAGCGGGATCATGCTCGGGCTCGGGGAGACGGAGGCGGAAATTTTCCAGACCATGGACGACCTGCGCGAGGCCGGGGTGCAGGCGCTGACCATGGGGCAATATCTTCGCCCGTCGCCGCAGCATCTGCCGGTGGTGGAGTATGTGCATCCCGACAGCTTCGCGCTCTACAAGGAGATCGCGGAAAAGAAGGGCTTTGGCCACGTCGCGTCCGGTCCGCTGGTGCGGTCGAGTTATCACGCGGCGGATTTCAAGCCGCTGCCGGCGTAGGACCAATTCTTGATTGAGGCACACATGAAACGCAAACCCACTTCACTTCTCACGTTCCTCGTCCTCCCGCTCACGCTGGGATCATTGCACGCGGATGATTGGCCGAACTTCCGCGGACCCGCTCACAACGGCGTCACCGCGGAGAAAGGCTGGCGCAGTGAGTGGACGGCGGAAGGGCCGCCGGTGGCGTGGAAGGCCGAGGTGGGCCTCGGGTTTTCGGCGATCGTGGTGGCGAAGGGACGCGCGGCGACGGCCGGGCACGCGGCTGGGAAGGACACGGTTTTTTGCTTCGACGTAGCGAGCGGAAAGACGCTGTGGAAGCACAGCTACCCGGCCCAACTCGGGGATACCTTCTATGAGGGAGGCACGACGGGCACGCCGACGTTTGACGGCGACAGGCTCTACTGGCTGAGCCGGTGGGGGGACTTGTTCTGCTTCGAGGCCGCCGATGGGAAGGTCGTGTGGAGACGAACATTCAAAAGGAAACCGGTGCGCCGATTCCGACGTGGGGCTTCACGGGCGCGCCGCTCGTGCAGGAAAATCTCCTCGTGCTCAATGTCGGCGAAGCCGGCGCCGCGGTGGAAAAGGCGACCGGCAAGCTCGTCTGGAAATCGGCCGCGAAGGACGCGGGATATTCCACGCCGCAACCGATGACCCGCGACGGCCGGACGCTCGCGATCTTCGCCAATACGGAGCACTACCTCGCGGTCGATCCAAAGACGGGAAAGGAAGCGTGGCGCTTCCGCTGGCTCACGCAGTACGGAGTGAACGCGGCCGACGCGGTGCTGGGCGGCGACCAGCTTTTCATTTCGAGCGGCTACGGCAAAGGCGGCGCGTTGCTCCAACTCGGCGCCGGCGCCCCGACGCAGCTCTGGAAAACGAAGGTCCTGCGAACGCAACTCAACGCCGCCGTGCTGCACGACGGCCATCTCTACGGCGCGGACGGCGACACGGTGGAGAAGGCGGCGCTGAAGTGTGTGGAGTTTTCATCGGGCAAGGAGAAGTGGGCCGAGCGGAACTTCGGCAATGGCGGCCTGATCATCGCGGATGGAAAGCTGATCGCCCTCAGCGCGCTCGGCGAACTGATCATCGCCCCGGCCTCGCCGGATGGATTCAAGCCCACGACCCGCGCGCAAGTGCTCGGCACGAAATGCTGGACGGCCCCGGTGCTGGCAAACGGCTTCATCTACTGCCGCAACTCGAAGGGTCAGATCGCCGTGCTCGATGTGAGATGAATTTCCAAGTTGCCAGGATGCCGGGTGATCAAGGTTGCGCATCGAACGCCGATGGCGGCGACCCCTGGAGGGGCACGCTCCGTCGTGTCCCCGACCACCGCGAGCAGCGGCGGTGCGGAGCCTCGCCGCGCCCCACACTCTCCACCGCCTCCGCCCTCTTTGATCAGGGACACGACGGAGCGTGGCCCTCCACCTGACCCCATCTCATGAACCGCCGCCACTTCCTCCACCGCACCGCACTCGCGACTTCAGCTTTCGCCGCCGCACCTTTCATCCGCGCCGCCGAGCCGGGCCGCAAGCTTCGCACCGCCCTCATTGGCGCCGGTTGGTGGGGTAAGAACATCCTCAAGGAGGCGATGGCCTCAGGGCGCTGCACGATCGCGGCGCTCGCGGATGTGGATGGTAACGTCCTCGAAATTGCGGGCGAGCAGGTGACCGATCTCTGCGGGGACACGCCGAAACTTTATCGCGACTACCGCGAACTGCTCGCGAAGGAAAAGCCCGACATCGTGATCATCGCCACGCCCGATCACTGGCATGCGCTGAACACGATCGAGGCGCTCAAGGCGGGCGCGCATGTCTTCGTGGAGAAGCCGACGGGACACTCGATCAACGAGAGCAAAGCCATGCTCCGGGTGGCGAAGGAAACGGGGCGGGTGATCCAGGTCGGGCTGCACCGGCGCATCGGGCCGCATCACGTGAGCGGCATGAAGTTCCTTAAATCCGGCGCGGTCGGCGACGTCGGGATGGTGCGGCTTTTCGCGCACAATGCCGGCGGCGGGCCGGAGACACCGTCGCCGAACGAAGCGGCGCCGGACAGCATGGACTGGGAAATGTGGTGCGGCCCCGCGCCGAAGCGGCCTTTCACGAAGAAGCTGCACCCCGGCGGCTGGCGAAACTTCCTCGACTACGCCAACGGCACGCTCGGCGACTGGGGCGTCCACTGGCTCGATCAGGTGCTGTGGTGGAGCGGCGAGCCGGGGCCGAAGCGCGTCTTCTGCGCGGGCGGCCGGCCAGTGTTCGGCGTGCCGGTCTTGAACGAAAAGGAGCAGACGACCGATGCACCGGATCATCAAGTGGCGACCTACGAGTTCGAGAAATTCACGTGCGTCTGGGAGCACCGCCGCTTCGCCGGAAATGAAAGCGAGAAGCATAAAATCGGCGCGTATTTCTACGGCACGAAGGGCGTGCTGCATGTCGGATGGCGCGACGGGTGGACGTTTTATCCCTCGGCGAAAGGCGGCAAGATCGAGCACGAGGATGCGCAGTTGCAGGAGCCGGACGGGCACAATCTCACGCTTCTGTGGGCGGACTTCATCGAGGCGATCGATCAGCGGCGCGCGCCGACCGCGGGAATCGAGCTCGCCCATCGCGCGTCCGTGCTGCCCTTGCTCGGGATGATCTCCTGGCGCACGGGCCGCAGCCTCGGATGGGATGCGGCGAAGGAAGTGATCGTCGGCGATGACCACGCGGCGAAGCTGATGGCGCGTCCGTATCGCGCGCCGTGGGTCTATCCGGCGTAGCGCCGGCGTACCTACTCCTGCGCGGCTTTCAGCCGCGGATCGGCGAGGTCGAGGCGGTAGAGGATCTGGTTGTAGTCGTAGCGCGGCGTGCGCTTGTCGTTGTTGGAAAACGTGTGGCTGTAGGTTCCTTCGAAGTAGATCAGCCGCCCGCCGTCCCCGTCGAAGAAAGCGTGCTGCGCGGGATTGTAGAATGAGTAGCGGTCGTGGGTGACGATCTTCACCGCGCGCGTCCACGGCCCGGTCGGCGCGGTGGCCTCGGCATACCAGACTTCGCCGAGGAAGGACGGCTTGCCGAATTGCTGCACGGCGATGAGCACCCAGCGCTGGCGGTGCGCGTTCCAGCACACGCTGCCCTCGTGCAGCGTCACGCGGTCCTTTGTCGCCACATCCGCCGGCGTGACGCGGCATTCCTCGGGCTTGATCAGCTTGCGCTTGAGCCACTGCGTCTCCTCCTTCGACTCGACGGGCGGCGCGTCCTTGCGCCACGCGTAGTCGAGTCCACCGTCGGCGCGGCGCAGCGGCTTGCCGTCGCGCGCGCACGTCCACGCCTCGTAGCGCGCGGGGTCGCACACGGCGCGAAAGCCCGCGGGCACACGGATGCACAGGCCCGCGCTGCCAAAGTAGATGTAGTCCGTATCGCCTTCGCGGACCGGCGTCGCGCGTCCGCGTGGGAATCGCCACTTCTCGTCGAGCGGCAAAGAGACCACGCGCTCGAAGATTTCCGTCTCGTCATTGAAGAGCGCGATGCCGTGCTCGAACTCCTTCTCCAATCCGCCCCGGCGCGAGTAGTGGGCGATGAGCCGCTCGGCGCCGGCCTCATCGCGGACCACGCAAAGCCCGAACAGCCACACGACTCCCTCCTTCCGTTCGAGTGGACACATCTCCTTCGCGAAGCCATCTGCGCCGACGAGGTAGTGAAAATCGACGCCTTGCGCCGGCGCAAGCCCGCCCTTCTCCGGCAGCTCGGACCACGCGCAGACGGTGCGAAAATTCCCGAGTGGATAAGACATTCGCATCGTGTCGCCCCAGAGCCAGAAGAGGCGTCCGCGATACACCACTGCCTGCACCGAGTCCTGCCCGACCACACCGCCATTGCTCAGCGGTGCCGCGAGCGGCGGCTTTTCGCCGAGCAGCACGGTGTCGCGGTAAATGCCCTGGCCGGTCAGTCGCACGAGGCGTTCCGCGATGTTGCGGCGCTTGATCTTGATTGTTCCCGTTGCGCCGGGTTGCGGCGTGAAGCGCTTTCCCGTCATGCCGAATCCATCGACGGGAAAATCATAGCCGTGCGAACGCATCGAGAACCAGACCGGCACTCCCATCTGCCCCAGTTCGGAAAACGCAACGCGGCCCGCGCTATCGGTGACGAAGAGCTGGTTGTCCATCGTCTCGAGCTCCACCAGCGGCACGCCGCGTCCGGTGGCGTCGTCGAGCACTTCGATGGCGAAGGGCTTGTCCGCGCCGAGGCTACTCGACACGCCGATGGCGAGAGCGAACACGGATGTGGAAAACAATCGGGGGAAGCTCATGCGCGCGAGCGCAGCGTGCGGCACCGGCAGCGTCAACGCGAATGTGGGACCGATCGAGCATGCGATGCGCGCGCCATGCGTCGTAGCAGCCGACGCAAGGAGGCTCTCACTTTCCGGTCAGAAGGGTGCAAGAGCCTCCTTACGTCGGTTGCTACACGAAGATTCCGTTGCCGGATCAATGCGGGCCGTGGCAGGACTGGCTCGTGCATTCCTCCCTTTCTCTCCTGCCACGTTGCTTCGCCGTCATCGCCGCCGCCGGAGTGGTTTTTGGCGCGGATGAAACTCCTCCCGGCAAGGCGATCCTCGACCTCTCGCTCGAGCCGCCGCTGATCAACACCCAGCCCGGTCCCGAATACGCGGATCAGGTCCGGATGGGAAACATGATCATCGGCATCGAGCGCACGCCGAAAGGCCGGCTGTGGGCGTGCTGGGTGGGAAATGGCGACAGTCCCAACGGCTTCTTCATGCTCGCCACGAGCGACGACGGCGGTGCGAAGTGGAGCAAGCCGCGCGTGGTGATCGACCCGACCGATCCGCCGAATGCGCCGCAGCGCCGCGCCCTCGTCGGCAATCTCTGGACCGATCCGCTCGGCCGGCTTTGGTGTTTTTTCGATCAAAGCCTCGGCTACTTCGACGGGCGCTGCGGCGACTGGTATATCCGCTGCGACGATCCCGATGCGGACGAACCCGTGTGGACCGCACCCGTGCGCTTCGCCGATGGCTGCACGCTGAACAAACCGACCGTGCTCGCGAACGGCGATTGGCTGCTGCCCGTCTCGCTCTGGACTCGCGATCGCATCGGCCCGGCGATCTTGAAGGAAGCGCATCGCGATCTCGACTCGATACGCATGGCGAATGTCTTCGCCTCGACCGATCAGGGGAAAACGTGGACGCGCCGCGGCGGCGTGGCGTTTCCCGAGACGGACTTTGACGAGCACATGATCGTGGAGCGCAAGGACGGCAGCCTGTGGATGCTGGCGCGGACGAAGAAGGGAATCAGCGAGAGCGTTTCGACCGACAAAGGCGCGACATGGAGCGAGCCGCAGCCGTCGTCGATCCAGAATGTGAGCGCCCGTTTTTTCATCCGCCGCCTCGCCTCGGGAAATCTGCTGCTGGTGAAAAACGGACCGATCAACACCCGCCTGCCGCGCCGCTCCAATCTCAAGGCGTACCTTTCCAGCGACGACGGCGCGACCTGGAGCAAGGGGCTGCTGCTCGACGATCGCGCGGAGGTCTCGTATCCCGACGGCATCCAGGCGCCGGATGGCACGATCCACATTCTCTATGACTGGAACCGCCACACGGACGCGGAAATCCTGCTCACGAAATTCCGCGAGGAGGACGTGGCCGCGCGGACCAAAGTCTCGCGCGTCGTGGTGAACAAAGCATTCGCGCCCAAGCTGCCGCGCGCCATCACGCCCGATCCGAAATGGACCGCGCAGGCCGCCGAGGACGCGAAGCAGGACTTCAAGAGCATCCCCTACGACGGCATCACGCCGAACAGGATGGTCTGCGACACCACGCTGCGCGAGTTGCCCGATGGCTCGTGGATTCTCTTCATCCTCGCCGGCGGCGACACCGAGCCGAGTCCGCTGAACTACACCGGCGTGACGCGCAGCACCGATCAGGGCAAGACGTGGACACCGCTGGAGCGCTTCGACGTCGGCTTCCCGCGCGAGGGCAAAACGATCGGCCAGGGGCCGACGGAGCTGATGATCCTCGGCCAGCGCAGCACGTTGTTTTTCTCCACGCACTCGAAGCACTGGGCGAACGATTGGCGCTCGTGGTTTCTGACCAGCGACGATTCTTTCAAGACGTGGAGCCAGCCGCAAGAGGTGCCGGGGCGGTTGAAAGAGCGGACCTTCATCCGCAAACACATCGTCTGTCGCGACGGGCGCATCATGATCCCCTTCCAGCACTACGTCGGACCGGATGATGAGCGGGACAAAGCGCCGCTCGACCGCGCTTTCACGAACCCGCGCAACGGCGTGCTCATCAGCCGCGACGGCGGCAAGACGTGGAGCGAACACGGCAACATCCGCCTTACACCGAACAGCCGCTACTTCGGCTGGGCGGAGAACGATCTCTTCGAGCATCCGGACGGCCGCATCACCATGGTCATCCGCGCCGACGGCCTCGGCGGCATGCTCTACAAAGCCGAGTCGAAAGACGGCGGCGTAACGTGGCCCGAGTTCGCGAGCCTCACGCCCATTCCCAATCCCGGCAGCAAGACGACGCTCTACAATCTCGGCGGCGATACCGTCGCGATCCTGCACAATCCCAACTCGAAACATCGCAGCCCGATGGCGCTGTGGATCAGCTTCGACGGGATGAAAACATGGCCGTATCAGCGCGTGCTTCAGGCCGAGTCCGTCGATGGCCCGAAAGGCCGGATGAATTACCCCGACGGCTTCGTGAGCGCGGACAAGCAGTGGCTCCACTTCGCATTCGACGACAATCGCCACCGGGCGGTCCACTACTCCGCGAAGCTGCCCGCGCTTCCCTGAGCCCGGAACGATGCAGTTGGGTTTCTATTTTCAGTCCGGCGTGGCGATCGATGCCTGCGAATGCCGGGCTTGTGATCCGCGGGGGCACGCCCCTAGCTTCGCGCTCGTTCATGATCGACCGCACCAATGTCGCCGCACTGATCCCGTGTTACTTCGAGGAAAGGTGCATCCGTGACGTGGCGCTGCGGACGAAAGCCCAGCTCGACACCGTGCTCGTGGTCGATGACGGCTCGACCGACCGCACCGCGGAGGAGGCCCGGGCCGCCGGCGTCGAGGTCATCCGCCAGGAGGTGAATCAAGGCAAGGGCGCCGCGATCAAGACCGGTCTGCGCGCCCTCGGCGCCCACGATCGCCTCGACTACATCCTGATCCTCGACGGCGACGGGCAGCACCTGCCCGAGGAAATCCCGCGCTTTCTCGCCGAAGCCAACCGCTCCGGGGCCGCGATGCTCGTCGGCAACCGGATGACCGATCTCGCCACCATGCCGCGCGTGCGGCGGCTGACCAATCAGTTCATGTCCGGGAAGATCAGCGCCGTGTGCGGGCAGGAGATTCCCGACACGCAGTGCGGCTTCCGCATGATCCGCCGCCACCTCGCCTCGGCGCTCTGCGCGGCGCCGAGCACGCGCTACGACTACGAGACGGAAATGCTCGCGATCGTCGCCCGTCAGGGCTGCCGGATCGGCGCCGTGCCCGTGAGCACCGTCTATGGCGAGGAGAAGAGTAAGATTCATCCCATCCGGGACACCTTGCGGTTCTTCCAGCTCCTCTCCCGCTTGAAACGCGAAGCGGCAGCGGCGTAACGCCGGCTTCGTGGCGCCGGGTTTTCCAGCCGGCGGCCTTTATCACCAGCGGGCCGCCGTTGCGCGAGCCATGCCATTTTTTGCTGCGCGCAGTTCGTGCCTTCGGCAATGTGCACGCCCCCATGATCCTTCGCGTTCTCCCCGCCCTCGTCCTGCTCGTCTGCTCGAGCGTCGCCGCCGATTGGCCACAGTGGCGAGGTCCCGAGCGGACCGGGCACGTTCCCGCCGGTCAGCCGGTGCCGCAGACGCTTCCCGCCGAGCCGAAGGCCGTTTGGCGTGTGCCGGTCGGCGGAGGTTTTGCGTCGCCCGTGTTGAGCGGCGGCCGCGTCTTTCATCTCGACGATCAGGAAGGCACCGAGGTTGCCCACGCGGTGGATGCGGCGACCGGCAAGGAGCTGTGGAGCGCGAAGATTTTCTCCTCGCATCAGGACGGCTTCGGGATCGGGCCGCGCTGCACGCCGGTGGCCGATGGCGGGAAGGTTTTTGTGCAGTCGGCAAAGGGGGAATTCCAATGCCTCGATGCGGCAACCGGCAAAGTCGTGTGGCGGAAAAACTTCGTCGATGACTTCGGCGCGATCTACATCGGTGAGAAGGGCACCGCGGCCGGTGCCAGCCGGCATGGCGCGACGGGTTCACCGATCATCGACGGCGACCGCATCATCGCGCAGGTCGGCAGCGCGCAGGGCGCGAGCATCGTGGCCTTCCAGAAAACGACGGGCGAGGTCATGTGGAAAAGCCAGGACGATCAGACCGCGTATGCCGCGCCGATCATCGCGACGGTCGGCGGCGTCCGGCAGTTCATCACCTTCACCTCCGAGGCGCTTTTCGGTCTCGATCCGGCCGACGGCAAACTCCTCTGGCGCACGCCGGCGGTCACGCGCCTCGGGCGCAATGTGACCACGCCGAACGTGTGGCGCGACCTGGTGATCGTTGCCTCGCACCAGCTCGGCCTCGTCGCCACGCGCGTGACGAAGGACGGCGCGAGCGAGGCGTGGGTGAACAAGAAACTGACGATCAACTTTTCCAGCCCGGTCGTGGTCGGCGATCACCTCTACGGCCTCGGGCCGGCGAAGAATCTCATCTGCGTCGAAGCCGCCAGCGGGAAGGTCGCGTGGGAAAAGGCGGCCCTCACCCACACCGACGGCAGCCGTGCGGAGGCGGCGTTCCTCGTCATGGGAAAAAACATTCTCGCGCTCACCGACGGCGGCGAACTCGTGCTCTTCGCCGCCGACCCCAGCGCCTGCAAGGAACTCGGACGCACCCAGGCCTGCGGCCTCACGTGGTGCAATCCCGCCTACGCCGATGGCCGGCTTTATCTTCGCGACGCCAAAGAATTGGTCTGCCTCGAGCTTTTGAAATAATCGCCCATGCCGCTCGCCGCTTTTCCCAAGTGCTTTCTCGACCAGCTCTGCGTCGCGAAATCGATGTCGCTCGATCAGTGGATCGACCTGGTCCACGCCGAACTGGATGTCGATGGCCTGGAATTCTACTGGGGCTTCACGCCGCAGGATGACGCGGAGATCGCGCGCATCCGGGCGAAGGTCGAGGCCCTCGGCCTCGCGATCCCGATGATGTGTTATTCGCCCGACTTTACTCAGCTCGATGCCGCGGCGCGAGCGAGCGAAGTGGAGAAGGAAAAGCGGGTGATCGAAGTCACCGCGCAGCTCGGCGGGAAGCTCTGCCGAGTGCTCAGCGGTCAGCGCCGGCCGGAGCTCCCGATCGAGGAAGGCGTGAAGTATGCCGCCGAGTGCATCACCTCGCTCCTGCCGCACGCCGAGAAGCACGGCGTCACGCTCTTCCTCGAAAATCACTACAAGGACGGCTACTGGCAGTTCCCCGAATTCGCGCAGAAACGCGAGGTGTTCCTCCAGCTCCTCGCCGCGATTCCGGAGCATCCGCACTTCGGCGTGAACTACGATCCGTCGAACGCGATCATCGCCGGCGACGATCCGATCCAACTCCTCGACGACGTGAAACACCGCGTCGTCTCGATGCACGCGAGCGACCGCTTTTTCGAAGGCGGCACGATCGACGACTTGCACGCGCTCGGCGGCCACACCGGCTACGCAACGATCCTCAAGCACGGCGTCATCGGCCGCGGCTTGAATGACTACGACCTCATCTTCTCGAAGCTCGCCGCCGTGGGCTTCAAAGGCTGGGTGAGCATCGAAGACGGCGACAACCCGGACGTCGGCATGGAACACCTGCGTCACTCCTCGGAGTTCCTGCGCGCGAAGATGAAACAACACGGACTTTCCTAACTCCCACCACCATGATCGGCCTCGTCAATTACTCCTCTGAACCTCACAGCGTCGAACTACGTGAACTCCCGAAACCCGAGATCGGCGAGGACGACGTGCTGCTCGCCGTGGAAGCCGTCGGCGTGTGCGGCAGCGACCTGCATCAGTACGCCGGGCTGCATAGCTGGAAGGTGAATTATCCCGTGGTTCTCGGACATGAGTTCGGCGGCTTCGTTGCGGAGACGGGCAAGCGCGTGAGCCGATTCAAGGAAGGCGATCGCGTGGTCAGCGAGACCGCGGCGGTGATCGACCTCGGTTCGCCGTACACGCGTGCCGGCCAGTACAACCTCGACCCAAATCGCCTCGGTTTTGGCTACGGCGTGAATGGCGCGATGACCAAATTTGTGCGCGTGCCGGAGCGCTGCCTGCATCGCGTGCCGGACCAGCTTCCCTTTGAAAAAGCCGCGCTCACCGAGCCGTGCTGCGTGGCCTACAACGCCGTGGTGATGAACGCGCACATCAAGCCGGGCGACAGCGTCGTGGTCATCGGCCCTGGCCCGATCGGCCTGCTCTGCGCGCTCATGGCGAAGCTCTGCGGAGCGAATCCGCTCATCGTCGTCGGCGTGAAGGCGGACGCGAAGCGGCTCGCGGTCGCGCGGCAGATCGGCGCGACGGACACCTTCGGCGAGCATGGCGAAAATGTGGGCGAGGCGGTGAAGGCGATCGGCGACGGCTACGGCGTCGATGTCGTGGTCGATGCCGCGGGCGTGAGCGCCACGCTCAAGCTCGCGCTCGATATGGTCCGCCCCGGCGGACAGATCAGCAAGGTCGGCTGGGGCCGCGATCCGTATGGCCATTCGCTCGATCCGCTCGTCGGCAAGAACGTCACGCTGAAGGGCAGCTTCTCGCACAACTGGCCGATGTGGGAAAAGGTCCTGCACATGCTCGCCACCGGGCAGGTCGATCTCGAACACGTGCTCAACCGCGTCGCGCCGCTCGAAGACTGGAAGAGCTGCTTCGACGAAATGCACTCCGGCAATCTCGTCAAAGCTGTGCTCAAGCCGTGAGCGCCGGGTGGCTCGGACACGGCCAGCCGAAGAAAACTCGGACTCTCGGAAATGACCGCGGATTTCGCGGATTGGCGCGGATTACGCAGACTTACGGTTTCGGGGAATCCGCGTACATCCGCGATAATCCGCGGTTCCTTTTCCATCGTTTCTTGGGTTTCGATATGGGTTCCCAATGAACGCACCCCAATTTGACCTCGGGCTGAAAGATAAAGTCGCCCTCGTCACCGGCTCCGCATCCGGCATCGGCGAAGCCATCGCGCGGCGGCTCGTGGCGGAGGGGGCGCGTGTGGTGATCCACGGCCATCCGCGTCAGGCGATCGAGGCGGAGGCAATCGCGCAGTCGATTCGCGAGGGCGGTGGCGACGCCGTGGCGCTCCTCGCCGACATCGAGATCGCGGAACATTGCGCGCCGCTCATCGAGGCCCTCGTCACGCACTTCGACCGCATCGACATTCTCGTGAACAACGCCGCCGTCTGTCTCCGCGGAGGCATCGAGGCGACCGACGCCGCGTTCTTCGACAAGGTCATCGCCATCGACCTGCGCGCGCCGCTGCTGCTCATCCGCGCGGCGTGGCCGCACTTCCGCGCGCAGGGCGGGGGACGCGTGCTCAATATCGGCTCGATCAATGCCTACTGCGGGGAGGCCGCGCTGCTCGCTTACTCCATCGCGAAAGGCGGGCTCACCACGATGACCCGCAATCTCGCCGACGCTCACGCCGTCGAGGGACTGCGCATCAACCAGATCAATCCCGGCTGGGTCCTGACGGAAAATGAGCGCCGGATTAAGATCGCCGAAGGGTTGAGCGAGGATTGGCCGACCATGATCCCGCGCGCGCATGCGCCGGCGGGCCGCATCTTCCGCCCGGACGAGATCGCGCACTTCGCGGTGCAATTCCTCGGCGTGCAGGCGGAACTCGTGAACGGCGCCGTGGTCGAGATCGAGCAGTTCCCCGTCATCGGCCGGAACCCGGTCAAGGCGAGCGGCTTTTAGCCGTAGGCTCGCGCCTCCGGCAGCGCAACGCGTCGATCCCGAACAGACATCGCCGCCTTCCCAGCGCACTGCCTTGGACCATCGGTGCCCGGCCCGGCGGACCGAAGTGTTGCGAGGCGGGACGCGCTCGCCTACGCGCTTCCGTCCGCGCACCGGAAAAGGGGTCGATTCTCCCGGGCGCGCGTTTTAGGTTCTGCTGCTTCTGATGAAACGCACCTTCAACCCGGACGAACCCGAACTCATGGATCGCCCACAGCCGGTTTCCGCCGAACTCGAAACCGACCTGCTGAATCTCGTCTCGCTCAATCGCCACTTCGGCAGCCACCGACTTGTGCGCAGCTTCCTTTCACGGTGGCTCACGCCGGATCAATCCTGGCGCGTGCTCGACCTCGCCACGGGGGCGGGCGACATTCCGCGCCTGATTGCGGACTGGGCGCGCCCGCGCGGGATCAGTGTCCGCATCGACGCCGTGGACGCGAATCCCTCGACGCTCGAAATCGCGCGGAAACACTCGGCGGGCTATCCCGAGATCCAGTATCTGCGGGGCAACGTCCTCGGCTACGAAACATCCGAAACCTATGATCTCGTGTGTTGCTCACTCGCGCTGCATCACTTCAGCGAGGAAGATGCGGCGCGCCTGCTCCGCGGCTGCCTGGAGTTGTCGCACCGCTTCGTGCTCGTCTCGGATCTTGAGCGCAGCCTGGCCACGCTCGCCGGCGTGTATGCGCTCACGGCGTTGATCTACCGCGAGCCGATGACGCAGTTCGATGGACGCCTCTCGGCGCGCCGCGCGTTTTCGTTCGAGGAATTCCGCGCGCTCGCCGAAGCCGCGGGATGGAAGGATTTCGAGCACGGACGCTTCCTTTTTTGCCGGCAGGCAGTCTGGCTCGATCAGCGGTCGGTGGGCGAAATCCCGCTCGTCGCCCCGTCCATGGACGGGGGTCTGCCGTGCCCCGCGGCGTAGCGGAAGCTCGGAGGGACGCGCTCCCGCGCGTCCCACTTTCTTCGCGTGCAGAGGAAGCTGGAGAATGGGGACGTGCGGGAGCGTGTCCCTTCGAGTTACACCCGGAAGAGCGCGCCCATTTTTTTCCCGAGCATCCGGCTCGTGGCGAAGATCGTGATGCCGAGGAAAACCATCGCCCACACGCCCAGCGCGGAGGCGACGTAGCGGCCTTCGCCCATGAGCTGGAAGAGTTCGTAGATCGCCTTGGTGATCGGGAAGTGCTGCTGCTTCTGCGCGAGAATGAGGGAGTCGGAGACTTCGAGCATGGCGAACGAAAACGCGAGCAGGCCGCCGGCCATCAGATTCGCAGCGATGAGCGGGAAGGTAATGCGGCGCAGCGCGCGCAGCGGTGGGCAGCCGAGGTTTTGCGCGGCTTCCTCCAGCGTCACGCTCGTCTGCTGGAGCCCGGCGACCGCGGAGCGTACCACGTAGGGCAGACGGCGCACGGAGTAGGCGATGATGAGGAGCAGCGTGGGATCTTTCGAGGGATTGAGGAAGGCGAAGGCGCGGCCGTCTTGGGTCATCGAAATGTAGCCGAACGCGAGGTCGAGTCCCGGCACCGCGAGCGGGAGCATGGCGAGTGAATCCAACAGCCAGCGGCCGGGGAGATCGGTGCGGACGGCGACGTAGGCGATGGCCACGCCGAGGATGAGGTCGATGAGCGTGGCGACGCTCGCGTATTTCAGGCTGTTGATGATGGAGGGGACGGTGAGGTAGTGGCCGAGCGCGGCGTGGTAATGGTCGAGAGTCCAGGCTTCCGGCAGCACGGTCTGATACCAGTCGCCCGCGAGCGACACGGCGACCACGCCGGCGTGCGGCAACAGCGCGAGGAGTGTGACTGCGGTGAACGCCGCGGCGCAGATCCATCCGGCGAGCGGGCCGACCGTGCGCGCACCGCCGGCGGTCGTGGCCTTGGCCATCATCGCGTGGCTGGTGTTGCCAAAGGCGAACTTGCTCGCGGCGTAGAGCAGCACGGTGCTCGTGAGCATCACCACCACGAGCGCGAACGGAAACGGATTCCCGGCGATCTCCTTGATTCCATAAAAAATCTGCACCGACGTGACCCGCGTGATGTCGAAGATGAGCGGGATGCCCAGCTCGGTGAACGCGAAGATAAAGACGATGGTGCCGCCGGCGAAAAGACCCGGCATGATGAGCGGGAGGGTGATCTTGCGAAACTTGCGGAAGCCCGTGCAGCCGAGGTTTTCGGCCGCTTCCTCCATCGCGGGATCCACATTGGCGAGCGCGGCGGTGAGGTTGAGGAAGAGGATCGGGTAAAGGTGCAGCGCGTTCAGGGCGACGACGCCCCACATGCGCCCGGCGCCGAGCCAGTCGATCGCGTGATCGATCGGGATGATGCCGAGGTGATCGAGCACGGCATTGAGCGCGCCGTTCTGGCCGAGCATCTGGCGGATGCCGATCGCGCCTACGAACGGCGGGAGAATCAGCGGGACGAGCAGCAGGCTGGAGAGGAATTTCTTCCCGGGAAATTCGAAGCGATCGGCGACGAAGGCGAGCGGCAGCGCGATGGCGAGCGTGGCGACGGTGCTGGCCACGGCGAGGAAGAGCGCGTTGCGCAGGCCTTCGAGGTAGATGCGATTGCGGAAGACTTCGGCGACGAACTCGAAGGTGAACTTTCGATCGGCATCGAAGAACGCGCCGGCGACCGTGGTGCCGATCGGCCAGACGAAGAAGCAGCCGAAGAAGGCGAGGGTCAGGAGATAGACGAACCAGGCGAAGGATTTCGACATCGGCGCGGAGCGTGGCGAAGGCGGGGCGCGGTGTCGAGGCGTGGAGCGATTCTCCAAGACAAGGTCTGGAGGGCCTCGATCCGTCGAAGCCCAAGCTCCGGTGCGGGCAGCGGCGGTGGGTGGTGGTTCCCTCCGCGTTTAGAGTCCTCTCCGTGTTTGCAGGTATGGGCAGGCGCCGCACGGCGGATCCTGGGACACAACGGAGCGTGTCCCTCCATGGTGCCCCCCCTACCGACGCGCGCGCTTATGCGTTGCCCCGCTCTGCCGACGCCGCCATCCCCGCCTTGCACTGTATTGAATCCCACCCCGGGAATCCGCGCCGTCAACCCGCCTTCAGAACCACCCGCAGATCGTCGCGAAGTTGCTCCTGGAGTGCCGCGATCATGGCCTCCGGCTTCTCCTGCGCGGCCATGATTCCGGCGTCGGAAAAGACCGTGAGACTCGCGGCTCCCGCGTGTTGCGGGCGGCGGCGGCCCATTTCCACCGACCCCGCCGGCACGGCCCCGCCCCAGGTCAGCGCGATCGGTTGCGCGACGGCGTCGAGCCACCGCTCCAGATCGAGCCCCACGCCTCCTCCCATCCAGCGCACCGCCGAAAATTCCGCGCCGGGTTGCTGCGCGCAGGTCGCGAAGACGTCGATCATTTCCTCCGTCACCAGAGCCGGATCGACGAAGGCCGCCTTCCGCAACCAATGCGCCACCGCGGCGCGCGTCGAGAGGTGATTGCGGTAAAGAAAACGCGCCAGCAGCGGAGTCCGGTAGATGAGCCGCGAGAGCCAGGTGAGCCGCTGCGCGCCAGAGGCACCGGTGCCATTGGGCATGTGCAAAATGAGCCGCGAGACGAGCGCCGGATGCTCTGCGGCGAGTTGCACGCAGAGGCCCGCCCCGAGCCCGCTGGCGATCACGATCGGCGCTTCCGCCCACTCCAGCGCGCGGATGAACTCCGCGAGCATCTGCACATAATCCGCGGCCACAAACGCCACGTCGGGCCGGCTCGATTCCCCGAAGCCCACGAGATCGGGCGCGATCACCCGCCAGTCCCCCGCGAACGCCGGATAGACCCGCGACCATTCATAGGAGGATGCGCCGAGCCCCAGATTGTGGACGAAAAGCAGCGGCCGTCCGCGCCCGGCATCATGATAGACCACCTCGCCGAGGCTGGTGTGCAGCACCTTCGTCGCGAAGGTCCGCGGCGAGATCGCGTCCGGCACCCGGTGGCGCGTGGGCGGGCGGAGCGCGTATTTCAGCGCGACGAGAAACGCCCCGGCAATGCCGGCGCCGAGACCGATGCGCCACGCCGCGCCGGAGGTTGCTTTGGGTTTGGTGGAATCCACGGGGTGTTCGTCAGGACGCAGCGATCCGCGCCGCGTCTCCCATCAATACCCGCGCCGGTTCGGAATCTTTCAGAGTTTGTTGGGTGGGTGGAGCGAAAGTCGTTGAACGTGCGAGAGGGAGCGCCTTGGCGCGCCAGAAAAAGTCATCCTGAGCGCAGCGCAGGCGGGCCAGCGGGCGGAGCGAAGTCGAAGGACCACTGACTTCCGGGGGCAGCGGCGGTGCGGAGCACGGTCACGGTCGCGTTCGCTCCGCGCCGCCTCCGCCCACGGATGCGAGAGATCCTTCGGCAAGCTCAGGATGACGGTGTTTTTCGACGGGGCGCTGCGCGCCTCCGCTACCCCTCCAGCCGCACCACACCGCTCCCCTTCGCGATCCGGCCGATCACCCGGCCTTTCGTCAGCGCGAGCGCCTTCGCACGATCGGCTGCGGCCACCACCACGGCCATACCGATGCCCATGTTGAAGACCTGATACATCTCGGTCGGGTCGATCTTCCCGCCGTCGCCGATGAGCCGGAAGATCGCGGGCACCTTCCACGATTGGGTGTCGATCACCGCATCGGCGGTCTTCGGCAGGATGCGCGGAAGATTGTCGATCAATCCGCCGCCGGTGATGTGCGCGAGTCCCTTCACCAAGCCGTGCGGCAACTTCGCGAGCCCCGGCTGGTAGTTGCGATGCACGCGGAGCAATTCTTCGCCGAGCGTCTTGCTCACCCCGGGCAGGCGCGACTTCAGACCGAATCCCATTTGATCGAAGAGCACGCGACGCGCGAGCGAATATCCGTTGGTGTGCAGTCCGTTCGACGCGAGGCCGATGATCACGTCGCCTGGCTTGATCCGGCGGCCATCGAGCGCCTTTGCATGATCGACCACGCCGACGATCGTGCCGGCGAGATCGTATTCCCCGCGCTGATACATCCCCGGCATCTGCGCGGTCTCTCCGCCGATCAGCGCGCAGCCTCCTTCACGGCAGGCTTTGGTGAAGCCCTTCATGAGTTGCGCGAAGACGGGCGGATCCAGCCGTTCGGCGCCAATGTAATCGAGAAAGAAGAGCGGGCGCGCCCCGACCACCGCGATGTCGTTGACGCAGTGATTCACGAGGTCCTGCCCGACCGTGTCGTGCCGGTGCATCGCGAAGGCGATCTTCAGCTTCGTGCCCACGCCGTCCACGCTGGAGACGAGCACGGGATCTTTCATGCCTTTGAAATTCGCGCGAAACAACCCGCCGAATCCGCCGATCTTGCCCAGCACTTCGGGCCCGTGCGTCACCTTCACGAGATTGTGGATGCGGCTCTTCACACGGTTCCCCAAGTCCACGTCCACGCCGGCGGCGGCGTAGGCCTTCTTGGATTGCGGGTTGCGGTTTGCGGTTTGCGGATTGGCAGCCATCGACACCTGGTGGGTTAAGGGACTTGATCGAACAATTGCGGCTGAAGCTCCTCGTCGGCCGCGAGCAGGTTCGCGCGGGTCGCCCGGCGTTCCATGATGTACTTGTCGAGCGTCGGATCGACGGGCACGGGGTAGGTGCCGTTGAAGCACGCAAGGCAAAAGCTGGATTCATCCTGCCCGGTCGCGCGCACCATGCCGGCGACGTCGAGATACCCGATCGAGTCCGCCCCGAGGTAGTCGCGGATCTGGTCGAGCGAACATTGATTCGCCAGGAGCTTCTCCGGATCGGGAAAGTCGATGCCGTAATGGCACGCGTGTTTGTGTGGCGGACACGAGATGCGCATGTGGACTTCCTTCGCGCCGGCCTCGCGCAGATTCACCACCCGGGCGCGCGCCGTGGTCCCGCGCACGATCGAGTCGTCCACCACCACCACGCGTTTCCCCGCCACGGATTCCTTGATCAGGTTCAGCTTCACCCGCACGTTGAAATCGCGGATGAGCTGCGTGGGCTGGAGAAAGGTGCGGCCGATGTAGTGATTGCGCACAAAAGCGTGATTGTAGGGAATCCCCAGCTCCTCCGCGAAGCCCAGCGCCGCATAGTTCCCCGAGTCCGGCACCGGCACCACGAGGTCCGCCTCGGCCGGATGCAGCCGCGCCAGTTCCCGCCCCATCGCCGTGCGCACCCGCGCCACGTTGATGTTGCTGATCAGTGAATCCGGCCGGGCGAAATAGACGTACTCGAACATGCAAAAAGCGCGCCGCTCCGTCCTGAACGGAAACTCGGAGCGCACCCCATTTTCGTCGATGATCACCACCTCCCCCGGCTCGATCTCGCGGACGAATTCCGCGTGGATCAGATCGAATGCACACGTCTCGCTGGAAAGCACCCACGCGCCTTCCAGCTTGCCGAGCGAGAGCGGGCGGAAGCCGAACGGATCGCGCACGCCGATCAATTCGCGCTCGCTCATCATCACCAGCGAGAACGCGCCCTGGATGCGCCGAAGCGCCGAGAGCACGCCGCTCGTCGTCGTGGGCTGCGCGAGCAGATGCAGGATGATCTCGCTGTCCACCGTGGTCTGGAAGATCGAGCCCTGCCGCTCCAGTTCATCCCGCAGCACCGCCGCATTCACGAGATTGCCATTGTGCCCGATCGCGATCTGCCCGCGCCCAGTGCTGAAGCTCAGCGGCTGTGCATTCGCCAGCGTGCTCGATCCGGTGGTGGAATAACGCACGTGGCCGATCGCCCGATCGCCCTTCAATTTCTCCAGATCGGTGGCGGAAAAAACCTGCGAAACCAGCCCCATGTTCACGTGCCGGACGAATGGCGTATTCGGCCCGCTCGCGGTGACGATCCCGGCGCTTTCCTGCCCTCGATGCTGCAATGCGAACAGTCCGTAGTAGGTCAGAACAGCCGCGTTCTGATGGCCAAAAACGGCGAAGACGCCGCACTCGTGGGTAGGTTTATGGTGCTTCACTCGGGGCAAGGCGAGGCGCGAGACTAGCGGTGCGCGGCAGTCGGTCAAGAGGCGCCACGGGCTTCCTTTCGAACCCGTCGAAAATCCGTCGAAAATCCCCGCGCGCCTAGCCGTTCGAGCGCGGCTCGGTGACCCCGGCGGCGAGCGGCAGGCGGAGCGTGAAGATGCTGCCGCCCCCTTCGCGCGGCTCATAGGTGATCTCGCCGCCGTGCTCGCGCGCGACGCGTTGCGCGAGGGTGAGGCCGAGGCCGGAACCCTGGATGCCGCTCGCCAGCGAGTCGTGCGCGCGGTGGAAGGCTTCGAAGATTTTCCGCTCCTGCCCCACCGGCACGCCGAGGCCGCGATCGAGCACACTCACGCAGGCAAAGCCATTCTCGATCGTCGAGCGCAGTTCGATCTCCTTGCGGTCACCGCAGTATTTCTCCGCGTTGGAGAGCAGATTCACGAGGATTTGCGCGAGCGCGTCTTCGTCGCCGAGCACCGGATAAGGCGGCGGCGCGGCCTCCCAGCGGGTGGTGAAGCCGCTCTCGTTCAGGTGCAGTTCCTGATTCTCCCAGGTCCGCGCGAGCAGCGCATGCAGGTCGAGCGGGTGTTTGTTGTATTGCTTCTGCCGCCGCTCGATGCGCGCGAAGTCGAGGACGTTGTTGATCAGCCGGGTGAGCCGCTCGGCTTCCACCATGATGATGCGCAGGTATTGCACGCGCTTGGCTTCCGGAGCGCCGTTTTGCATCAGCTCGGCAAACATGCGGATCGAGGTCAGCGGCGTCTTTAGTTCGTGCGAGACATTGGAAACGAAATCCGTCTTCTGCTGTGCCAGCGCCATCTGCCGGCGCGCGTCGGCCACCACCACCCAGCCCCCGCAGGCGATCGCGCCGATCGCGGCGGCGATGAGCAGCAGGAAGGTGCGCCGCACACTGCGCGCGCTCTCCTGGAGTTGCTGCGGACGCATGAGGTAAAGCGTGGCCTCCCAGTGCGGCAGCGCCTCACCGATCTCGGAGGCCACAAACGGCCGTTTCCAGTCGCGGCCCGTCTCGCCCGGAGGCTGTGTCGCCACGGGGCGCGCCTTGTCATCGAGCAGCGCGATCACAAACTCCGGCGCAACATTCGCCCGGCTCTCGTAGGCCGGCGCGGGCAGCGCAGCCGACCACACCTCGCGCAGATTTTCCGCCTGGAGCATGCAGCCGAAGATCATCGCCGGCGCCTGCGGCGCGCGCTGCCAGAAGAGGATTTGCAACCGGTCCTCGATGAAACGCGTGACCACGCCCTCGTTCACGCCGACCGTCAGCGCGCGGAACTCCGCCGTCTCCGGCACGAGCTGCGACACGGCCGGCCGGTTGTCTTCAGAGGAACGTTGCGGCGCGACATTGCGCAGCAGCGAATCCTGCCGATCCGCCTGGATGGCCTGCGAAAGCGAAGCGCCCTGCGCGGCCGGTGCCGTGGGTTCGGGCGCCGCGATTTCGGCTGCCTGCGGCATCGGCGGCGCCGCGGCAGCAGGGGCAGCCGCGCGACTTTCCGCGAGCGGCTTCGATGCGTCCGTCGGCGCGGCCGAGGCGTCTTTCTGCAGAGCGGGCAGCGCTCTGGCGGATTCCAGTTTCCGCGCGGGAGCGGGCGCGGGGAGAGGCGGCACGCTCTTCGATTTCACTTCCGCCTGCTTCGTCAGCACCGATCGGCCCGACGCCGGGTCCGCCGCCTTGCTGTCGTAAGCGCTCTTCTTCCGCATCTGCTCCGAACGGTTCAAATCATCGGGCGCAACCGAAAAAACCTGCGCGGGTGCGACATTCGAGAGGAACCCCGAGTTGCCGGTGATGAAGGTCTGCCATTCCGTGTTCTTCCGGCTTTCCTGCGGAGAAGGCGAAAGCAACTGGCCATCCGGCGCGAGCGCAAAGCCTACCGCCTTGCGCGACCACGTCGTGGCGAGGCGGCTGGAGAAATCGCGGGCAAGCTGCGCCGGCGCTTCCTTCGCGAGCAATTCGCTCAGCGCCGCGGAAAAGGCCCGGCGCTCGTCATCCACCAACGTGCGCGCCGCATCGGCCACCGCATCCGTTTCCTTCTGGCAAAGTTCCGCGGTGCGCCGCTCGAGGATGATCTGCTGCTCCTCCGCGCTGCGCAGCGCCAGCCAGCCGAGCACGACGCTCGGCAGCAGGACGGCGAGGAGGAAGATCCAGATGCTTTTTTTCAATGAGGGGGTGGCAGGTTCGTTGTCGTGATCCTGGAGGGTGGACGAGATGTATGCCCGCGCGAAGCGCGAACCAAACCCTGTCATCCTGAGCTTGCAAAGGATCTCTGACTTTTGCGGGCGGAGGCGGGACGGAGCGAGTTGCTGCGGCCGGCTCCGCACCGCCGCTGCCCACGGAGGTCAGAGATCCTTCG
>JANOAZ010000025.1:0-21652 GCA_031411395.1 Chthoniobacteraceae bacterium
CACATCCGCGACGAATGGTGGCACTACAGCGTCGGCCACATCCCGTTTGGCCCGATCGAAACGCCGCTCGTCGATTCGGACGAAAAAGTCGCCAAGGCGGAGCCCGAGGAATCCTCCGCTTCATCGAAGAAGAAGCCGCGCGCCGGACGCCCGCTCTTTCCGCCGCGCACTCCCGAGACTCTATGAAAATCATCCGCTACAAATCCTCCGCCGGTGAAACCGGATACGCACAGCAGCATGCCGACGGCACCGCGACAAAACTCCGCGGCGAACTCTTCGCCGGCTTCACCGCCACGAGCGAGAAGGCCGAAGTCGCCAGGCTCCTCGCCCCGCTCGAGCCGCGCGCGATCCTTTGCATCGGCCTGAATTACCGCCAGCACGCGGCGGAGACGAACGCGCCGCTGCCGCAGTTTCCCGTGCTCTTCGTGAAGAACCCGGCCTCGGTGCAGAATCCAGGCGATCCGATCGAACTCCCGCGCACCCTGCGCAGCGATCGCGTCGATTACGAGTGCGAGCTCGCCGTGGTCATCGGCCGCGCCTGCCGGAATGTGACCCGCGCCGACGCGCTCGGCTACGTCCTCGGCTACACCTGCGCAAACGACGTGAGCGCGCGCGACTGGCAAAAGGAAGGCGGCGGCACGCAATGGTGCCGCGGCAAGTCGTTCGACACCTTCGCCCCGCTCGGACCCTGCCTCGTGACGAGCGACGAACTGACGAACCCGAACGCGCTAGGCATTCGCACCATCGTCAGCGGCGAAACGCTCCAGGATTGCTCGACCTCGGACATGATCTTCGACGTGGCGACGATCATCGAATTCCTGAGCGCCAGCACCACGCTGCTGCCCGGCACGGTGATCCTCACCGGCACGCCGCACGGCGTCGGCATGGCGCGGACGCCCGCGCGTTTCCTCCAGCCCGGCGACTCGGTCACGATCGAGATCGAAGGCATCGGCGCGCTGACCAATCCGGTGATCGAAGAGCGCGCGCCGGTCGCGCTACCCTGGCGGATTTAGCCGGGATTGATGGACAGTTGGATTCGTGGATAGTGGAGAAGCAGCTTCCTCTGCGGTCTTCCACCATCCATCCACTCCACCATGGACACACTCCAATCCCTCGGCATCGCCCTCGGCCTCGCGTCGCTCGCCGGGCTGAATCTTTACCTCACGGTCTTCGTGACCGGACTCGCGATCCAGCAGCAGTGGATCGACATCTCGCAGAGCCACCCGGACCTCGCGATCCTCGGCCACCCGGCGATCATCGCCATCTCGGGCGTGCTCTACTTCATGCAGTTTTTTGCGGACAAGGTGCCGTGGGTGGATTCGCTCTGGGACACGGTGCACACGGTCATCCGACCGATCGGCGGCGCTTTCCTCGCCATCCGTGTGCTCGGCACGCCGGACCCGGTTTTCGACGTGGTGATCGCGCTCCTCGGCGGCAGCGTTTCGCTCATGGTGCATGGGGTGAAAGCCGGCACGCGCCTCGTCGCGAATCATTCCCCGGAGCCGTTTTCCAACATCGCACTGAGCGTCACGGAAGATGTCGCGGTGCTCGGCGGCCTGGCTCTGATCCGGCACGACCCGACGCTCGCGCTGATCGTCTTTTCCGTCATCCTGCTCTCGATCGCTTACTTCGGCCCGAAGCTCTTCCGCGCAGTGAAAGTGAACGCGTGGCTGTTTTGGAAGAAGCTCACCTCCCCGGCATCCGACCAACTCGAAACGGAGCTGCCGAAAACCCTCCCGCACGAACTCGAGATCGCCTGCCACAGCGCAAATCTGCTCGGGGAAAAAATCGTCTGGGCGGTGCCGTGCGTGTGCGCGGCGGCGCGCTCGTTTCCAGCGAATCTCTTCGGCTACCTCATCGCCACGGAGGGTGATCCCTCGCGGCTCACTTTCGTGGCACGGCGCCGCTGGAGCAAAGCGGCGCAGCAATTTGACCTCACGACCTACAAGCTCGCGCACGAGCCGAAATTCCTGAGCGAAAACCTGGTGCTCTACAGCCTGGAGAAGAAACCGAAGTTCCTCTTCCTCTTCGCCCGCAGCCAGCGGCCGGTGGTCAAGGCGGTCGCCGCGTCTTTGAGAGACCGACTCGAGTCGCCGCCCGCCGCCCCGGCGCAAATCGAAGTCGCGGAGCCAGCGGTCTAGTCGAGGCCGAAACAGGCGGGCGTCGCCGACGCGCACAGCTCGACAAAGTCACTCCACTGAAGCTCCAACCAAGGGTCGGTCTGGCGCACTTTCAAGAGGGTCATCCGGGCGATGTGTTCCTGCGCCCGGTCGAGGCGCCGACTGATCACGCTGGCATCACAGCCAAACATCGCCCCCAATTCCGATCCCAGCAGACCGTCGCAATGCTTGAGCTGGAGCAGGACAAAATCCTCCGGTTCACAGGAGAGAAAGGCGTTCTCCACCGACTCTTTCATCAACGCAAGCAGCGGGGCCTCGTCGAATCCGGACGCCGCTGATTCCGCGTGCCACGGCTCGCTGCCGTTCGCATGGCCAGTCTCCACCGGGGAATCGAGCCGCTCCGGGATCAATTTTTGCCAGCGCTGTTCCTTGCGTTTGCGCGTGATGAGTTCGTTGAGTGCGACTCGATTCAGCCAGGTCTGGAGCGCGCAGGTGCCATTGTAACGGGCAAGACGCGGAGGACGATCGCCAACCGGAACGACGAGATCCGCCCACAGACTATCCACGACTTCCGTCGCCTCCGATGGGTGCGCGCCGGCTCCGATCAAATACGAAGCCGTGGTCGGCGCGAACTGCTTTTGCAATCGTGCAATCGACGACTCCTCACCGTCGAGGCACGCGTGGCAGAGATCGAAATCGCTAAGATAATTCGAGATTTGATCCACGTCCGAGCGTTAGGAGGTGAGCCGAAAACATTCAACGCGAAAGATCGCAAATCGTCACCCTGTCCCCCTTCCCTCCCAAACCTCGAACAGATGAGCGTTAAGCACCTCCTCCCCTGCCTTTCCGCCACCGCCTCACCTTCTGCCTCGCCCCCAGTCCGCCTGCCGCCCCGCCCGCTTTCCTTAAACTTAACGCCCATCTGTTCTTTGTTTGAAGCTCCGTCCCCCAACAAACCCCGCTTCTGATTCTTAAACGCGCCGCAATTCCGAAATTGCAAAAAATCTTTGCGGCGCGCGAATTCCTTGGAAACGAAGAGGGGAAAGGCCGCCGTTACTGAGGAGACCGCGACTGGGGTACAAGCTCTCTGCCGTCCTCGTTCCCAAACTCCGTTTGGGAACGCAATTGCGGGCGAAACTCCGTTTCGGCGGCGGGACGCTGGCCGTGTGCGGACGCGCCCACAGGGCAACGGAGTTGCGCAGACAAGTGCGTTCCCAAACGGAGTTTGGGAACGAGGCAGGGTGCCCTTCCCCCTCCGCATCCTCCGCCTCTCAGCGGTCAGTCGCCGGACTGAGGATAAGAAGGTATACCGAAAGTCGGGGAGGCGTGCGGGACGAACATACTGGCGCGCAGCGCCCATCGAAAAAATCCGTCTTCCTGAGCTTGCGAAGGATCACTGACTTCCGCGGGCGGAGGCGGGGTGGAGCTTCACCCACGACACTCGCGCCGCACCCCCGCTTTCTCGCCCACCCACCGTCCCCCGCTATTCCCCTCCGCCTCCTCGGCCCACGGAGATCAGGGTTCTTCGCAAGCTCAGAATGACATTTTTTGGATGCGCCGCTGCGCGCCAAAGGACTTCCGATACACCCTCCAAGGGATCCACGAAACGACCTCCATACATTTTTCTAAGAGGAAGTTTGCAAGAATCGAAATCCCGCGCGTTTAATCAGCGGTGAATAACGATTTCAAAACGCTGATCGATTTTCTCGATCGAATGGGGCCGGAGGTTTCCGGCCGGGCACTCTCCGCACCCCACACCGATGCGATGCCTCGCCTCGACCGATTTGCGCGGGGCGACTGTAGTGCCAGTGAGCGTCGTGAAGTCTGCGAGTTGCTGCGATTGCATCCCGCGTGGCTCCGCTGGCTCGCCGACCGGGTGAAGGAATCCCGGCCGGCGCGCGGAGCGTCATCGACGGCGGAGTAGCTGGAGTCGCTGGCAAGGGGCCAACGGCGGCGCGGTGACTGCCTTTACGCAATCCATCAGGCCGGCGACTGCACAACAGGCTCGGGGCATCCGCTTCGCCATGCGAAAATGTTACCCGGACAAATCGGCAAGGCGTAACGTCGTATGCCCCCGAAATGAGCCGCGCCATTCATCACCTCGCCTGCCTGCTCCTCGCACTCCCGTCTGCGCGGGCCGATGAAGGTCTCGCGTTCTTCGAATCAAAAGTCCGCCCGCTGCTGAACAACCGTTGCACCGAGTGCCACACCCAAGGCAGGAAAACCAAGGGCGGACTGGCGCTGGATTCACGTGCTGGCTGGGAAAAGGGAGGCGACACCGGTGTTCCGATCGTGCCGGGAAAGCCGGAGGAATCGCTGCTCATCAAAGCCGTCCGCTGGACGGACAAAGACCTCGCGATGCCGCCGAAAAAGAAGCTCAGCGACGAGGAGATCGCCGTTCTCGCCGAGTGGGTGCGGCTCGGCGCGCCCGACCCGCGCACCGGCACGGCGCAAAAGCTAACTGCCATGACGCTTGATGCGGTGCGCTCTTTCCGGGCCTTCCAGCCCCTGCACCCGCAGCAGCCCCCGCCGCTCAACGACCCGGCCTGGCCGCGGAACGACATCGACCGATGGGTGCTCGCGCGCCTCGAACAGGAGGGCATGAAGGCCAGCCCGCCGGCCGATCCGCGTGCGTTGGTCCGGCGGGTTTATTTCGATCTCATCGGCCTGCCTCCATCATTCGATGAGATGGAAAAGTTCGCCGTGAATCCAGGTCCCGAGGCTTTCGCGCGAATGGTGGATGACCTGCTCGCGCGAGCCGAATACGGCCAGCGCTGGGGGCGGCACTGGCTCGATGTCGCCCGCTACTCGGACACCACGGAAAAGTCCACCGATGGCGAACGGCGCATCCCTTTTGCCCATACCTACCGCGACTACGTCATCGACGCGTTTAATTCCGACAAACCCTTTCAGCGGTTCATCCTCGAACAGATCGCCGCCGACCGCATGCCCGCCGAATCCGCGCCCGACTTGCGAGCGCTCGGCTTCCTCACCGTGGGCCGGCGTTTTGAAGGCAACATCGAGGCCCCGCAATTGATCATCGACGATCGGATCGACGTGATCGGGCGCGGGATGCTCGGCCTTACCCTCGCCTGTGCGCGCTGTCACGATCACAAATTCGACGCGATCCCGACGGCGGATTATTACTCGCTCTACGGCATCATCGCGAGCAGCGGCGAGCCGCTCGATCTGCCGGAAGTGGGCGTCCCGGCCGAGACCGAGGCGGTGCAAAAATACCGAACCGCCCGCGCCCTGATTCTGGCCGACTACGAAAAGCACATCGATGCCTGCGTCGAAAAAGCGAAACGCCTTCTGCGCGAACTCGCTCCCGAATACCTGCGCTATCTCGTCGCCGCTTCGCCAAACCATCGCGTCACCGAGGGCTTCCTCGCGCTGGATACGCCGCGCGGATTGCTCGTGCGCGGTGGCCCGCCGCGCTGGCAGGCATTGATCCAGGCGAGTCTGCAACGCGGAGAGAAAACGTTCCAACTCTGGCGGCAACTCCTCGCGCTGCCTCGTGGCGGATTTGCGGAGAAGGCGCAGACGCTCCTCGCCGCAGCCGCCGCGCGGCCAGACGAACACGATCCGCTCGTGCTGGCCGCTTTTCGCGGACCGCCGCCCGCCTCGATGCTCGATGTCGCGGACGTTTACGGACGGCTGATTACGGAAGCCATCGCCGCTCCCGACGGTTCCACCCTCGCCGGGTTGATCACGGATCCGTCATCGCCCTTGCAATTCACCCGCGCGGAAGTCGCCGCCGATTTGCTGCGTTTCATCACGGAACATCAGCTCGTCTCGCGGCCTGATGGCGAAGCCGCGGGCAAACTGCGCGAGAAGCTGACGGTGCTCGAAGCGTCTGCGCCGATCGAGCGCGCGATGGTGGTGAGCGCGTCGGACCGACCGCTCGACCCGCGGGTGCTGATTCGCGGCGATCGTCACAAGCCGGGTCCGGCGGTGCCCCGGCGTTTCCTGCAAGCACTCGCCAGTGTGGACGCCGCCAGCTACGGGGACGACGGTCGCCTTCAATTCGCGCGCGCCATCGCCAGCGAACGCAATCCACTCACCGCGCGGGTCATCGTCAATCGCGTCTGGCAGCATCATTTCGGCTGCGGGCTGGTCGCGACCCCAGACAATTTCGGTGTGGTGGGGGAACCTCCGAGCCACCCGGAATTGCTCGATCACCTCGCGAGTTGGTTCATCGAACACGGCTGGTCGATCAAGGCATTGCACCGCTACGTCCTCACCTCCGCCACCTGGCAGCAGAGCAGCGCCCGCCAGCCGCTCGGCATCGAGCGCGATCCGGGCAATCGACTTCTCTGGCGGATGTCGCCACGGCGCCTGGAGTTTGAACCGCTCCGTGATTCCCTGCTCGCGGTTGCGGGCCGGCTCGATGCGCGGCTCGGCGGACGCAGCGCGCCGCTCGACGACAAAAACCTCCGCCGCGCCGTGTATGGCTACACCGACCGGTTTCGGATTCCCGCCTTGTCGCGAAACTTCGACGTGGCCAATCCCGATCAGTCCATTTCGCAACGCGCGGAAACGACCAATCCGCTCCAAGCGCTCTACTTTCTCAACAGCACGTTTGTGCGCGCGCAGGCCGAGGCAATCGTCCTCCTACCCGAGGTCCGCGACGCGGCGGCGGTGGGTGAAAGGATCGATGCCATCTATCGCCGAGTCCTTTCCCGGAAGCCGGACGCCGAGGAGCTGGCGCTGGCTGCGGCTTACCTCGGAGCCGCGCCGCTCGATCCTACCGCGGCACAGCCCTGGGCCAATTTTGTCCAGGGACTCTTGCTCTCGAACGAGTTTACTTTCTGCGACTGACCGAACCATGAACCCTTTCCTCGATCATCCCATCTCGCGGCGCGAAATGCTCCGTCGCTGTGGGGCCGGGTTTGGTTCCCTCGGCCTCGCCGCGATCTTGAGCGAGAGCGCGGCGCGCGCGGCCGAATCCGCCGATCCTCTCGCCGTCAAGCCACCGCATTTCCCGGCACGGGCAAAATACGTGATCCAGATTCTCGCGAATGGCGGCCCGGCACAGATGGACACGTTCGATCCCAAACCCGCGCTGACGAAATACCACGGCCTGCGCCTGCCGATGCATTTTGAAACGGAACGCCCGACCGGCACCGCGCTCGGTTCGCCGTTCAAGTTCGCGCGCCACGGGCAGTGCGGCCTGGAAGTCAGCGAGCTCTTCGCGCCGCTCGCCGCCGAGCACGCGGACGATCTCTGCGTGATCCGCTCGATGCACACCGACACGCCCATTCACGAAAACTCGCTGCGCATGATGAACTGCGGCGCGAGCATCATGGCGCGGCCGAGCATCGGCGCGTGGATCACGTATGGCCTCGGCACGGTGAATCAGAACATGCCCGGCTTCATCGTGCTCGTGCCCAAGGGCATGCCGGTGGCGGGCGCGGACAACTGGCAATCCTCCTTCCTGCCCGGCGGCTACCAGGGCACCTACATCGAGACGCAGGACAAGAAGTCCGCGCAACTCATCGAGAACCTGCACAACCCTTTGCTCAAGCCCAACGAGCAGCAGGCCCAGCTCGATTTTGTGTCCCGGCTCAATCGTCATCATTTCGCCGAGAGACAGGACCCGGCGCTCGAAGCGCGCATCCACAGCTTCGAGACCGCTTTCCGAATGCAGACCGCCGCGACCGACGCTTTCGACATCGACCGCGAGCCGGAACACATCCGCAATCTCTACGGCCGGACTCCGCAAGCGAACCAGATGCTCATGGCCCGCCGGCTCGTCGAGCGCGGCGTGCGCTTCGTGCAGGTGTGGCACGGCACGCTCCAGCCGTGGGACAGCCACAACAACATCGAGACCGAGCATCGCAAGCTCGCCGCGGAAAGCTGCCAGGGAATCAGCGCGCTGCTCACCGATCTGAAATCACGTGGCCTGCTCGATGAGACGCTGGTGATCTGGGGCGGCGAGTTTGGCCGGACCCCGACGGTGGAATTGTCGCAGGGCGAAAAGGTCGGGCCCACTGCCGGCCGCGACCACAACCATCTCGGCTTCACGATGTGGCTCGCGGGCGGCGGGGTGAAAGGGGGGATGACCTATGGCGCCACGGACGAGTTCGGCTTCCGCGCGGTGGAAAACCGCGTCCACGTTCACGACCTGCAAGCCACCGCGCTCCACCTCCTCGGCCTCGATCACGAACGGCTCACCTATCGCCACAGCGGGCGCGACTTCCGGCTCACGGATGTGGAAGGATCCGTCGTCCGCGAACTGCTCGCGTAGAGCCGCGACGCAAGGCCCTTACCCGCCGAAAAGATCCGCATCCCTCTTTGGCGGCGCGATGCCGAGCTTGCGATACGCCGCCGGCATCGCCACGCGGCCTTGTGCGGTGCGCTTCACGTAGCCTTGCATGATGAGGTATGGCTCGTTCACGTCTTCGAGCGTGCCCGCGTCTTCACCGATGGCGACGGCGAGCGAGTTTAGGCCGACCGGGCCGCCGGCGAACTTCAGCACCAGCGCTTCGAGGATGCGTTTGTCCATTTCATCGAAGCCGTCGCGGTCGATGTCGTGCAAGGTCAGCGCCTGATCCGCGACATCGCGCGTGATGTGCCCATCCGCCCGCACTTGCGCGAAGTCGCGCACGCGGCGGAGCAGGTTGTTCGCGATCCGCGGCGTGCCCCGGCTGCGGCTGGCGATCTCCAGCGCTCCCGCCGCGTCGGTCTCGATCCCGATGAGCCCGGCGCTGCGGACGACGATGCGCTGGAGTTCATCGGCGGTGTAATAATCGAGCCGGCAATTCATCCCGAAGCGTGAGCGCAGCGGCGCGCTAATCATGCCCGCGCGCGTGGTCGCTCCGATCATGGTGAACTTCGGCAGATTCAGCCGCACGCTCCGCGCGTTCGGCCCCTGGTCGATGATGATGTCCAGTTTGAAGTCCTCCATCGCCGGATACAGGTACTCCTCGATCGCGGGCCCGAGCCGATGGATTTCGTCGATGAAAAGCACGTCGCCGCGCTCCAGCGTTGTGAGCAGACCGGCGAGATCGCCGGCCTTTTCGATGGTCGGGCCGCTGGTCGATTTGATGTTCACCTTCATCGCCGAGGCGAGGATGTAAGCGAGCGTCGTCTTGCCCAGACCGGGCGGACCGCTGAGCAGGATGTGCTCGAGCACATCGCCGCGCTGCTGCGCTGCCTGCACCATCAGTTCCAGCCGCGCGCACACCTTCTCCTGCCCGGCGAATTCGCTGAACATCGGCGGCCGCAACGAGATGTCGAAGGGCGTGTCGGGGGTTTCGGAAAGTTGCTGGGCAAAGCTGTCAGGCACGCGCGGAATATCACCACGAAGACACGAAGACACGAAGGAGAAATGAACAAAGGGCCTCGATCGCCATTCTTCCACTTCGTGCCTTCGCGTCTTCGTGGTTAATAGAGGCTCTATGAGCGCCATCGAAACCCACGGCCTGACCAAAGTGTACCGCACCTACAAAAAGGCCCCGGGCCTTTGGGGGGCAATCAAGGGCCTCGGACACCGTGAATACGAGGAGGTGCGCGCGGCCGACGACATCACCTTTTCCATCGAAGAGGGCGAGTTCGTCGGCTTCCTCGGACCGAACGGCGCGGGCAAGACGACCGTGCTCAAGATGCTCTCCGGCCTGCTCAATCCCACGCAGGGCACAGCGAAGGTGCTCGGCTTCACGCCGTGGGATCGCAAGGACGAGATGAAGCGGCAATTTTCCCTGCTCATGGGGCAAAAGAACGCGCTCTGGTGGGACCTGCCCGCGCGCGAATCGCTGGAGCTGAACCGCGCGATTTACGGCATCGCTCCCGCGCGCTTCCGGCAGATCGTCGGCGGGCTCACCGAGCTGCTCGACGTGAAGGACAAGCTCGACGTGATGGTCCGCGAACTGAGCCTCGGGGAGCGGATGAAGATGGAACTCATCGCCGCGCTACTGCACACGCCGAAGGTGCTCTTCCTCGACGAACCGACCATCGGCCTCGACGTCACTTCGCAGAAAAAAGTCCGCGAATTCCTGCGCCAGTACAACAAGGAGCAGCAGATCGTGACCATGCTCACGAGCCACTACATGCAGGACATCGAGGAGCTCTGCCACCGGGTGATCATCATCGACCACGGCCGCATCTTCTACGATGGCCCGCTCGCCGCGATCATCGACCGCTTCGCCACCCACAAGATTCTCGACCTCACTTTTGCCGAGGCTACGGCGCATCCCTTCGCCGAGTTTGGCGAAGTCATCGAACAAACGCCGCAGACCGTGCGCCTCAAGGTGCCGCGCGCCAAAGTCAGCGAAACCTGCCGCGCGCTGCTCACCTCGTGCAAGGTCACCGACATAAGCGTGCAGGAGCCGCCCGTGGAGGAGGTCATCCGCCAGCTATTCCATGAGCAGACGGAAATCAGCGCCGCCGCGATCACTGCCTGAGCGACAGCATCGAGAGTGGCGCACCCGACTGGACTCGAACCAGCGACCGGCGGATTAGAAATCCGCTGCTCTATCCAACTGAGCTACGGGTGCTTTACAGAGAGAAACGACCACTCACGGGAGACTTCAGACTTGCTTTTCTACGGTCCTTTTCTACGGTGGAGGTATGAACACTGACTCCGCTCCGAAGTATTGGGAGAAGACGCGGTTGAATAATCTCGTGAGGCATACGAACGGCCGCTACTATGCGCGCCTGTTCTTGAACGGCAAAGAGATTTGGAAATCGCTCAAGACCGCTCATTTCTCAGTCGCTGAGGCAAAACTTTCGGAGCTTCAAAAGGAATACCGCGAGCGAAGGGACAAGGAGGTTGATCCGGGCAACGCGAAAATGACCCTCGGCGAGGCCGCAATTCTCCACATGCAGCGTCTTGAGGAACGCACGACGATCAAAAAGGGCACCCGCAAATACTGGAGGGAAATCCTCGCTGCGATTTTGAAGGATTGGCCCAAGCTTTCCGCAACGGAGGTTCGCAAAATCACCCTCCCAATGTGCAGGGAATGGGCGGCGAAATACGCCGCTGAAGTGAGCGGCAACCGCTACAACAATTCCATCGCTCTCCTTCGGCATGTCCTCGATGTCGCCAAGGAATGCGGCGTGATTTTCTCCAACGTCGCCGAGGATCTTGAACGAGTAACCGTCCGCGGCAAGAAACTCGAACTGCCATCGCTTGAAAAATTCGCCGAGTTCATCGCCGAAATGCGGGCAGGGCACGGGCGCGATTCGAAAAACTGCGCCGATCTCACTGAAGGTCTTGCCTACACAGGAATGCGCAAAGGCGAAGCCGGCGAGGTGGTCCGCTGGGATGTGAGCCTGAAAACCGGGGAACTTCGAGTGACCGGCGATCCAGAGGAGGCCACGAAGAACGGGGAGGTGCGTTACGTGCCCCTGATTCCCCAGGCCCGCGCCCTATTCACCCGCATGCTTGAGGAACGACCGGACGAAGACCGGATGGAAAAGCTCTTCCGGGTGCGCGAATGCCAGAAGGCGATGGATCGCGCCGCCAAGAAAGTCGGCATGGTGCGAATCACGCATCACGATTTGAGGCATTTTTTCGCGACCATCTGCATTGAAAGCGGTGTTGATATTCCCACCGTTTCCCGCTGGCTTGGCCACAAGGACGGTGGCGCGCTGGCGATGCGGACATACGGCCATTTGCGCCGCGAACACAGCGCCGCCCAAGCCCTCAAAGTATCATTCACACCAGCCGCATCGGCGCCCGCGGAAGCACCCCGGCCGATCCAGCCGCGACGCCTGAGGCCGCGACTGCGCCAGACTCGCGAAGCGGCTTGAGCCGGTTCTAGCGGGCAGGGCGCGAGCCCCTTGATGTGAGTCGCGCCAGCGCTGCTTCACGGGCGGTCGCCTGCTTTCCTGCGCGAGGCGCCGTCACTTTCGGCTTCCTTCCCGCTGCCCTTTTCCCCTCGCGCCTCTGCTGCACCATCACCTTCCAGGCGGATTGAATTTCAGGCTTCATCGACTGCAATTCCGCCTTCGTCTTGGCCGGCTTTTTCGGCATTCCCTCGTAGCGCCCAGCAGACGCAAGGATTCGCTCGACTTCTGCGGCCGGAATCTGAATGCGCCCGTATTCGGTGATCGCCTTAACCTTACCGGCATAAATCTGCCGGTATCCCCAAGTTTGCTGCTTCCCAAAGAGAGCAGCGAATTCACCGGGCGAAAATGAAACGCGTTCTAAAGCGGGTTTTTCGGCCATTGCTCCAACGAATCTTGAGAAGATGCCACTTGAAACAGAATGCTGGAATTCTGTTTCACAATGACTACTTGAATCGCTACCGAAAGCAAGCCCCCTATTGGATTTCGGTCTTCGACCGGACGGTCGGTTAATCTAAACTCCGTGCATCTTTCGCGCCCCGCGCTCCTCGTCGCATAATATGCGGTGCCAGCGGATGTCGCATTGTTGCAGGTACCGCGGAGGCGTTGATTAAAATAAGCTGAACGCGGTAAACGCCTCCACCAGCCCGCATGAGCCATTATTGCGGCCACCAGTCGTTCTGGCGCGGGCTCGGATATGGCCACTCGAGGGAAGGCCAATACCGGTGAGTTCCCAACCGCCGGCGACGCGGGTAGCAGTGCCAAGTGGTGTCCATGAACCACCGCCGTCCGTGGAAAGGTCGAAGTTCACCGACAGGGACTCGGGCGACGTGCCACCGCGAAGCCATAGCACGCTGCTGCTGCTGGGGACGGTTAGGCTCTGTGTGGCCTCATCGTTTTCCAGTCGCGCAATGTGGTTGCGAGCAACACCGCCCACAGAGGTGAAGACCCCGCCCATCAGAATCTTCCCATCCACCTGGAGGACCACGTTCTGGACCTGCTGGTTCGCGTTGGGATTAAAGTCGGCGTCCACCGTGCCATCGGAATTAAGCCGCGCGATCCGGTTCCGGGGCAATCCGCCCATGGAGGTGAAGCCTCCTGCAACAACAGTCTTCCCATCTGCCTGCACTGCTATGCTGTCAACGTAGCCGTTCGCGTCAGGGTTGAAACCGACGTCCAACGTACCGTCCGGATTCAGCCGCGCCATCCGGTTGCGCGCCACACCGGCAATCAAGGTTAGTTGCCCGCCTATCAAAATTTTCCCATCTGGCTGTAACGCTGTGCTGTAAACGAATTTATCAGCGTTTGGATTGAAAGCATCGTCCAGCGTACCGTCCGAGTTCAGCCTCGCGATTCGGTTGCGGGTGACTCCATTCACGGAGGTGAAGCCTCCGCTGATCACAATCCTTCCATCTGGCTGAACCGATGTATTCTGAACGGCGTCGTTAATGTTGGCATTGAAATCTGGGTCCAGCGTCCCGTCTGGACGAAGCCGTGCAATATAATTGCGGGAAATTCCACCCACGGAGGTGAAGCCTCCGCCAATGACCGCCTTCCCATCCGCCTGCATCGCTATGCTGTACACGTAGTCGTTTGCTTTGGGGTCGAAATCGGTGTCCAAACTGCCATCTATATTCAGTCGTGCAATGTAATTGCGGGTTACTCCGCCTACGGAGGTGAAGAATCCGCCGATCATAATTTTCCCGTCCGACTGCACCGATGTACTCATGACCGTACCGTTAGCGGTGGAATTGAAGCTGTTGTCCGTGCCGCCATCGGGATTAAGCCGCGCGATCCGGCTCCGGATCGCTCCTCCGACAGCGCTGAAGGCTCCCCCGAAAACTGTCTTCCCATCTGACTGCACCGCTATGCTGTAAACATTGTGGTCCACGTTGGGATCAAATGTTTGATCCAAGGCTCCAGAGGGCGGTCCAGATTGATTTGCAGTGTGCGGTAAACCGCCGATGGTGAAAGTCGCATTTCGTCGCGTCCCAGTTTGGTTCGGTTGGGCGGTGGCGAGCACTTGCGCCCAGCCATTGGTTGGCGACGGTGTGAGCGCGATCCACGCCGGGAGATTGCCAATGGACCACGGACCGCTGAACTCCGAGGTGACGTTGATCGTGTACGTCTCTCCAGCTTCGAGTAGCGTTCTGTTTTGCGGCGAAATGCTTGTGACTTCAGGCGCCACATGGACCAGCGTCGTCGTACTTGTAACTGAACCGAGGGAATTGGTGACGACAAGACGATAAGACGTATCCGTCGTGAGAGAAGGCGTGGTGTAGGACGGGCCTGTGGCACCAGGGATCGCCAGGAACGGGCCACCGGGAGGTCCGCTTTCCCATTGGAAAGTTACCGCAGGCCAGCCTTGTGCCGTTGCGATCAGTGTGGCGCGCCCCCCGGACAGAATGACCGAGTTGACCGGTTGCTGCGATATTGTTGGTGCCTCTCGGACAACTACTCTCAGTCTCAGGAAGTGATAGTCGGGATAACCAGGTGTGCCAATAGGATGCGGCAGGCGCAATGTCACCCATTCAGAAAGTCCATTGACGACAGGAACGGAGGCTTGCGCGGCAATCAGGTCAGTTGTCACGTCATTCCATGAGCGCAGTTCGGCTGAAGCTTCGACGACGTAGCTAATGTCGCTCGGCTGAAGTAGGCGGGGGAACTGAACCGCTAGATACGGCTGGTCGCTGAGCCACACGATCATCGCTTGCGGTAGATGCTGTTCAGCACGCGCTCCCGGCGTCAGCCCCAGTGCGAATTTGAGAAGGTTCGGAACACCGTCACCGAGGGGAATTTCGAGCCGACCGTACCCGGGGATTTCCGGCGTATAGGCGCTTCCGAGTAGATCCCGCAGCCATGCGGAATAATTCAATCCGCTCACACTGATATGGAATGGACGGGAAATGACTCCGCCGAAGTTATCCCGAATCACCACCTGATAGTCGCCGGCTGTAGCTGTGGTAATGTCCGGGCCTGTCCAAGTCGGTGATGTGGTTTCGCCGATCTTAATGCCATTCCGATACCATTCATATACGGCTCCTGTCCCTGCCTGAGCCACAACGTTGAGGCTGAGAGGTTGTCCATGCAATACTGTCGAGTCGGCGGGCTGTGTCAGCCGAGGGGCCATCGTTCCGTCGAGGACGGCGCGGGCTGCATTCAGCCACTCCGCAGCAGTCGCGTATGTTACTTGGCCTCCGGGAACAAAATGATTGTTAAGAGTGTCCGCAACAGTCACGATTTGCCACAGACGGGCGTATTCCACATTTATTTTTGCCTCCTCGTCCACCCACCCATCCGCTAAGGCGGCCACGGTACCGGTTGGCGGATACATTGCGGCATTACTAGTCAGGCTACCGACGATCATACGCAGCAACTCCGCCCGGCTCACAGGCCCCATAACTGTGAAAGGATCATTGAATGGCCGCGCGGTGCTGATTTCGTCCATCTCTGATTCGACGAGTACCCGCCCGAGGTACCATTCAAAAAGACGCCCAACCATCACACGCGCCTCAGTGTGAGTGACGAAGCGGTTTGCGTCGCAAGGGCCGTCAATGACCCTGTAGGGCTCCTCGATAAGAGCCTGCATCGCCGGTGTCTGTCCGTCGGCCGGTCGGTTGATCAAGTGACTCATGGCTCTATTTAGCCAGTTTGCGAAAGTGCTCTCGTGAACTGGGACATCCGGCCACAAACGATCACTCAACACGTCTGTTTCGTCCAATATGCGCCAAGCAAAGGCTCCCTCTATTGTATCTCTTTCGATAGGGTCCGTTGGCATATCTAACAGCGGTGGAGCTACACCGGATGGGCGTCGTCGCAAATTCTCAACCTCAAGCCAGTTAACTATAGCGCGCAGGCTAGATTTTCGCGGCTGATCAGATCCAACTACAGCAGCAAGAGAGGATTGGTCGGCTAGCTGCACCGCCGAGGTGACTTCCGAATTAAGAAGCGTTCGGCTCGCTGCCGCCAAAGCCGAATCCTGACTAGACACATCTAAAGTCCTGGTCCCGCCACCCTGCAACACACCGCTACCTAGTGCTGCTAGATCTGCCGTGTGTACCGCTCCGGGATCAGCGACCATGTCTGCCAATATGTTCTTGCGCTTGATTAGCCGGTAATGCTGCCGGAGCACGTGCTCGTTCCAGTAGCGAAGCTTCCGACCTGCTTGGAAATTCTTTTTGGGATCGTTCAGATCATCAACGGTGCTTCCGTCATCGACTACATCGGCCGTCTGTTCCAATGTCTGTAGAACCCAGTCGTTGTCAGAAGTACTTGTATCGTCCTTCGGATTTTTCCCTCTATACGGTTTACGTTCGACGATAAAGACGTGACTAGCGCCTGGACCATCGAAGTCCCCTCTGCTGTTTCTGACAAACCCATCGCCCGGCTCCACCTGAGCTACGGATGGAACTAGGAATAAGTCCCGCTTGGTATTTAGCGAATCTGGATCACGAAGATCTGAAGTCGCAACTATTCCCTCGACTTTATTATAGTCATCACCCGGCGCCATTTCGCGGCGTTGGTACGCCCACCCCCATGCCCAGCTTAGGAAGGCGGAGCAATCATTTCCATAAGAGGATGCAAGCTTTCCTGGCGCTGGGTAGTCATTGACGATGGTTTTACCGGTCATGCGGAGAAGGCCGATATCGGTAAATATCGGCCGATTGGCATCACCTCCATAGAGATACGGCATAGAAACGTAAGGTAGCCCTGCCTTGTAAGTGTGCGCCGTACTCAGATTTTGAAGATCGAAGAATTGTGGCGTCCAGGTAAAAGATATCATCTCTTTCGCACGGCGCAGGACTTCAGACCGTGTGATGGTTTGCAAAGATGATGCAGGTAACGGGGTTGGAACAACTGCGAAGTCAGCAGTACTGGCGGCCGTGACGCCGAGCCAGTTTGTCGCGGCTCCGCGTTGATCCCGAAATCGATATGCCCACCAATAACTGCCAACACCGGTCGGTCCCGGAAAACTGACAGCAAACGACTGACCTGACATGATCGAAGGCGAGGTTGCTGCTATAATATTGCCAAAACTCGCGGTCGGGCTCTGCCCAAATGCAACCTCAACCTGGTAACGATCGTTCTCTGGGTCCTTTGCGCTGCCTCGGAGTGTCAATTCTTGAGCCACTCCAATTTCGAACGTCGTGCCGCGCGGCAGATTCGCTATGCCGCTGATAGACAGGGTGACAGGCGCGACTGTCGTCGAGGCGGGCGGTTTGTTCGGCTGAGCAAATGGTAGAGACACCCAGGGTGTCCACTTCTGCCAAGGCACGTTTTCGTTGTTCGAGGGATCGACCGCTCTAAATTCGATATCGTAACGGTCAGACAGAAGGTCGATTGCCTTGCGAATGACTGCGAGGAACCAGGACCCGAATACCGCGGCCTCCCCTGAAGCCGCCGCTTTTGAACTTTGGGAGGCAGCGGGAGTTACTGACTCGCTGAAGCGGAGAATAGCTTGATCGGGACTTGCGCCTTCTGGAATGAAGCGAACCTGGAGAGTAACAGGATCGTTTTCAGGGTCGCTTACGCTGGCTTGTGCTCTTACGCCGGAACCTTTCGCGAGCTGGTAGATACCGTTGACCGGCGACAACAATTGTCCGGCTGCATCGAGAAGCGAGAAAGAGTCAGGGGCGATAACTGGCGGTTGATTTGTGGCCGGCATTGTTACAACTTGAAAGTCAGGATTCCCTTCCGGCACCCAATTAGACACAGCTCCACGGGAATCAATGACACGATAGCGCCAGCCGTAGTCCCCGGCAGCGAGTCCGCCTGAAGAGGCGGTGCGAGCACGTAGGCCGGAAGCGGTGAATGGACTGACGAGCGTGATTGGAGCACCAGTGGCTCCCGGAGGCTTTCGCAATTCGACCTCCATCCGGATGGTATCCCCGTCCGTATCGCTGACATTGCATTCGAAATAGACGGCGGTTCCGGTATTGACCGTTGCTCCCGGTGCTACGACCGTCCCCGTGTCGTTGCGGTATTGGTTTCCTTTGGTGGCATGGGGCGAATTCTGAGTTGTTGGGATGGAGGAAGAAATTGAGAGAGCGATTGAAGTGCGGTCGTTGTTTTGGGCGGTCGCTTGCTGTCCTCCAGTTCCGGAAGAGTCCACCCAGACCCAGAGGTAATGGGTGCCGGTGGTAGCGAGAGACGCGGGGATGGTGATAGCCGGAGAAAATCCACTGGATTGACCAGCCAGAAGGGCCGGCACGTTCGTCGCGTAGAGGGATATCTGAGTGACGGAAGGCGGAGTCGAGCTGCTCGTGAGCCAAAGCTTTGCCGTTGTCGCTTGCGAAGCTCCAAGGCCACGGTTCGCGATTATAAAGCTCGGAATCACACTGCCACCCGGCAGAACAGAGGCAGGTGTGACTGTAAAAGACTCAGGAACCAAATCGGGACCGTTCGTCGGTGTGGACGATGTTTGAAAATAGAGCGGAGCCGCATAAGCGCTCGACCCTCCAGGCCCGGTCGCGCTCGCATTCCACCGGTAGCTACGTCCCGCTTGGAGCCGGCCCGAAGGAACCACCACGGAACTCACGTCACCAAGCACCGCGTCATAAACGAAATCCAAGGTTTGTAGATCCCGAATGGCGACATTGTATGCAGTTGCTGCCGTTGATTTCTGCCATGACAGCTCGGGCGTCAAATTGGTGAGGATCGGGCCGGGCGATGCCGGAGACCCCGGCGATACCAAGATCGGAGCGGTGGGAGTGCCCGCTGGAGTCTGGAAGTAAAGGCGTGACGAATACCCACTCCAACCGTTGGCATTTCGCGCGCGTAAGTTCCAACGGTAGGGCCGGCCCCATTGAAGCGTGCCCGCAGGCAACGCTAGTAAGAGAACGTTTGCTACGTTGTCGTCGATGTAAACCAGCGAACCAGTTGAGAGATCGGACACATAAACTCCGTAGCCGGTGGCTGTTGAGGCGGCGGCCCACGAGAGAGTCGGGGTCAACGAGGTCAGCGTCGAACCAGGGCCGTTCGCGTCGCCCGGCGCCGATGGTGACGGCACAGGAGGCGGCTGTGTGATCGGCGCATCTGGCATCGTCACGGAAACCGTGTTGGAGTCCGTGGTTCCATCAGCGTTCGATGCCCGAACGAAATAGGTGTAGGTGGCTCCGCCGATCAGATTGGCGGAGTTCAAATAGCTCGTTCCGGCGATGCCGGCGACATACACTGAACCGTTGCGGTACAGCGAGTAGTTCCCGACATCGGTGGATGGCGTCCAATTCAACTGCACCTTGGGACCGGGGATGCTGGCGTCCCAAACGGGCGGGTCGTTCGACAATGTGAATGCGCCCGGCGGTCCTCCGGGGGTTGTGGCGGCCACCTCGTTGTTATAGCCGGAGTTTCCGGCAACGTTGAAGGCACGAACGCGATACGTGTAGGTCGTTCGCGGACTCGTTGAATTGTCCGTGTAGTAGGCGGCGCTACCTGAGTTTGCGCCGGGGCTCGCAATTTGAGAATAAGCGCCGCCGCCGGTGCGCCGCTCAATCTTGAAGCCGGATTCGTTGGTTGAAGTGTCCGTCCAGCCGAGTTCGACACGGTTGGAAAATGCCTGCGCCTCCATATAGCCGGGGGTCGCGGGCGGCACCACGACTTGAAAGCCGAACGTATTTGATTCCTGCCCATCGGGGTTGGTCGCCCGCACTGTCCAGTTGTCAGCGGTATTCAGGACCGTGATCGCCATTTGCAATTGGGAGCTGTTCAGATAGGTCACCTGAGCAGGCGGAACGGTGTAGTCAGATTGGCCCGTCCATGTGAGCTTTATCGTCGGCTTGTTGACGAAATACGAGCCGTTGATGGCGATGATCTGCTGGCTGGCGGAACCGATGACGGGGTCCGGCGAAACGCTTGTGATGTCCGGCGCTCGTTGGGGAGTGATCGAAAACTCATTGGAATAGCTGGAGTCTCCGGCGCCGTTGTAGGCTCGGACGCGGTAGTAGTAGGTGTTGCCAGGGCTGATGCTGCTGTCGTTATAGGCGGCTACGCTTTGGCCCGTTGTACCCTTCTGTGAATACGATCCGCCCGAGCCGGTTTTTCGCTCGATCTTGAAACCGGTTTCATTGCTGGAGTTGTCGTACCACGCGAGGGAAACGAGGTCTTCGGTCGCAAAAGCTACGAGGCCGCTCGGGGCGTTAGGTGTGACGGGTAGCGCAGGTGTTGAAAAATAGCGGTAGCTTGACTGCCCGCTCTCGCCAGAACTATGGATGCTGGTCATTGCCCACCGAAAGGAATGACCGTTGTTGCTCAAATATCCGCTAGGTAAGGTGAATGACGTTCCGGTTTTCGACCCGCCCGGGTTATTGTAGATCAATATGTCCGTGGTGATGTCACGGATATAAAGGCCGTAGCCGGTCGCTCCACTAACGGCAGCCCAAGTGAAGGACGGCGTTAAGTCGCTTTCTGAAGGACCAGGGGAGCTGGTGCTGCCAGGCGAACTAATTTGGGGAGGACCTACAGTAAAGTTAATGCCATTCGACTGCTTACCGTCGGGATTGACGATGCGCACTCTCCAAATATCTGTATCTGTTCCCGTCGCGACTGTGAAATTTATCTGCGTGGAGCTTGCTACGGCAGTATAGGTTGAAGGAATATTTGTCGGCGTGGAGGTGTCGTTGTTCCACGCAACCCGGACGGTGGCTCCGACCACAAAATTTGCCCCATGCACCGTGAATGGCGTGCGAGTCGGCAGAGGAGCGCCAGTGACCGCCGTTGGGCTGATGCTGTCGATTCTAGGGTCAGCAGCCAACGCGACGGGATTTCCAAACGGGCTAGCCAAGGCCGCAGACAACAAACCAAGAAATATTATCACTCTCATAGCGGGGGCGAATTGGCTTGTGTACCAAGTTTCTTTCGGGCTCGTTGGAGCCTGCCTTGCAACGGGGTGCGCGCCAAGCCGAAAAACTTCGTCCAGTATCTTTCATTGATACGGCCAAAACGGCGGCTTTGTTCGTTGCTCCCGATCCACACCGGAAGATCCGGCTGGCTTGGAGGGCGTGGACCACTGTCCGGGCGCTGCGAAAACCTGTCACCAAGTTCTCTCGATCAGAGCGCGCTCCTCTTCATCTTGGACTGCAAGGTAGATCGCTGTCGTGGCGGAGTCGGCATGCCCCATCCAGCTTTGGATGAGGCTCACCGGAATTTGCTCCAATGCTCCCCGGACGCCAAAGCCATGGCGAAGGCCCTTTGCCGTCGCGTGAATTCCGGTGATCCCAGCGTCGCGCATCACTCCTTTTATGATGCGCCAGCCTTTTGTGCGCGAGAATGGCCATAGGCGTTGGCCCTCGTTAGAAAGAACAGGATCTCGTAGTTCTGCCGCCAAAAACTCAGGAACGGGAATGCGTCGAATCTCCCTTCGCGTGCGTTTTTTCAGCGACTGGATCCTGATTACGTTCGTTACGGAATCGAGGTCCGTCCGGCGCAGGTTCAACGCTTCTGAAATGCGGCATCCTGTGTAGTAAAGCATCAGGCAGAAAAGCGCATTCTGCTTCGGCTGTTGGACAACCTGCTTGAGGAATTTTTGTCCCTCCCCACGGGTGAGGTATTTTCGCCTTCCTTCCCGGTCGTAGGCGCTTCGAATGCATATCTCCATCGTCCCTCCATGAAACAGAATTCCAGCATTCTGTTTCATCCATGCGCAAAACGCTACCATACAGCTACTTCCGGACAGCCATTGCCCCTCTCTTTCTTGCTTTTGTGTGCTTTTATGGCAACGCGGCTTCGGCCGCAGATCGGACGCC
>JANOAZ010000026.1:0-24329 GCA_031411395.1 Chthoniobacteraceae bacterium
AACCGCGCAACCGCGCAACCGCGCAACCGCGCAACCGCGCAACCGCGCAACCGCGCAACCGCGCAACCGCGCAACCGCGCAACCGCGCAACCGCGCAACCGCGCAACCGCGCAACCGCGCAACCGCGCAACCGCGCGCGCAGCGCTCCTTCGAAAAAAACAAGCCGTCATTCCGACCGGAGCGTAGCGGAGTGGAGGAATCTCTTGCATCTCCCCGCCTACGCCATCGCCTCCGGCGGCAGCGGCGTGTCGGTCCTGGGGACTCGATCTGTCAATTCCGCAGTCAGGTCTTTCCACGCCGGGTTCATCCGCTCGATCAGCCAGACCTTCTTCTCCCGGCGCCATTTCTTAAGCTGTGTCTCCCGTTCGATCGCAAATCGCGCCTCACCGAACAGTTCGTAGTAAACGAGATGGATCACATGATAGCGACTGGTGAAACCCTCGACGGCTTGCTCGCGATGCTGGTAGATGCGCGCGAGCAAGTCTCCCGTGACGCCGACGTAGAGCGTCGTCCGCGTGTTGCAGGTCATGATGTAAACGGCGAAGACCTCGCGCATGCCTTGCGTTTAGCAGGATGCGAGAGATTCCTCCACTCCGCTACGCTCCGGTCGGAATGACAGTGTTTTTGGAATTCGCGCCGCGCCCCATCCGGCGCGCCGCCCTCCCATCCACCTTCCCGATTGGCAGCCACTGCCTCCTGCGCCAAGTTCGCCGCATGTCGAAATCCTCCCTCCTCGCGCTCTTCGCGATCCTCTCCACATCCGTGTTTGCGGAGGATTGGCCGGAATTCATGGGCCCGCGGCGCGATCAGACTTCCGCCGAGACCGGGCTGATCGACACCTTCCCGAAATCCGGCCCGAAGCTGCTTTTTGAAAAGCAGGTCGGCACTGGTTACAGCGCGCCATCGATCCGCGGCGACGTCATGGTCGTCCACCATCGGCTTGGCGATCAGGAAATCGTCGAAGCCTGCTCGGCGAGCACCGGTGCGACGCTTTGGAAGCACGCGTATCCTTCGACCTACCGCGATCCATTTGGCTACAACAACGGCCCGCGCTGCTCGCCACTCCTCACCACCGATCGTTGCTACACCTTCGGCGCCGAAGGGCTGCTCGTGTGTCTCGACTTGAAGAACGGAAACGTCATTTGGTTTCGCGCGCTGCTGAAAGATTTCGATGTCCCCGAGGCGTTCTTCGGTGTCGGCAGTTCGCCGGTCCTCGAAGGAGGGCTGCTCATCGTGCAACTCGGCGGCCAGCCGAACAGCGGCGTAGTCGCCTTCGACGCAAACACCGGAAAAACGGCGTGGCAGAACGTCGGCGAAAAAACCTGGACTGGGATTCCCATGACCGGCTGGCCCGGCGAACGCACGGTCGCGTGGAATCGCTCCGATCCCGCCTACGCCCAGCAGGCCAGCTATTGCACGCCAGTGCTCGCGACGATTCACGGGCAGCGGCATCTGCTCGTCGTCACCCGGCAGGGGCTCGTTGCCCTCGATCCGAAAACCGGCGGACATCGCTTCTCATATTGGTTTCGCTCGCGCCAGGATCAGACGGTCACCGCGATGACTCCCGTGGTCGATGGCGACCTCGTTTTGCTCTCCAACGCCTATTACAAAACCGGCTCGGTCCTGCTCCGCGTGAAACCCACCAACGACGGAGTCACCGAAGTCTGGCGCAGTCTCGCCCTGGAGATCCACTGGACGCGCCCCGTGTTGACCGATGGACACGTTTACGCATTCACCGGACGCAATGAGCCTGACGCCCATTCTCGCTGCGTGGAATTAGCGACGGGCGCAGTGAAATGGGATCGCGACGAAGGCTGGCCGAATGGCGGTCATGCCAAGCTGCGTGCCGGCGCCACGCCGCCGAATGTCTTCGGCCGCGGCAGCGCGATCCTAGCGGATGGCAAGATGATCGCGCTCGGCGAAGCGGGGTTGCTCGGGCTCTTCAAACCTAATCCCGAAAAGCTCGAAGAACTCTCCCGCTGGCAGGTGCCCAAGCTCAATTACCCATGCTGGGCCGCACCTGCGCTGGCCAATGGCCGGCTCTATCTGCGCGATGAAAGCTGGGTCGCTTGCTACGATCTGAAGCGCTAATCCGAACGTCGCAAAGAAAATGCCGGTGCCGGGGCTTTCACGAAGCACGCGTTCGTCCTCTGCCTGAATCCCACCTCCATGAATTTCATTTCCAAACTCATCTTCTGCTGCGCGCTGTTCGTCGTCCCGGCCTTCGCTCCCGCCGAGCCGGTCAACCGCGGTCTTCCCGCCGGCGCGCGCACCGTGCTCGACGCGGCCTACGTCGCGAACGGACACGCGAGCCAGAAACTCGACCTCTACCTGCCGGCCAAACCCGCAGGACCGTTGCTCGTCTGGATTCATGGCGGGGCCTGGCGCGGAGGCAGCAAGAACAAGCCGCCCGGCCTCGCGATGGTCGGACAAGGTTATGCCGTGGCGAGCCTCGAATACCGCTTCAGCCATCACGCGATCTTCCCGGCGCAGATCGAGGATTGCAAAGCGGCGATCCGCTGGCTGCGCGCGCATGCCACCGAATATGGCTATGACCCGAAACGCATCGGCGTCTGGGGCGCCAGCGCCGGCGGGCATCTCGTGGCGTTGCTCGGCGTCACCGGCCAGATGCGCGATTTCGATGTGGGCGAAAATCTCGATCAATCCAGTGCGGTGCAGTGCGTCGTCGATTGGTTCGGTCCCGCCGACTTTCCCGCCTACGATCCCGCGCTCCCCACGGCCATGGTGCAGCGCGAAAATCCCGAGTCGGCGATCGCGATGCTCCTCGGCGGACCGGTCTCGCAGAAGCTCGAACTCGCGAAACGCGCCAGCCCGGTGACGTGGGCGACGAAGGACGCTGCGCCCATGCTCATCGTTCAGGGCACGACCGATCCGCTCGTGCCTCTCGATCAAAGCCAGCGCCTCGCGGACAAACTGAAATCCGTGGGCGCCGACGTGACGCTCGACGTGCTCGAAGGCGCCGGCCACGGCGGCCCGCAATTTACCACTCCCGAAAAGCTGACGCGGATCACGGAATTCTTCGCGCGGCATCTCGCCAAATGAACATGCGCCTCGTCACCTCCCTCGTTTTCATCCTTCCGCTCGCGATCCACGCCGCCGACTGGCCGCAATGGCGCGGCCCGCTGCGCAACGGTGTGCTCCCCGACAGCCCGAAACTCCTCGATGCCTGGCCCAAGGGCGAACTCAAACAGCTCTGGGACAGCGAAGAGATTCCGAGCAATGACGAGGGCGGCCTGAGCAGCGTGGTGGTGGCCGGGGGGCGCGCGGTCTTGAGTGTGGTCTGGCATCGAGAGATTCCGAGCGAGACGCGGCAGATCAATGAGTTGATCGTCCGCCAGCTCGGGCATCAATCCACCGGCGCGCTCGGGCCGGAGCTGGTGAAAAAAATGGAGGACACGCGGCTCGCGCTCAGCCCCACGCTCCGCGGAAAGAAGCTCGAAGATTTCGCGAAGGAATGGGTCGAAGCAAACCTCGACGAGAAGCAGCGGAAGCTCTACGCGGGTTTCGTCGAAAAGCGCTTCAAGAAGGGCCCGCTCGCCATGCCGCTCGACGTGCTCGACAAGCTGGCGGGGCAGCAGCAGCGCATCTTTGCGAACGATGCTGAACTGCGGGTGTGGCTCGAGGAGCAGAAATTTTCCGACGACGTGAAGAAGCAGATTCTCGAAGTCGTGCCCCCAACCCGCCGCATCGCCGAGGACACCGTGGTCTGCCTCGATCTCGCCACCGGCAAGACGCTCTGGAAGACCGCCGCACCCGGCGAACCGACCGGGCGCGGATCATCGAGCACCCCGTGCATCGCGGATGGCCGCGTCTTCGCGCTCGGCAGCGTCGCCGCGTATGCCGTGGATCTCGCGACGGGCAAGGCGCTGTGGTCCGCAAAGCTCGCGCAGAAAGGTCCTGGCTCTTCCCCGCTCGCCACCGCCGACGCGGTCTTCATCAACGCGAAACATCTCCACGCGCTCGACGCCAAAACCGGCCGCGAGCTGTGGAAGCAGGAAAAGGCGGGTGGCGGCAATTCCTCGCCCGTCGCGTGGACCGTGGGCGATCGCACCTTGATCCTCTCCAACGGCCGCGCCGCGCTCGACGCCGTGGATGCGAAGACCGGCGAGATCGTGTGGAGCGTGCCGGGCGGCGGCGATTGCACCCCGGCGATCACCGGTGATCTGCTCGCGGTGCAAACGCGCAAACCCGAAGTCGGCTTCGTCGTTTACCGCCTCAAAGCCGACGGCGCGGAAAAGCTGTGGAACGCCCCCGCCGACCTGCTGCGGACGCAAGCGAGCCCGGTGATCCACGACGGCTACGTCTTCACCGCCGACAACGATGTGCAGCAATGCTACGACCTCACCAATGGCAGCCAGCGCTGGAGCGCACCGATGCCCGGCTCGATCTCCTCGCCGGTGCTCGCGGATGGGAAACTCTTCCTCCTCGTGAACAGCGGCAACAACGTGCAGATGCTCCGCGCCAACGGCGCCGAGCGCGTCGAACTCGGCAAGGCCAACGTCAAAGCTGCCTGGGTCCCGTCTCCAACGATCGCCGATGGCCGCCTGCTCGTGCGCCAGAAAGACCGCGTGCGCTGCTTCAGCCTCACGGAGTAGCAGCCGACGTTAGGAGGCTCTGACTTCCGCGTGCGAAAGGATGCGTGAGCCTCCTCACATTGGCGGCTGCGTGGCTGGTTGAATTCACTCGATCACCCTGCCATGTTCCGCGTCCCTTCCCTCAATCCCATGAAACTGGTCCGCTCTCTCACTCTTGCTGCCACCCTCCCGCTTCATCTCGCCGCAGTGCATGGAGTGGAACCCGCCGGCCACGGCACCGGCGCCTCCACCGCGACCATTGCCCCCGCATCGAACGAAGGGCAGAACGCGATTCAGTCGTTCAAGTTCGACGAGGGATTGAAAGTGGAACTGTGGGCCGCCGAACCGATGGTCGCGAATCCCGTCGCCTTCTCGCAGGATGAAAAAGGACGCTGGTATATCGCAGAGACTTTCCGCCAGGAGCGCGGCGTGGAGGACAACCGCAAATACAAGCAGTGGCAGGACGACGACATCGCTTCCAAAACAACCGCTGACCGCCTGGCGTTCATGCACAAACACTTTCCGGACGCGGCAAAGTTCAAGGAGCAGTTCGCGAGCTTCGAGGATCGCATCCGCCGCGTGGAGGACTCGACCGGCGGCGGACGCGCGGACAAGGCGACGGTTTTCGCCGACGGCTTCACCGATCCGCTCGACGGCACGGGTGCGGGAATTCTTGCTCGCGGCAATGACGTGTGGTGGACGTGCATCCCGAATCTCTGGCACTTCGCGGACAAAAACGGCGACGGCGTCGCGGAGGTGAAGGAGAAGCTGCTCAGCGGATTCGGGATCAAGTTCGCGCTGCGCGGACACGACATGCACGGGCTGCGTTTCGGGCCGGATGGGAAGCTGTATTTCTCCATCGGCGATCGGGCGATCAATGTGACGAGCAAGGAGGGGAAAAATTTCCCGGAGACCGAAGCGGGGACGATCCTGCGCTGCAATCCCGACGGGACGGACTTCGAGGTCTTCACGACCGGCGTGCGCAATCCTCAGGAGCTGGCCTTTGACGAACACGGAAATCTTTTCACCGGCGACAACAACTCGGACGCGGGCGACAAGGCGCGCTTCACCTACCTCGTCGAGGGCGGCGACTGTGGCTGGCGCATGGCTTTTCAATACCTCCCGGATCGCGGCCCGTGGATGCGCGAGCGGCCATGGGACGAGAAGATCGGGCCCACGGTGCGCTACATCATTCCGTGCATCGCGAACATCAGCAACGGCCCGAGCGGGCTGACCTACAATCCCGGCACGGGGCTCTCGGCGAAATACAAAGGCAAGTTCTACCTCAGCGATTTCCGTGGCGGGGCGAATGCCAGCGTGGTGCATGAAATCACGCTTCAGCCGAAGGGCGCGTTCTTCACCGCGACCGATCGCGACTGGGTGAAAGGCGTGCTCACGACAGACGTGGAATTCGGCAATGACGGTTCGCTCTATGTGCTCGACTGGGTCTCGAGCTGGGGCGGCGTGGGCAAGGGGCGCATCTACAAATTCAGCGACCCCAAGGCGGACACGGCATTGCAAAAGCAGACGGAGAAACTGATCGCCGAAGGGATGACGAAGCGGCCCGAGGCCGAGCTGGGCAAGCTTCTCGCGCAGGCGGATCAGCGGGTGCGGCAGGCGGCGCAATTCGAACTGGCGGCGCGCGGCGCGGCTTCGGCGAAGGTCTTCGCGCAGGTCGCTGCGGACAAAAAAGCGGCGAACCCTCTCGCCCGATTGCACGCGATCTGGGGCCTCGGCCAGCTTGCGGCGAAGGATGCCAAAGTGCTCGCTCCGCTGCCCGCGCTGCTCGCCGATGCCGATCCTGAAGTGCGGGCGCAGGCGACGAAAGTGCTCGGCGATTCCAAGGTCGCCGGCGCCGGGGAAAAGCTGGTGGCGTTGCTCAAGGACAAGGAAAACCGCGTGCGCTTTTTTGCTGCGCTGAGTCTCGGGAAGATCGGCCACAAGGCTGCGTTTGAGCCGCTCTGCGCGATGCTCGCGGCGAACAACGATCTGGATCCGATCCTGCGCCACGGAGGCGTGATGGGCCTGGTGGGCTGTGCGACGGCGGAGCAAATCGCATCCACGGCCAAGGGCGCGCCGGTCCCGGTGCGCGGAGCGGCTGCGGTGGCGCTGCGGCGATTGAAGAGCCCGCTCGTCGCGGACTTTCTGAAAGACACGGACGAAACGGTGGTGCTCGATGCGGCCCGCGCCATCCACGACGTGCCGATCGAGGGCGCGATGCCCGCGCTCGCCGCGCTGACCACGAACAAGGCGATCCAGGATCCGAACATCATCAACCGCGCGATCAACGCCCGCTATCGCCTCGGCGGTGCGGAAAACGCGCAGGCTCTCGCGGCATTGACCGCGGATTCCGCCACTCCCGAAACGGCGCGGAAGGACGCGCTCGATGCGTTGACGAATTGGGCTGACCCCAACCCGAAAGACCGCCTGCTCAACCAGTGGCGCCCGCTCCCGGCGCGTGGTCCTGGCGACGCCGCCGCTGCGGTCAGTCCGACCATTGGCGCGATGCTCACGGATTCACCCGACAGCATTCGAGAAGCCGTGGCGAGGCTCGCCGCGAAGCTCACGATCTCCAGCGCGGGCGAACCGCTCTTCGTGCTGGCTTCCAATGAAAAGGCCGGCACGAACGCCCGCGTCGAAGCGATCAAGGCGCTGGCAGTGTTAAAGGACAAACACCTCGCGCAAATCGCGAAGCTCGCCGTCGGGGACAAAAATCCCAAGGTGCGCAGCGAAGGACTCCAGGCGCTCGCCGCCACCGATCCGGCCAGCGCGGTCGGCGCGATCGCGCACGTGATCGACACCGGCTCGGTCGCGGAAAAACAAGGGGCGCTGCTCGCCCTTTCGCAGGTCAAAAGCCCCGAGGCGGAAGCCCTGCTCGGCAAGCTGCTCGACCGCCTGATCGCCGGCGAACTGCCGCCGGAAATCCAGGTCGATGCGCTCGAAGCTGCGAAAGAGCAGGAGACGCCGGGCATCAAGGAAAAGCTCGCGCGTTACACCGCGTCCCTGCCGGCGGGTGACGATCTCGGAAAATATCGCGTCGCCCTCCTCGGCGGCGACGCAGATCGCGGGCGGAAAATCTTTCGCGAAAAAGCCGAGGCCCAATGCCTGCGCTGCCACAAATGCGAGATGGGCGACAGCCTCGTCGGCCCCGAGTTGACGCACATCGGCGCGTCGCGCGATCGCGTTTATCTGCTCGATGCGGTGATCAATCCGAACAAGGTCATCGCGCCGGGCTTTGACACCGTGATCGTCACGCTCACGGATGGGAACGTGGTCGGCGGCCGGCTTGTGAGCGAGGACGCCGCCAACTTGAAAATCGAAACCCTCGACGCGCAGGGCAAGCCGCTGCCGACCACCGTGCCGAAGGCGACGATCAAACAGCGCGACAGCGCGCCCTCGCCGATGCCGCCGGGCATGGGGGAAATCCTCACGCGCTCCGAGCTCCGGGACGTCGTCGAGTATCTCGCCACGCGGAGGTAAAAGGGCAGTTCCTCCCGTAATTCCACACGCATGCACTACCGCCGTTTCGGCCGCACTGAATTGCGGATGCCCGTCTTCTCCTGCGGCGGCATGCGTTACCAGCACAAGTGGGATGACATCGATCCGAAGGACGTGCCCGAGGACGGTCAGCGCAATCTCGAGGCGACGATCCTCCGCGCGCTCGAACTGGGCATCAATCACATCGAGACCGCGCGCGGGTACGGGAGCAGCGAAATGCAGCTTGGCTGGATTTTGCCGAAGCTCCCGCGGGAAAAGCTCATCGTTCAAACGAAGATCGCGCCGTTCGCGACAGCGAAGCAGTTTGTCGCGACCTTCGAGGAGTCGATGCGTTATCTGAAGCTCGATCACGTCGATCTGCTCTCGCTCCACGGAATCAACAACGCCGAGTTGCTCGACTGGACGCTGCGTCCGGGCGGCTGCCTCGAGGCGGCGCGCCGGCTTCAGCGGGAAGGTCGCTGCCGCCACATCGGCTTCAGCACTCACGCCACGACCGACATCATCACCGAGGCGATCGAGTCCGGGGAGTTCGACTACGTGAACCTCCACTGGTATTTCGTGAATCACTTCCACTGGTCCGCGATCGAATCGGCGCGCGCGCAGGACATGGGGGTTTTCATCATCAGCCCGAATGACAAAGGCGGAAAACTTTACGATCCGCCGCAGAAACTACGCGACCTGTGCGCGCCGCTTTCGCCGATGGAATTCAACGACCTCTACTGCCTCGCCCGGCCGGAAGTCCACACGCTGAGCATCGGCGCGGCGCGACCGGAGGATTTCGACGAACACATCGCCGCGCTCGCGCATTACGATCAGGCGGCCGAAATCACCGCGCCCATCGTACAGCGGCTCAACGCGGAAATCGTCCGCGTCCACGGCGTCGAATGGGCGCAGGATTGGGACCGAGATCTGCCGAACTACGTCGATGTTCCCGGCGAGGTGAACATCCAGGAAATCGTCCGGCTCTGGCACTTTGCGAAGGCGCTCGATCTCACGGAGTGGGGACGGATGCGCTACAACCTGATGGGCAACGCGGGCCACTGGTTCCCGGGTGCGAACGCGGAAGCCGTGAATCGCGACGCGCTCCGCACCGCGCTCGACGGCTACATCTTCGCCGACCGCCTTCCCGGCATTCTCGCCGAGGCGCACACGATGCTACACGGCGAACAGCAGAAGCGGCTGAGCGAAAGCGCGTGATCGTCGCGGTGCGATCAAACCCGGACAGTGTGCGAGCAAAGGCGGATGGCTGAGGCCAGGCCGCGCCCCCGGCTCTTGCGGCGATGTTCAAACGATGACGAAGCGGTTTTTGCGCGCGGTGATCAGCACCAATCCTTGTCGCAACTCCCATCGGCGCATCGTCGCCTTCGGTTGCACCACCACACCCGTCACGTTCACCCTTGCCAGAATCCCGGCATGGAAGTGGAATCGTTCGGCGTTCTTATGGCCCGGAGCTACTATCAAATTGCGATTCATCACGCCGGATTGTGCAAGCATCGGGTGATTCGTGGCGCTGACCGTTATCTTGTTGAAGCGGCAGCGGCGACGCAGCAGCGGGCTTGGGCGGAGCAATACGCGCGGAAGGTTGCAGTGGATGAGCGACGCAGGGAGCGCGAGGACACGCGGCAGGAGCTTGAGGACAATTTGGGCGAGGCCGAAGAACGCGCGGCGGAGGCGCAGGCAGCGCTGAAAGAGTTGCGCGGTGTGCTCGCGGCGACACTGCGCGTGGATGACCGCGTGGATTGGAGTGCGATGATGCAGCCGCCGTTTTCGCAACCGAGACCGAAAGAACGAGCCTACCTCCCGCTGCCACCGGAGCCGACGTTTGACCCGAATGCGTGGCAGCAGCGCAAAGGCTTCGTCACGGCGTTGGTTCCCTTTCTCGCGAAGCGAGCGGAAGCCGCTGCTCGCGCCGAGTTTGATGCCGCACACGCGAAGTGGCACGAGCGCACGGGCGCCGCGACGGCGACGAATGAATGTATCTATGCGGAGAACCTGCGTGATTTCGATGATTGGCAAAGGCGCGCGGCTGCCTACGAGGAGTCCCGCACGAAGCACAACGCATCTGTGGAGCAGGCCCGTTCTGCGTATCAGGCGCTCAATCCCGATGCGGTGCTCGACTACTGCGACTTGGTTCTCTCGCGCTCGCAGTATGCGGACTGCTTCCCGAAGGAGTTTGAGTTGGATTATCAAGCGCCGGCGAAAACGCTCGTCGTTGAGTATCAGTTGCCCGCGCCGGACGACCTGCCGCGTTTGGAAAGCGTGAAGTTTTCCCGCACCAAAGGCGACTTCATCGAAGTGGAACTCACGAAGCGCGACTTCGAGCAGCTTTACAGCGATGTGGTTTTCCAGGTCGCCCTCCGCACCGTGCAGGAGCTTTTCGAGGCCGACGTGGTGCGGGCGCTCGATACCGTGATTTTCGACGGCAACGTCCGCGCGTTGAATGCTGGCACAGGGCATCAGGAAGACCGCTGCATCCTTTCCGTCCGCGCCGGGCGCGCCGTTTTCGAGTCCATCAATTTACGGAAGATTGAGTCGCGAGCGTGCTTTGAATCGCTCGACGGCGTCGCCGGCGCGAAGATGCTCGACTGCCGCGCTGTGAAGCCGCTCGGAGTGATTGATAAAAGTGAAGAGCGATTCGCGGCCGCGCAGGATGTTTCCGGCGAGAGCGCAACGGGCTTGGACGAGTGGCATGAGATGGTGAAGGGAATTTCCGACCCTCAGGACATTCGCTTTCTCCCGCTGGGCACAGTCGCGGCGTTGCTTGGCTTTCCCGCGCAGGAAAAGTTTTCCATGGCACTCAGCAAGGAACTTGCGGAAGCCGTCGCGGCGCGCGGTTGTGCGATTGAGCCGGATGCGCGCTACGGGGCGGCGAGCTATCGCGCGGAGGATGAAATCGCGCTCTTTCGACCGCTGGAAACGGCAGTCACTGCTGCGTATCCCGGCGCGGCAGCGCTGCTGCAATTGTGTGTGATGATTGCGGCGGCGGACGATCACCCGACAGACAGGGAATTGGAAATCGCGCGCGATTTCATCCGGCAAAACGCGGTGCTTACTTCGCAGGAACAACAGCGGTTGCTCGTTCTGGAGCACTACCTTTGCCGCAATCCCGACACGGCGAAGCGCTCGCTCTCGCGGCTGGCGAAGCGTCTCCCGGCCGCACAACGGCAGCTTGTCGGCGAAGTCCTCGTCTGCGTCGCCGGCGCAGACGGCATCATCAGTTCAACCGAGTGGCAGGCACTCGACCGCGCTTGCAAGGTGCTCGAATTGCCACCGAGCGCGCTGGATGAAATCCTCCGCAAACTCGGCGCGAACTTTGACGAGCCAACCGTGCAGGAAGCAGAACCCGCCGCGCCCGGTGAACCGCTCCCCGGCTTGGTCCCCATGCGAGCGGCCCCGTCTTTCACGCTCGATATGTCGCGGGTCGCGGCGATTTCGCACGAAACGGCGGAGGTTATCGGCCTGCTCTCGGCGGTGATGAGTGAGGACGAGCCGAAACTCGCGCCCAGGCCGCACCCCGCGCCGACACCGCAGACGCAAGCGGCGGAAACGCCCGGATGGCTCGGTAGTCTCGATGTGAAATATCACGCCATCGCTGCCCGCATCGTCGCCAAACCCGCATGGCCGCGCACCGAGTTTCAGCAGCTCGCCGCCGAGTTCAAATTGATGCCGCTCGGCGTATTCGACACGCTTAATGAGTGGGCCGACGAGGAACTCGGCGACTTCCTGCTCGACGGCGACGACCCCGTGACCGTCAACGCATCCATTCTCCCCAAACAGTCATGAGCGAAATCAAACGGCGCGAGCGCGACGCGATTCTCCAGTCCTTGCGAGCGGGCCTCGTTCCGCGCCTCGGCCTCCATCTGCTCCAGGTCGGCCGAAAGGACGAAGTGGCGGCATTGCTCAAAGACCTGGAGCGCATTGAGCAAGGCGGCGCGGCCTTTCGCATTGTCGTCGGGCGTTTCGGCAGCGGGAAAAGCTTCTTCCTCAATCTCGTCCGCACGCTCGCGCTGCAAAAGCGGCTCATCGTCGCGCAGGCAGATTTCACGATGGAGCGGCGCATCCGCTCAACGGGCGGCGAAGCCCGCGCGCTCTACTCGGAATTGATGCGGAACCTCGCCACGAAAGCGAAGCCCGAGGGCGGCGCGCTCCGCAATCTGTGTGAGGGCTGGATTTCCGACGTGCATCACAAAGTCACCAGCGCGGGTGGCAGCGAGGACGACGTGAAACGGCGCATCCACGAAGATTTGCGCGGGCTGCAAGAGCATGTCGGCGGCTTTGCGTTCGCGGAAGTGCTCGGCAAATACTACGAGGGACACGCGGGCGGAAACGAAGCGCTGCAAGGCAACGCGCTCCGTTGGCTGCGCGGCGAATACGCGACCAAGACGGAAGCGCGCCAGGATCTCGGCGTGCGCGAAATCATCGAGGACGAAAACTTTTACGACAGCCTCAAGCTCATGGCCGCGTTCTGCGCGAAGGCAGGCTTCGGCGGGCTGCTCGTCGGCTTGGATGAATTGGTGGTGCTTTCCCATCGGCTGCCCAACACACGCGTCCGGCAGGCGAACTACGAGGCACTGCTTTCCATCATCAACGACTGCTACCAGGGCGGCGCCGCCCATCTCGGCTTCGTGCTGGCGGGCACGGACGAATGTTTGGAGGACAAGCGCCGCGGACTGCACAGTTACGAAGCTCTGCGCTCGCGGCTCGTGGAGAACAGCTTCGCGGGGGAGGGTGTGCGCGATTTGTCCGGCCCCGTGGTGCGGCTGCAAAATCTCACGCCGGAGGATTTGTTCGTCCTGCTCCGCAATATTCGTCACGTCCACGCAAGCGGCGACCCGGCGAAGTATCTCGTGCCCGACGATGCGCTCGTCGCCGTCTTGCAACGCGCGAACGAAACGCTCGGCGCGGAGTATTTCAAAACGCCGCGTGACGTGGTGCGCTGTTTCGTCGGCCTGCTGAGTGTCCTGGAGCAAAACCCCGGCGAGACGTGGCGGGAACTTGTCGGTACGAACTTCATCAAAAGGGCGGACCCGCCCGCGTCGGCGGAGGAAGAAATCGCGCTCGGCATCGAACCTCCCGCCGATGACGACGGCGACCTCCAGACTTTCAAACTCTGATGAGCGCAGCAGCCTACTCGCTGCTGCATCCCGGCGTGCAAAAGGCAATTTTCCGGCGGGGCTGGAAAGAGATGCATCACATTCAAGTTGAAGCCATCAACGCGCTCCTCGGAGGATCCGGGCATCTGCTCATTTGCGCGCAGACGGCGGGCGGGAAAACGGAGGCTGCGTTTCTGCCCATCATTTCGAGGCTCGCGGAGATTCCACGCCCGTCCGTTCAGGCACTTTACGTCGGCCCGCTCGTTGCGCTGATCAATGACCAGTTCTCGCGGCTCGAAACGCTCTGCGCGGATGTAGAGGTGCCGGTGCATCGCTGGCATGGCGCGGCAACCGCCACGGAGAAGCGGAAGCTGCGCGACGCGCCCGGCGGCATCCTGCTCATCACGCCGGAGTCGCTGGAATCCAACTTCATCAACTACGGCGTCCACCTCCGGCGCATCTACGCGGAACTGGACTTTATCGTCATAGACGAATTGCACTCGTTCCTTTCCGGCGTGCGCGGCGTGCATCTTCGCAGCCTGCTCGCGCGCCTTTCCGCCGCGACTGGCCGCAAGCCGCGCATCATCGGCCTGTCCGCGACGCTCGGCGATCCGCAAGGCGCCCGCACTTTCCTTGCGCCCGATGCGCCAGACACCGTGGGCATCATCACCGGCACGGGCGACCAAGCGGTGAAGTTTGGCATCAAGGCCTATCTGCGCGGCGAGGAAGTCGCGGGGGACAGGGTGCGCCGCTGGCACCCGAGTGCGGCGCTCGACGCGGCGGCGGCGCTCACGCCGGAGCAGGCCTGTGAGCCGCACCCGCTCGGCCCGCTGCGCGAACGAAACCATGAAATTCCCGCGACGGCGACGGACGAATTCGACGACATCGCCGCTGACATCCTCCACACCTGCGCGGACGGAACGAATCTCGTTTTCGGCAACGCGAAGCAGGGATTGGAAGTCCTCGCCGATAGACTCCACGCGCGGGTGAAGGCGCTGCGCCTGCCGCGCGACCCTTTCCACGTTCACCACGGTTCGCTTTCCAAGGACTTGCGCGAGGAAACGGAGGCGATCCTGAAAAGCGGACAGCCCGTGACGGTGCTTTGCTCCAGCACACTGGAAATGGGCATAGACATCGGCTCTGTGCGGCGCGTGGCGCAGCTTGACCCGCCGTGGAGCGTGGCCTCCATGCGGCAGCGCCTTGGGCGCTCGGGACGCCGCCCCGGCGAGGTTGCGGTCATGCGGATTTACTCGCGCGACGAATCGCCGCACGCGGCGAGCACGCTCACCGATTTGCTTTTCACAAGCTTCTCCGCGCCATCGCGCTCTCGCGGCTGATGTTTGCGAAATGGTTGGAGCCGCACGAGGGCGGCCGGCTCGACCTCAGCACGCTCGTTCACCAAATCCTCAGTTGCCTCCGCGAGACAGGCGGGATGCCCGCCACCCCGCTGTTTGCGGTGCTCGCGACTGATGGTGCGTTTCGACAGGTAACAGAACCAATGTTCCGCCGTGTGCTTCGCTCGCTCGGCGAAAAGAAGCTCATCGAGCAAATGCCGACGGGCGAACTCATCCTCGCGCCCGCAGGCGAGCGCGTCACATCGGAGCGCGATTTCTACGCGGCTTTCGCGGCGAGGGAGGAGTTTGTCGTCCGACACGATGGGCGCGAAATCGGGAAGCTGCAAAGCAACCTCGTCCCGCCCGTGGGCGAAAACCTCATCCTCGGCGGACGGCGTTGGCGAGTGGACGACATCATTGCCGTCGCCAAGAGCGTTCACGTCTCGCCCGCGAAAGGCGGCAAAGCGCCCGTCTTTCGCGGCGCGGCTGGCGAAATCCACACGCGTGTCGTCGAGGAAATGGCTGCCTCACTCGCCGACACGGACGAACCGCCCTATCTCGACGGCGCGGCACAAACGCTTCTCAAAGCCGCGCGCCAAACCGCCGAGCGCGCTGGCGTGCTCTCGCCCGGCTACATCGTCCGCGCCGAGTCCGTGCAATGGTTCCCGTGGCTCGGCACGCGCGGGCTGCTCACCTTGGAGCTTCACGCACGGTGTGACGGCATCGCCACGGAATGCGACACGCTTTCCATCACCTACAAAAAGACGGACCACGCCCGCTGGCGCACCCATTTGGAATCCATCGTGCGCGGCGACCGCACCGCCCTCGACCTCGCGCAGCGAATGGCCGTGAAAACATTCGACAAGTTTGACGACGCGCTCGCGGAGGAATTGCTGGACGAGGCGAACGCCCGCGACAGGCTCGCCCTGCCCGGCGCGAAACTGCGCGCGGAACAAGCCATCCACGCCCTCGCCACAACAGCGCTACCATGAAGCCCTCGCGCGACACTGAGACACCCGACGAAATGCAGCACTTTGGCTTTCTGGAAGTCGCCGTGCTCGTCCTCTCCGTGTATGTGCTCGGCGCGTTGATCGCGCAGACGGTCTTTCACGTCTCGCCGAATGTCAGCCTGCTCCTTGACCGGATCGACACTTTCGTGTGCGTCGTTTTCCTCGCCGACTTCGTGGTGCGCTTTCGGCGCGCGCCGTCGAAGCTGGCGTTTATGAGGTGGGGTTGGATTGACCTTGTTTCCAGCATTCCCGCTTACGACTTCCTACGCTGGGGGCGCATGCTGCGGCTCATCCGGCTCTTCCGCATCCTGCGCGCATTTCGCTCTGCCAGACATCTGATCGCGTTTCTTTTTCGCAACCGTGCGCGGGGTTTCATCGGAACGGCAATTCTGGCAGTCGTCGTCCTGCTCATCTTCTCGTGCATTGCGGTGCTCGTGTTTGAAGACAGCACCGACTCCAATATCAAAACGCCGTTTGACGCCATTTGGTGGGCGATTTCGACGATCACGACGGTCGGGGGAGACAGATTTCCAGTCACCACCGAAGGCAAACTCGTTGCCATTGTTTTGATGGTTACGGGGGTTGGATTCTTCGGCGTGCTCACCGGGCTTTTCGCACGGCTGTTCGTGGAGCCCGAACTTCGGAAGGAGGAGTCAGATATTCGCCATCTCGCTACAGAAATCCGGCTCCTGCGCGAGAGTATTGAGCGAATGGAAAGAGAACATCGTGAGGCTCCGACTCCTCCGCCGCCCTGACGACATCTGCCGTGTCCGCCTTTGAATGCATCACCACGAGCTAAAGGTCGTGATATGCCGGGCCGTGTCGTTTTACATCCGGCTCGCGGTCAACCGCCGATTCCTCACTCACATGAATCTCATCGGAGCCATCATCATCGGTCTTATCGTCGGCGCCATCGCCAAGTTCCTCACCCCCGGCAAAGATCCCGGCGGCTGCATCATCACCATCCTGCTCGGTCTCGCGGGATCGTTTGTCGGGACTTACATCGGACAGGCGCTCGGTCTCTATCGGGTCGGCGAGCCAGCCGGATTCATCGGCTCGGTGATCGGCGCGGTGCTCCTGCTGCTGCTCTACCGGATGATCTTCGCCCGCAAAGGCTGAACGCGTAGGCGAGCGCGTCCCGCCTCGCAACACGTTGGCCCGCCGGGAAGGAGACAGATTGTCAAAAGCCGGGCGCAGGGAGGGACAAGGAGTCTGGCCGGGGCCGGCGCGTTGCGCGGCCAGAGGCGCGCGCCTACGTCCCGCTGCCCGGCAGTCGCTCCAAAGATCAGCCCTCGAACGCGGCGGCGACGATCGTCGCGTTGTGCCCGCCGAAGCCGAAGCTGTTGTTGAGCGCGACCTTCACCTTCTTTTCCCGCGCGACTCTCGGGACGAAGTCGAGGTCGCACTCGTCGCCGGGGTTTTCGAGATTGATCGTGGGTGGGACGATTCCGGTTTCGATCGTCTTCAAACAAACCACGGTCTCCACCGCGCCCGCGGCACCGAGCAGATGGCCGGTCATCGACTTGGTGGAACTGGTGAGGAGTCCATTGCGCGCGTGGTCGGCGAAGACGGCTTTGACGGCGCGCACTTCGCACACATCGCCCATGGGGGTACTGGTGCCGTGGGCGTTCACGTAGTCGATGTCCGTGGGATTCACGCCCGCCTTGGCCATGGCCATGCGCATGCAACGTTGAGCCTGTTCGTGATTGGGGAGCGGCGCGCTCATGTGGAAGGCGTCGCTGGTGAGGCCGTAGCCGGTGATCTCGCCGTAGATGCGGGCGCCGCGTTTCTTCGCGTGCTCGAGTTCCTCCATGACGATCACGCCCGCGCCTTCACCCATGACGAAGCCATCGCGATCCCGGTCCCACGGGCGCGAGGCGGCGGTGGGATCGTCGTTGCGGGTGGAGAGCGCCTTCATCGCGGCGAAGCCGCCAATGCCGAGTGGGACGATCGCGGCTTCGCTGCCGCCGGCGAGGAACGCCTCGGCGTCGCCATCGCGGATCATGCGCCAGGCTTCGCCGATGGCGTGCGCGCTGGTGGCGCAGGCGGAGACGGTGGCGAAGTTCGGCCCTTGAATTCCATACTCCATCGAGACGATGCCGCTGGCCATGTTGCCGATGAGCATCGGGATCATAAATGGGGAGAGCCGGCCCGGGCCCCGCTGCAGGAGCACGGTGTGCTGTTCCTCGGTGGTTTTCAGTCCGCCGATGCCGCTCCCGATCATGCAGCCGAAGCGCTCGGGATCGCCGATGGGCGCGGAGATCCCGGCGTCGGCCATGGCGCCCTTCGCCGCGGCGACAGCGAGGTGGGTGAAACGATCCGTGCGGTTGACATCCTTTGGCGTCCGGAAGTGCTCGACGGGAATGAAGTCGCGGACCTCGCCGGCGATGCGGCATTTGTAGCCCGTGACATCGAAGTGGGTGATGGGGCCGATGCCGCTGACGCCGGCAGTGATGTTTTTCCAAAAGGTGTGGACGTCATTACCCACGGGCGTGATCACGCCCAATCCGGTAACGACAACTCTGCGCGGGTGGCTCATAAGGGCGGCTACGAGAAAGGGAAACGGGGCGGTGTGCAAACGGAAAGTGCCGTAGGCGCGCGCCTCTGGCCGCGCAACAGGCCGCCCCCGGACAGACCTTCCCGTCATGCCAGCGCTCTGCCTCGCGGGGGAGTGGATACCCCAGGCGGATCGAAGTGTTGCGAGGCGGGACGCGCTCGCCTACGCGAAGCGGCGCTCCGCTCGTCGCCTCACCCGCCGGTCTTCACTTCCACGATGTCGTGCGGGGCGCTTTCGCGCTGGCCGGCGGCGGTGACCTGGATGTAGCGCGCTTTTTCCCTCAACTCGGGAAGGGTCTGCGCGCCGATGTAACCCATGCCGCTCTGGAGGCCGCCGGAAAGCTGCATGAGCACGGCGTCGAGCGGCGGGCTGACTTCCTTGAGCGCTTCGATGCCTTCGGCGGCGACCTTGCGCGCGGCGTCGCGGGTGGCGTGGCCATACCGCGCGGCGCTTCCGGCCTGCATCGCGGCGAGGCTGCCCATGCCGCGGTACTGTTTGTAGAGCTTGCCGTTGATTTCCATGATCGAGCCCGGCGCCTCGGGGCAGCCGGCGAGCAGGCCGCCGCAGATGACGGCGTGGGCGAGCGTGAGCGCCTTGACGATGTCGCCGCTCTTGGCGATGCCGCCATCAGCGATGATGCGGACGCCTTTTTTCTCCGCGGCGCGCGAAGCGACGTAGAGCGCGGTGAGCTGCGGGATGCCGACGCCGGCGACGACGCGTGTGGTGCAAATGCTGCCCGGGCCCTGGCCGATCTTGATGATGTCCGCGCCGCAGTCGGCGAGGAATTCCACCGCTGCGCCGGTGGTCACGTTGCCCGCAATGATCGGCAGTTCGGGGAATGCGGAGCGGATCATTTGCACGGTGTCGCCGACGCCGCGGGTGTGGCCGTGCGCGGTGGAGACGGCGACGACATCCACGCCGCGCTCCACCAGCCCGCCGACGTGGGCGAGGATGCGGTCGCGATCGAGTTCGCCGGTGGAATTGCGGGTCGCCGAGATGGCCGCGCCGCAAAGCAGGCGGAAGTGCTCGTCGCGCGCCGGTTTCAACTGGGTTTTCCGCTCGTGGATGATGCGCTCGATGTCGCTGATCGTGAAGAGGCCGCGCAGCCGGTCTTCGTCATCGACGACGAGCAGCTTGTGGATGCCGATGTGTTCGCTGAAAAAGCGGTCGGCCCGCGCGATCGGATCGTTGCCGAGTTCGCGCACGTTGACGGTCTGCACGAGCGCCCGGGCGGTCATCGCATCGCCGACCTTGATCGCGGCGTAACGCGGACGCACGACATGGCCGGGGAGCAGTCCGATGAGACGCTCATTTTCATCCACGACGGGGAACGTGCGGAAGCCGAAGCCGCGCTCCTCGATGAAAGCGAGCACGTCGCCGATGGATTTCGTGGGCGTGACTTTGATCGGCTCCTGGATGAGGCCGTGGACGTTGTTCTTCACGCGGCTCACCGCGGAGAGCTGCTGGCGTTCGGGGAGATTGCAGTGGATCAGGCCGAGCCCGCCGGCGAGCGCCATGGCGATGGCCATCTCAGCTTCGGTGACGGTGTCCATGTCGGCCGAGATGATCGGGAGGCGGAGATGGAGGCGGTCGTGGAGGCGCGTTTCGAGGTTGGTATCGCGCGGGAGAATCTCGGAGTAGAGCGTCGCGAGGGTGACGTCGTCGTAAGTCAGCGCCGCGGTGGTGTGCTCGCGGAAGAACTCATCGGCGGAGCGGTAAAACTCGCGGTCGAGAGTGGAGAGCGGGGAGTGTGCTGCCATGTCGTGCAATACGCGAAGTGCAGCAGGGGAGGGAAGGGAAAAGGATGAGGTAGGAGGGATGAGTGATGAAAGCGTGGCGCGCGCCCTTCTTCATACCTCATACCTCATATTTCATCCCTAGAGCCTCGATATGCGGTAGCGCTCGTTCAGACTGGCGCAGCGCGGGCAGCGCACGAGCAGCTCCTGCGTTTTGTCTTCGAACTCGAATCCGCACAGGCCGCAGCGCAGGACGTGGCGGAAGGCGTTGCGTTCGCGGTGCTGCCGCCGCCATTCGTTCAGGAGCCACGCGAAGAGCACCGGCCCAAGCATCAGCACGAGGTAGATGAGGACGAGGTAGCTGAGGCTGACCCGGATCATTTCACGTTTCGGTTGCGCAGTTCGGCGGGCGCCGTCGCGTAAATCTCGGCGCCGAAATCGACCGTCGCGACCGCCCAGGTGATGGCGTCGCCTCCGGGGGAGAAGCGAAGCTGGGTGAGCTGGCGGAGCGCCTCGGCATCGACGCCGACCGCGCCGCTGGAGCGCTGGATGAAAGCGAAACGCACCTCGCCGCGATCGGTCACGCCGATCATGGCGCGCAGCGGCTGCAGGGGCTGGCTGGCGAGCTGCGTCCAGTGGAAGGTGGGCGGCTTGATGGGGCGATCGGCGAGCGCGGAGGAAAACGCGATGGTCGTCCGCATCGGGAGCGTCGCGCGAGTCTCCGGCACGGGCCGCGGCGCGGTGATGCCGATGATCGAGAGCGGGCTGCGGGGCGGGGGAAAGACCAGCGGGACCGGCGTCTCGACACTGCCGAGCGGGCCGGTGCGGACGGTGTCAAAGCTCGGGCGATAGGGCACCACGAGGAGATCCGGCGGCACCACACTGCGGGCGCTGGCCACGAGGGCAGGATCTTCGGCGGCGATCCAGCGGAGGAGGGCTTCATTCTCCGGGCTGGAAGGGGTGAGCAGCGAGACGAGCGGCGGCGGCGGCGGGATGGTCACCCGCTGCGGGTACTCGACCTGGAAGACATAGAAGGTCGCGGCATGGACGATGAGCGAAGCAAAGACGCAGCCAAAGAGGATGTAGGGGAAACGCTCGCGCTCCGGCCAATCGAAGATCAGCCCAGTATCGGCTGGCGCCACCTTCACGGAGCCTCCGGGCTGGTGGCGAGGACCACGGAGAAGCCGAGTTTGAGCCCTTCATTCATGATCTGCGCCACGAGATCGTAGGGCGTGCCGCGGTCGGCCTTGATGATCAGCGAACGCTCCTTCCCTCGATTGCTCGTGAGCTGCTCCCGGAGTTCCACGAGCGTCACTTTCCGATCCCGGAAATAAATCGACGGCACCGGCGCCGCGGTCACGCTCACGATCTTCGCATCGCGCTGCGGCCCGAGCGTGAAACCCGAAACCGGAAGGGTGATCGCCATGCCCGGCTGAAGCACGAACCGCGAACTCAGCGCAAAGAACACCACCACGAGAAAGATCACGTTGACCAACGGGACGACGTTGAACAGCGCCGGGTGGATCGTGAGGGTGCGGGTGAGTTTCACTTTCGGAAACTAAGCAGAAGTCGGTGCCGGACTTCTGACTTCTGACTTACTGCTTACTCTTACTCTGCCTCGCGGGGCCGAATTCGATGATCTCCGGCGCGGCTTCGAGGCGATGCTCGATGATCAGATTCACGATCTCGATCCCGGCCCGCTCCATGTCGTGCATGATCGAATTGACCCGCGCCGAGAGGTAGCTGTAAGCGACGGCGCACGGGATCGAAACGACGAGACCGGCGGCGGTGGTGAGGAGGCTCTGGTAGATGCCGCTGGCGATGTCGGTGGAACTCGCAAAGCCGCTCTGCGACGAGATATTCACGAACGCCTCGATCAGCCCGACGATCGTGCCGAGCAATCCGATGAGCGGGGTGACGAAGCCGATCGTGGCGAGGAGGCCGAGGCGGCGTTCGAGGCGCGGCACTTCGAGCTGGCCCGCTTCTTCCACGATCTCCTTCAGCTCCGCGCGCGGCGAATCGTGCCGGACGATGGCCGCGTGAATGACCCGGGTGACCGGCGTCGGAAGGCTCGCGCATTCCATCTGGGCCTCGGCGAAGCGCCGGTGCTGGATGAGATTGGCGAGGCCGCGCATGAACTCCCCCACACGGACGGTGACGCGATGGAAATACAGGACGCGCTCCAGAAAGACGGCGCCTGCGAGGACGCTACAGAACAGGATGAGCCACATGAGCGGCCCGCCCTTTTGCATGTAATCGATCATGCGGCGGTTATATGGCGGCTCGGGGAATGATGGCAAGGCCCGGAGTCGGCCCGCGCGGGGAGACAGGAATGTGCCTTGGAAAGATTCTCGCCGCCTTGCGCGCACGCGTGTCGACAGCATCTATCCACATTTACCCGCCTTGCCACCCGGCAAGGTCGCGCCCTTGAAACCGAATCGAAACGATCCGAGTTTTCACCATGTGGAATCGACCGACAGAGCGGTCCGGCGATTCGAGCCTCAGCGCGTTTCAACAACGGCTTCTGCGCGCTGTACGTCTTCGAAGTCTGAAGCAGCAACCTCCACTTGCCATGAACACCATCGCACTCCTCGAACTCCGCATCGCTCCTGCTGCCGTCTTTACCTACAGCCACCTGGACGGCGACCTCGTCACCGTCACCACCGGCAAAGGCACGAACGCCGCGCTCGGCGGCATCCTCCTCTTCAGCGATCCCGATGCGGCCGATCCGCGGCAGTTGCTGACCATCGACTTCAGCCAGGACCCCGCGGTCTTCGCCGGCACGAATCTGAGCGTCACCGCCACGGTGCGCGCGGGCGGCGACGGGCTCGCGAATGTCGGCTTCATCGGTCAACAGCACGATCGCGAGCCTCACCCTCGGCGGCTCGCTCATCGGCGGAGCGGGCGACAGCAGCGGCCAGATCGGGACGGCGAACATCGGCGCCGTGAAGATCGGTCGCGATGTCCTCGGCGGAGACGGCGTGAATTCCGGGAGCCTCGAGGTGGATGGGACGCTGAAAAGTCTCACCATCGGCCGCTCGGTGATCGGCGGCAAAGGTTCCGCCAGCGCGGAATTGGTGTGCGGCGACGAATCGGGGCTCATCAAGATCGGCGGAGATGTCATCGGCGGCGCAGGCAATGCTTCCGCGTCCGTTTACCCCGGGCTCAATACCGCGGGCGTTATTTACACCGATCTCGACGGCGACCTCGTCGAGATCACCGCTTCGCGCGGGCCGCTCGATTTGGGCGATCTTGCGTTTGCCACCGGTGATGCGTCGGGCGGACAACTCGGGCGGCTCGATCTCACCGACTCCGGTTTCGCCGGCGCGAGCATCACGTTCAGCGTCACGAAAAAACCCGGCGGCGACGGCTTCGCGCACATCGGTTTCATCGATGCGAACGTGAACGATCTCGGCGCGGTCGTCGTCGCCGGCGATCTCGGGCGGATCGTCTGCGGCGGCCCGATGACGGCCGATGAAGAGCCCGGCCTCACGAAGTTGAAAGTCCGCAGCATGGGCGCCTACGGCACGACCACGCAGCTCGCCGGCGGCACACTCCTTTCGGAGGTCACCGGCGCGGTCGGCCGGATCGAGATCGCGCGCGATTTCATCGAGGCGCGGTTCAATGTGGATGGCGATGCCGGCTTTGATGCGTCGATCGGCACGCTCTTCATCGGCGGCGACCTCGCGGGCGGCGAGGGCGTGCGCAGCGGCTATTTCGACGTGGACGAAAACATCGGTGTCCTCACGATCCGCGGCAAACTCCTCGGCGGCGCGGGCCTGCAGAGCGGCGGATTCGATTTGCAGGCGATCGGCACGGCGACGATCGGCGGAATCGTCGGCGGCAGCGGCAAGGAAAGCGCGCGTATCGACATGAACAGGGCGGCCGCCAAAATCACGATTCTCGGGAACGTTGTCGGCGCGCTCGGCGAGCGCAGCGCGAGCATTCACGCCGAGCAACCCTTCGGCAGTCTGACCGTCACCGGCGCAATCATCGGCGGAGCGGGCGACGAGAGCGGGCGCGTGGACTTCGGACCATTCACGAAGATCACCGTCCGCTCGCTCATCGGCGGTGCGGGCGACGACAGCGGGCAGATCGATGGCCGCAACGGCAGCGTCACCGTCCTCGGCGACGTGGACGGCGGGTCGATCGTCAGCAGCCGCGGCCTGCCGCTCGTGAAGATCGGCGGCAATCTGGCCGGCCGCGTGAGCGTGGGCGGGCTTCTCGCTGAGCTCACCATCGGCGGCAGCGTCATCGGCGATGTGTCGGTCGGCGCGGCCGGCACGATCAGCATCGCCGGCGACTTTGGCGCGGCCCGGGACAGCAGCACCACGTTGCGCGTCCTCGGCCAGACGGTGCCCGAGGTGATCCCAAACGATGTCGCGAAGATTCTCATCGGCGGCAGCATCATCGGCGGCGGCTCCGACTCGGCCCTGATCGAGGCGTTCGGCGGCACGATCGGCGAATTCACCGTGCGCGGCAGCATCCTCGGCAGCGGCTTTACCA
>JANOAZ010000027.1:0-21487 GCA_031411395.1 Chthoniobacteraceae bacterium
ACGATGCTCTATCGCAATCTGCTCGCGATGGAGACGGAGGAAGTGCTGCGCTGCCACCCGATCGACGGCGCCGTGCTGCTCGGCGCGTGCGACAAAACCACGCCCGCGCTGATCATGGGCGCGCTCTCCGCGGGGCTGCCGTTCATCTTCATCCCCGGTGGGCCGATGCTGCGCGGGAACTGGCACGGGCAGACGCTCGGCTCCGGCTCCGATGCGTGGAAATACTGGGCGGAGAAACGCGCGGGCAACATCACCGAGGAGCAGTGGAGCGAGATCGAGGCGGGCATCGCGCGTTCGCACGGGCACTGCATGACGATGGGCACGGCGAGCACAATGACGGCGATCGCCGAGACGCTCGGGCTCACGCTACCCGGCGCCTCGTCGATCCCCGCGAGCGACGCCGAGCACTGGCGGATGGCCGCGCAGAGCGGGCGGCAGATCGTGGAGAATGTGTGGACGGATTTGCGGCCGTCGCAGTTCCTCACGATGGAGAGTTTTGAGAATGCGATCGTCTGCGACATGGCGGTGGGCGGCTCGACGAATGCGCTCATTCACATGGTGGCGATGGCGGGCCGCGCGGGGATCAAGATCCCGCTGGAGAAGTTCGACGAGATTTCGCGCCGCACACCGCGGCTGGCGGATCTGCGGCCCGCGGGGCGATTTCTCATGGAGGATTTTTACTTCGCGGGCGGCCTGCGCGCGCTGCTCGCGCAGTTGCTCCCCTGGAGGGACACGCTCCGTCGTGTCCCCGATCCCTCCGGGCGACCCGAGGCCTCAACGAAGCCGGACTCGGACGCGACGGAGCGCGTCCCTCCACTCTTGCACGGCGACGCGATGACCGTCACCGGCCAGACGCTGCGCGAGAACTTGAAGGGCGCCGAAATTTACAACGCCGAAGTCATCCATCCGCGCAGCAACCCGCTCTCCGAGGAAGGCGGCACCGCGATCCTGCACGGCAATCTTTGTCCCCGCGGCGCGGTGATCAAACACGCCGCGATGGAGCCGCGTTTCCTCAAGCACACCGGCCCGGCGATCGTCTTCCGGGACTACGACGACCTCGCCGCGCGGCTCGATGATCCCGCGCTGCCCTTCACGCCTGACACCGTGATGGTGCTGCAAAGCGCCGGCCCGATCGGCGCGCCCGGCATGCCCGAGTGGGGCATGCTGCCGCTTCCGAAGAAGCTGCTCGAAGCCGGCGTGCGCGATCTTCTCCGCATCTCGGACGCGCGGATGAGCGGCACGAGCTACGGCGCCTGCATCCTCCACGTCGCGCCGGAATCCGCGATCGGCGGCCCGCTCGCGCTGGTCCGCGATGGGGATCTCATCACGCTCGATGTCGAGGCGCGCACGCTCACCCTCGGAGTTTCCGACGACGAACTCGCCGTCCGCAAAGCCGCCTGGAAGCAAGCGCCGCGGCGCATCGACCGGGGCTACCTCTCGCTCTTCCTCAACGAAGTGACGCAGGCCGACGAAGGTTGCGACTTCCGTTTTCTCCACGCCGGCAGCCCGACGCCCGAGCCGGCGATTCACTGAACTGCCGCGCGACGGGCGGAGTGATCCTTCGCAAGCTCAGGAAGGCGTTTTTTTCGATGGGCGCTGCGCGCCAATGTGTTCGTCCCGCGCGCCGTGCCGACTTCCGGCACGCGCTTTTACAGTCCGAGTTTCGTGGCGAGCGACTGAATCGCCAGGTCCAGTCGCTCAATATCCACTGGCTTGGTCAGATGCAGGCTGAAGCCCGCTGCGCGGCTCCGGCCCACGTCGGAATCGGTGCCGTAACCGCTCAACGCGATGCCGGGCAGATTCCGTTTCTCACGAATCTTCTCCATGAGTTCACCTCCCGTCCCATCGGGCAGACCGAGGTCGCTGACGAGCAAATCGATGGGCGTGTGCTCGAGGATTTCCAGCGCCAACTTTACGGTGGAAGCGAGGGTGACGCTGTATCCGCGCCTTTTTAGGAGGCGCCCCATGATGGCGGAAGTAGCCTCGTGATCTTCGGCGATGAGCAGGCGCAGGGCGCGGTGCTCGACGTGCGGAGCCGGGGCCTCGGTGGTGTGGGTGCGCGCTTCGCGGGTGAGCGGGAGTTCGACGGTGAAGGTGGCGCCGCGGTCGCGCCCTTCGCTGTGCGCGGTCAGCGTGCCGTCATGCATGGTCACGAGCGCCTTGGAGATGGCGAGGCCGAGGCCGAGGCCGCCGAAGCGATGGGCGATGCCAGTGTCGCCTTGCTCGAAGGCGTTGAAGATTTTCGCGGCGTCCTCGGGCGCGATGCCGACGCCGGTGTCGGTGACGGAAACGCGGATGGTGCCGCGGTCGGTGATCTCGCATGCGACGCGCACGGAGCCGCCGGAGGGCGTGAATTTCACGGCGTTTTTCACGACGTTCCAAAAAACCTGCTGCAGCCGCGCCGGGTCGCCATCGACGGGCGCGGGCGCTTCGCAGGTGCTGACGGAGAGACTCACGCCCTGGGTGCGCGCGTCGCCTTCCACGATGGCGATGGCGCGGCGCAGCAGCTCGCGCGCGTCCACCACGGTGCGCTGGAGTTGCAGTTTTCCGTTGGCGATGCGCGTGGAGTCGAGGAGGTCGTCGATGAGGCGCGCTTCGAGTTCGACGTTGCGGCGCACGACGGTCATTTGCTCGCGGACGTGCGCGGGCACCGTGTCGTCGCGCTCGAGGTCGGTCACGGTCATGAGCACGGGATTGAGCGGCGTGCGCAGTTCGTGGCTGAGCACGGCCATGAAGTGATCCTTCGCGGCGTTGGCGTGGCGGACTTCGCGGTAAAGGCGCGCGTTTTCCGCGGCAGCGGCGGCGCGCGCGGCGAGGTCCTCGGCGAATGGCAGGTCGGCTTCGCTGAAGTGGCGGCCGGATTCAGCGGCGACGAGGGTGATCGCGCCGAGCGTCTGGCCGTTCGCGATGAGCGGGACGACGATGGCGGACTTCAGGCCGAGCCCACGCACGAGCGCGAGATGTTCGGCGTCGCGGCAGGTGGCGACGAGGAGGTCGTCGGCGATCTCTGGATAGAGCACGGACTGGCCGGAGCGGAGCACGGCGGGCATGCCAAAGGGGGAGTCGGGATCTTCGGGATAACGCTCCTGGAGTTCCCTGGCGATGGCGAGTTTCGCGGGGTCGAAGTGCGCGGTGGCGACGACGCGGATGCCACCATCGGGCTCGCGTAGATGCACGGCGCACCAGTCGGCAATGCCGGGCACGGCGGCCTGCGCGACGTTGCCGAGCGTGACCTCGTAATCGAGCGTGGAAGCGAGGCTCGCGCTTGCCTCGGCGAGAAAACTCGCGCGATTTTCCGCCTCCTCGGCCTGCGCTCGCGCGAGCTGTTCGCTGGCGAGCAGGCGTTCACGTTCTTCTTCGCCTTTGCGGCGTTGCGTGATGTCGCGCGCGATTTTCGACGCGCCGATGATCTTCCCGCTCGCGTCCTTGATCGGCGAAACGGTGAGCGACACATCGAGCAGCGTGCCGTCCTTTCGCCTCCGCACGGATTCATAAGGCGCGACGACTTCGCCGCGGCTCACGCGCGCGAGGATCTCGGGTTCCTCATCCATGCAATCGGGCGGGATCAAGATCGTGACGGGCTTCCCGATCATCTCCGCCGCGGTGTAGCCGAACATCCGTTCCGCGCCCTTGTTCCAGGTGGTGACGATGCTCTCGAGCGTCTTGCTGACGATCGCGTCGTCGGAAAACTCGACCACCGCCGCGAGGCGCGCGTGGGTTTCCTCGAGCTTTCGGCGCTCGGTGGCATCGCGGGAAACGACGAGCAGGCGCTCCGGTTTGCCGTCGGCATCGACGATCGGCGTGACCGCGACATCCCACCAGGTCGTGCGGCCCGCGATGGTGAAGGAGCCAAGGAAAATTCCCGTTCCACCCGCGACCGCGGCGCGCACCGCGTCCTCGGCCAGCTTGCGACTTTCGCCTTCCCAAAAATCGAGCCACGACTTCCCGACGACCTGCGCGGGATCGGTCGCGCTCACCTTGTCGAGTCCCACGCGATTGATCCACAGCAGCACACCGTCGAGCGTCAGCGTCTTGATGCAGTCATGGCTGCTTTCGATGATCGTGCGGTTGAATTGCTCGCTCTGCCGGAGCGCATCTTCGGCGTGTTTGCGCGCGGTGATGTCCATGCACAGGCCGGCCATGCGCTCGGGATTTCCCTGCGCATCGAGCAGCAGCTTGCCGCGCGCTTCGATCCACAGGACCGCGCCGTCCGGCCGTACGATCCGGTATTCGATCCGGTATTCGCTTCGGCTTTCCAGACACTCGCTGATCGTCGCCAGCACCCGTGCGCGATCGTCGGGATGCATCTCGCGCTGCACGTCTTCAAAGCTGCCGCCAAACGAGCCCGGCGCGAGGCCGTGAAGCACTTCCAACGTCGGCGACCACGTCACTTTTCCCGTGGCCACGACCCACTCCCACGCGCCCATCTGACCCGCTTCCATTGCCATGAGCAGACGGTTCTCGGTCTGGCGCAGCGCATCCTCCGCGCGCTTGCGATCGGTGATGTCGATGACCAGCACGTAGATGCCGCGCACCGAGCCGTCGCCCGCGCGATCGGGATGATAGGAGGCCGTCACAAAACGCGTGCCCGCGTCGCGGTAAGGCACTTCGCTTTCAAACTCCACGTCCTCGCCCGACAGCGCACGCGCGACGTGCGGATGCAGCCGCGCAAAGGCTTCCTCGCCCAGCACCTCGCGCATGTGCAGGCCGATGATTTGCTCCTGCGGCCGGTCAAACCACCGCGCGCATTGGAGATTGGCGAAGCGGTAGCGGCAGTCGGTGTCGAGGTAAGCGATCAGCGCCGGCGTCGCATCGGTGATCGCGCGCAACTGTTCCTCGCTCTTGCGCAGCGCTTCCTTTGCGGAAAGAAGATCGCGCTCCGCCCGCTGGCGCGCGAGGAAGATGGCATTGGCAGTCTGCAGCGACACCGCGCGCAGTTGCCGATCTTCCGAATCATCCGTGGCCACTTAAGTCCCTCCAATGGCCTTCGCGGCGAGCGCTGTGCCGAGCACACGCGCGCGGATTTTCGCGAAAGCCGTCTCGCGGCTCGTCGAGCGGTCGTCGCAGAAAGGCGAGAAGCCGCAATCATCCGTGGTGCCAAGCTGCCCGACCGGAATGTAGCGCGCCGCTTCGAGGATGCGGTCGCGGATTTCCTCCGGCGTCTCGATGCGAGGATCGATGGGCGCGACCACGCCGATGAAGATGCGGTGATTAGGTTTCATGCAGTCGCGTATGATCTCCAAAACGCGCCCCGGTTCCTTTTCGGTCGCCAAGGCGATGAAAAAATTCCCTGCATTCAACTCGAAGAGAGCGGGCAACAGAGCCGCGTAATCGACATCCGCGCTGTGCGTGGAATCGCGGTCGGCCCCGGGGCAGGTATGCACCCCGATGCGCTGGCGATCCGCCTCCGAGAAGCGTGCGAGCGCGAGGTTGTTCAGGTCGATGAAGCTGTGCAGCAGCCCGCCGCTCGGGTCGATCTTCACCGCGAGCCGGCCCTCGGTGAAATCGATCTGCACGCTGTGCGCACCCTTTTGCAAACAACGCCGCACCTCCGTCTCATGTTCGCGAAGCAGATCGTCGATGAACTCCTCGCGCGAATATCCCGGCAACCCCTCCGCGGGATACATCAGGCTCAGCGCCGAAGGCGAAATCACCGCCTGTTTGACGGGATGCTTCGCGTAGCGCAGCGCGATATCGAGGTAAGTGTCCGCATATCGCTTGTAACGAAAGGGGCCCGACGTGAGCCGCGGCATCCGGCGCGTGTGCCCCGCGGCGAACGGGATCTTGAACCCATCTGGCGCCGTGTTCTTCAGCCCATGCACGCAATAGGTCCAGAAGTTGTGATACTTCCGCTGTTCGCCATCCGTGATCACCGGCGAGCCCGTGGCTTCGAAACACTCGATAGTGTCGCGCACCGCATCCTCGTAGAGGGGACTCAATTCCGGTGACTCCGCGTCCACCGCCGCGGTGATCGCGTCGAGGAGCGCGAGGGGCCGGGGAATGCTGCCGATCGGTTCTGTGGGAATCGTCATGGTGGGCATGGGGAACGCGGGTCGCGCAGTGTCCGTGATCTGCCCTCCGATGCAACGGGATTCAAAACCTAGTTTTGGAAGGGGGGCTGCACCGGCAACCTTGCACGGTGAGGGCCGCGGCTATCTCTCGCTCTTTCTAAACGAAGTGACGCAGGCCGACGAAGGCTGCGACTTCCGCTTTCCACGCCGGCAGCCGACGCCGGAGCCGGCGATCCACTGACACCCGGTCCGACCGCTACGGGAAGTTCGTCAACGTCGCGGCGCCCCCGAGGAAGACCGCGTTCGTGCCGATGGTCACCGAGTCCGCGGCGGCATCGGCACCGCCGTCGATGGTGACCGTGCTCTTGAAAATCGGCCTCCCCAGCAGCGGGGTGGCGCCGATCGTCAGTTGGTCCGCGCCAGCGAAGAGACTGATGGTTACCGCCTTGGCAAAGGTGGTGACGGCCGGGTTCGCCGAGCTCAGGACATCCGCGATGACGATGAAGTCGGCATTGGTCCCGCCATTGATCAGCACGGTCCCCAGGAAGCTCGACCCGGCAATGGTGGCGGTGAGGGCATCGAGCGCATCGAGCACCGTGCTGCCGCCCACGGTCACATTGCGCAGCGTGGCGTTGAACTTGGAATTGGAGTTGATGCCGAGCGTCTTCATCGCTTTCAACCCCTCAACGGTGATGCTCTCGCCACTCGCGAGCGCATCGTCCGCATTGATCAAAAAATCCCCCCCGACGGTGGTCGCCGCCCTCGCCAGCGCGGTCAAGGTGAAGGCATCCATGCCATCTCCGAGGGTGGCGACGAAGTTCCCTTTGATCTGGCTCTTCGCGCCGCGGAAGGGACGGCTGTTCCACGCAAAGGAATCATCGCCTGCGCGGAGATCGACCTGGACACTGCCCGCGGTGATGGCCCCGTTGATCGTGACGAAATCGCGCGCCGCGCCGGTATCCACGAGGAAACTGTTTTTCACCGCGAGCAGCCCGGCGGAGATGGTGAGACTGTCGCCCTCGCTCCCGCTGGAATAGGAGAACCCGGCGGTGGTCAGCTTGCCGGTGGCCGCGATCGAGGTGACGTTCACGCCATCCACGGAACTGAGCGACAGCCCGCCGAGCGTCGCGTTGCCGAGGCTCAGCGTGGCCCCCGAGGACGTTCCGGCGAGGCCGACCAAGCTGATGCTCATGGCTCCTTTCACCGCCACCTTGGCGGCGATCAGGTTCACCACCGTGGTGCCGGCGCCGGACCCTAGCGAGAAACCTGCGCCGACCGTGAGCACCGGAATCTGGAGCGCGTAGGAGGCGGTGACGGCGTGGTTGTTGTTCTGCAGCTTCAGATCGCCGGCGATTTTCCACGACTCGGCGGCGGTCAGAGAGACGGAAGAATTGCCGTCAAAGGTATGGATGAAAACGCGCTTCGCTTGCAGCGACACATTGTTGAAAACGACCGTATCGCCGCCCGCCCCGCTCCCGAAATAGGTGAGTTCTCCGCCGATCTTCACGTCGCCGGCCTGGTTGCCCACCACATTGTCTCCACCGCTGTCGCCGATGGAAAAATTTCCGCCCACGGTCAAGGGTCCGGCGCCAAACGAGTAGGCGTCGTCGTTGCTCCCACCGGTCCAGTCGAATCCTTTCTTCACCGAGAGATGGTCGATCGCGAGGGTATTGTTCCCGGAGGGATCGGTGCCGGTCAGCGTGCCGCCGACCGCCACGTTGGAGAGGAAGACGTTGTCCGAGTCCGCGCCGGGTTGGAGGGTGAGGTTGCGCACCTTGGTGAGGTGCAGGACGCTCGCCCGATCGGCGCCAGCGCCGAGATCGAGGGTGAGATCGCCGGCGAAGCCGCCGAAGGTGAGCGGATCGGCGCTCGCCGGAGCGAGGGGCACGCCGAAGAAGTCGCGCGGCTCGAGCTGGGTGCCGCCTCCCGCGAGGACGACCAGGACGCCGGGCTTTGTCTCGGTGACGGTCACGTCATTGGCCAGCGCGTCGCCGGTCAGGGTCAGGCTTTTGGTCACGGGATCGAAGAACGCGCCGACCAGTCCGGCAGGGGCGATGCGGGGTTCCAGCGGTTCGGGGAAAGGAGGGATGCGCATGCGCTCCTTCGATTCCCAATGCGTCCGAGAGTCAAGGCAAGCTTTCCCGGGGAGCGGCGATCTTCGTAGAGTGTGCAGGTGAACGACACCATCGCCGCCATTTCCACGCCGTTCGGCGAAGGTGCGATCGCCGTGCTGCGGCTCAGCGGGCCGCGCGCGGTGGAGCTGGCGGACGCGGTGTTCCGGTCGAAGATCCGAGCGGCGGAACTGATGCCGCGGGTGCAGCAGTTTGGCGCGATTTTCCATGCAGAGGAAAAGCTCGATGATGTGCTCCTGACGGTCTTCCGGGCGCCCGCGAGCTACACGGGGGAAGATGTGGTGGAGATCGCGGGGCACGGCGGCGTGCTCGTTTCGCGGCGCATCCTGGAGCTGCTGCTGCGTGGCGGGGCGCGGGCGGCGCAGCCGGGTGAATTCACCCAGCGCGCGTACCTCGGCGGCAAGATGGATCTCACGCAGGCCGAAGCGGTGATGGACCTGATCACGGCACAGACCGACCTCGCGCTGCGGGCCGCGACGGAGCAACTCGAAGGGCGGCTCGGCGAACGCATCCGCGCGCTGCGGGAAATGCTCCTCGGACTGCTCGCGCACGTCGAGGCGTTCATTGATTTCCCCGATGAAGACATCGACCCAGACACGGGCGAAGCGCTGCTCGGCAAGCTGGACGCCGCACGCGGAGAAATCGAGGCGCTGCTCGCCACCGCGGATCGCGGAAAGGTCCTGCGCGAAGGGGTGCGGACGGTGATCTACGGAGCGCCGAATGTCGGCAAATCCTCGCTCCTGAATCTGCTCCTCGGCCACGAACGCGCGATCGTGAGCGCGAAGCCGGGGACGACGCGCGACGTGATCGAGGAGGTGATCAATCTGCGCGGCATCCCGCTGCGGCTCATCGACACCGCGGGCATGCGCGAGAGCGAGGACGAGATCGAGCGCGCGGGCATGGAGCGCACGCGGCGGCAGGTGGAACGCGCGGATCTGGTCCTGCACGTGATGGAGGCGGGCGAAGCGATTGCGGATTGCGGATTGGCTCGCCCACCCTCCTTCCCCCTCGAGTCCCTTCCGCCTCCTCGGCGGATTGCGGATTTGGGAGAGCGCGCGCTGCTAGTGCTGAACAAGGTCGATCTCGGCGAGCATGCGAGTTGGCGCGGGGTTGAGGCCGTCCGCATTTCCTGTCTCAGCGGTGAAGGGCTGGAGGCCCTGGCGGACGCGATCGTCGCGCGCGTGAGCGGCGGGCAGGCGGCGCATCGGGACTGGTCTCTGGCGATCAATGCGCGGCACCAGGCGTGTCTGGAAAAGGCGATGCACTTTGGCGATGCGGCGCGGCAGGCGTTGGCTGAGGGACTTTCACCCGAGTTCGTGGCCGAGGAATTGCGCAGCGCGCTCGATGCGGTCGGCGAGGTGGTGGGCAAGGCGGATAGCGAGGATGTGCTCGGCAAAATATTCAGCACCTTCTGCATCGGGAAATAGCCGGCAGCCGCGCATTGCCGAGGGCGGTCCGGGTTCCCTATGGTCGGGCGATGGAATTCCTCCCCTACCGGAACGTCCTCCGCCCGCTGCTCTTCGCGCTGGACCCGGAGTCCGTTCATCATCTGGCGATGGGCGGACTGCGATTTGCCGGACGCGCGCTGCGCCATTTGGCGCCGGCCCATGATCCGCGCCTGGCACGCACGGTCTTCGGCGTGAATTTCCCAAATCCCGTAGGGCTCGCTGCCGGCTTCGACAAGAACGCGGTGGCGCTGCCCGCGTGGGAGGGGCTCGGGTTTGGCTTCGTCGAAGCGGGCACGATCACGGCGCGCGCGCAGCCGGGCAACCCGAGGCCGCGCATCTTTCGCGTGCCGGAATTTTCGGCGATCATCAACCGGCTCGGCTTCAACAACGACGGCGCGGATGCTGTGGCCGCGCGGCTGGAGCGGCTGAAAGCGGCGAACGCCTGGCCGCGCATCCCGGTGGGAATCAACATCGGCAAGTCGAAGGTGACGCCGATCGAGGAAGCGACCGCGGACTACCTCCTGTCGTTTCAGCGCCTGCAACATTTCGGCGATTACTTTGTCCTCAACGTCAGCTCGCCCAACACGCCCGGGCTGCGCACGCTCCAGGACCGGACGGCGCTCAACGAACTGCTCGGCCACATCCAGAGCCGCAATACAACCAGCCGGCCCGTGCTGGTGAAGATCGCCCCCGATCTCGAATGGGGGGCGATCGACGAAATCCTCGGCCTGGTGCAGGAGCATGCGGTCGCCGGCTTGATCGCGACGAATACGACCATCGATCAGGGATCGCTGCCGGCGCAACTCCGGCGGCAGGGCGGCCTGAGCGGGGCGCCGCTGCGCGAGCGGTCCACGGAGGTGGTGCGTTTCATCGCGGAGCGCAGCGCGGTGCCGATCATCGCGGTCGGCGGGATCATGAGCGCGGACGATGCGATGGAGAAATTCGATGCCGGGGCCGCGCTCGTGCAACTCTACACGGGATTTGTTTACGAGGGGCCCGCGCTGATCCGCGACATCTGCCAGGCGCTGCTCGCTCGAGCGGAGGCGGTGTAGGGCCGCTACTCGGCCGGCGGCGGCTGGATGATGACAGGGGCCGCGTTGCCGTCCCCATCCAGATACAGGCCGCCGCCCATGTTCAGTTTTTTGAGGAAGACGCCGTTCAGCGTCCGCGTCTTGAAGCCGGGGCGTGGATCGAACACTTCCTCGACGAAGGTGCCCCGGAAACTGGCCGTCGCCGGAGTGATCGCGATCGTGAGCTTTTCCTCGCCACCTCCCTCGACGATGACCCGGTTTGCGCCGTCGATGGTGAGCACCTCGACGTATTGCCCGCCGACGTCGATGGCCGCGTTGCGGCTGGCTTCCGCCAGGGCGAGCACGCGTTTGCCGGCGGCCGGCGTGTGCCGGTTCCCTATGAGGCTTGGTGCGGCATCGACCTCCGCCACGTCTCCGACCGGCGGCATGAACCAGCGCAGCGCGCCGGTGCAATCCGACATCGGGTTGCTGTCGTCGAATTTCACCGAGCCCAGCAACGCGCCGGCGCGCGAACCGGGCGGCCCCGGGATGTGGGCATAGAGCGGGAACGTTCCGTCCGCCTGCACAAAGCCGCTGGTCGATACGTTGCGACCGTCGCCCCTTTTTCCTACGAATGTAACGAACCCCGCGGGCGTCACCCGCATCGAACCAAAACCGATCCCGAGCGGACCCGACCCGGCTTCGTCAGGATGCAGCAGCACTTTGAAAAGTCCCGCCTGCGGCACCGGTGAGGAGGGCGAACGGGCAAGCGGGCGCGAGGCCGCAATGATCGACGTGGATTCACCATTTGTAATCGTGCCGGTGAGCGGCTGCAGGTCGTTCAGCAGGTCGAGGTGAAGCGTGAGGGTGACCTTCTGCAATTCCTCGTCCACAAGGCGATCGAACTGCATCGAGAAATTTCCCAGCTCATCGAAGAAGCCGGCCAGCGTCTTCCGGAATCCGCCGTAGGTCAGCACACCCGTGAATCCGCCATCCGCACGCAGCGTGATTTTGAAAAAGCCGGACCCCGCGGGGCTGAGCGCGGGTGCGGGATCGTCCTCGGTAGGCGCATCGCGGAGGAAGCCGGCGAACGTTCCCTTCCCCGTCGCAAATGGCTTCACCGTGACGCTGGCCGTGCCGGTGAGGCCGGACGGGTCGCGGACGGTGTAGGTGAAGGAATCCTGACCGCGGAACTGCCTGCCCGGGACGTAGCTGAGCGTGCCATTCGGGGAAATGGTGGCGACGCCAAAACTTCCCGGCGCGACGCTGACGACGGTGAGCGAATCGAGATCCGGGTCGGTGTCGTTTGCGAGTACATCGATGGCGAAAGCCGCGCGATTCCGGGTGTACCGAGTGTCGTCGCGCGGCCGTGGAGCACGGTTCCCGACAATGGTGACGGTGTAGGATCCGATCCCATCCGCGCGATAGAGCAGAAAGCCCCCGGCGCCGACCGGCAGCAGGCCGGCTTCGCGGTGCGGGAGCAGACCATTCAGGGCGCTGGCCCCCGGCACCGGCACGAGGGTCTCACCGTCTCCCGCGTCGAGCCCCACGGTGGCCCGGTCCTTCGAAAAGCTCGCGCCGATTTGTTCGTGGCAGAAAATAATGTCGTCCTTCTGGAAATCGAAGCCGTTCACCCGCATCGCCACCCCGATGATCACCACCTGGAACGCATGCCGGGTCGTGGGCCGCGCCCGTTCGTGGACTCGCCATGTGACCGAGTAGTATTTGCCCGCGACGGTCTTCTCCACGATCGAGTCACCGCTTCCGACGGCGACTTCCAGATCATCCCAGAGCGGGCTGATGCGCGGAGTGGGCAAGGTGAGGGACTCGTTCGAATAGTCGGAATCACCGGAGAAATTCAGGTTCCCATTCGTGCTCACATCCACCGTCGCGATCGAATCGCCGCCGAAGAAGGAGAGCGGAAAGCTGAGCATCCGCCCGACCTTCACAGCATCGTCAGCACCCACCTTGTCGCTCCACAGCACCGTGCCTCCCGTGGGATCGATGAGAAACGACCCATGACTTGCACCGCCGCCGAAGACGGCGAAAACGAAGATGAGTAAACCGAGGCGAAGTGACTTCATGTCGATTGCTTCCGTCGATAAAAAGCTAACCCTTCCGCGCCCGGCGGCAATGTCGAGTTGCAGCCCCCTAATTGCGGCACGATCAGGAGAAACACGAAGAGATTTCCGTCCACGCCGGTTTTCCGCTTTCGCCCTTCGCCCTTCGCCTCTAGCCTTTTCTGCCATGGCCCGTCGCGCTAGTTCCTCCGCGCATCCGGTCTGGATGCTCATCGCTGCGGCCCTGCTTGTTGCAGCGGTCGCGGGCGGCGCATTGCTATATCGCCAGGGCGGCGATCCTTACCGGACCATGACTTCGCTGCCGGTGCAGGATTACCTCACGAACTCGAACAGCCTGCGCGGGAACAGCTACAAGATCGACGCGACGATCGTCGAATCGCTCAAGTATTCACCGACCGCCGGGCGCTTGTTTTGCATCGAGGTGAATGGAAGCGAGCGGCTCCCGGTGCTGGTGCCGGCGGAGTTTAACCATGTGAATATCGAGCGCGGGCAGCGGTTCTTCTTCAAAGTGGCCGTGGAAGAGAAGGGCGTGCTGCGAGCGCAGGAGGTGACGAAAGCGTGAGGACGTTCTTTGCCCTTTTCTTCCTCGCTGCGCACATCATCGCCCAGGTGCCCGATGCGCCTGCCCCAGCTCCATCCGCGCCTCCCGCCGCTCCGGCCAAGCCCGGCGAAAGCAAGTTCCTCGGCAAGGACGTGCCTGCCTTCGATCCGGGATCGGAGCTGCTCACGTGGGATGGCAAGACGTGGAACGTGAACAACAACCGGCTCTTCCAGGCGCGGTTCGAAAAATATCTGAGCGCGCCGGAGGAAGTCTCGGCGGAAGCCCGGCAATATCAGGCGATCATCAACGAAATCCTCAACCGCCTCGCGCCGGGCAACGCGACGACGGCGAACATCGACATTGCTTTCAAGTATCTGCCGCAGGCGTCGCGCTACGACATCGATGCGCGCCTCGGTTCCGCCCTGGCCGATGCGGTCTATACCGTGTGGGTGGCGCAGCGGCAGCAAAACCGGCTGACCGCGGCGAATGAAGCGCTGCGCTACGCGCGCCACGGGGCGTACTTCAAGGTGGTGACCTCGGACACCGGCGGCTCGCTGGAGGAGACAAAGACCACCAGCACCACGACCAAAAGCGGCAACGAGACGAAGACCGCGACGGATACGATCAAGAGCGCGGCGCGCCAGGGCCGGGCGGCGATGGAACTCGCCGAGTTGGAAGCGGCGATCAAGGCCAACGATGCGCGCAAGGTCTTGAGCGAAATCCAGGTGAAGGTCGAATTTCAGGCGCTCATCGTGCAGTTCTTCATGCAGCGGCGCTTCCAGCACGTGCTCATGGCCACGCGCTTCTACCGCGCGGTCTTCACCGACGGAGACTCGAAGCTGAACCTCGGCAAGGACGCCACCGAGCTTTTCCAAAAGACCACCGGCGTGCCGCCGACCATCTCGGTCCTCGATTCGCTCGCCAACGAAGCGCTGCGCGACGTGCGCGAAGGCGTCCGCGCCTATGATTTCCTGCTCGAGAAAAACGAGCTGGAAAGCGCCACAAAGCGGCTCGCCGAGGCTTTCACGGTCGGCGAATGGGTGCCGGAAATCCGCACCCTGCCGCGGGAGAAAAAGCGGCAGGCGCTCGCGTTCGTGCAGAAGACGAACCAGCTCCTCTCGACGATGGAGGCGAAGGACTACGCCAAGGCCGAAGGGCTGCTCGACGACCTCTCGAAGATCGCCAAGGATTTCGACGGAACGAAAGCGCGCGCCGGCATCGAGACCGCCCGGCGCGTCGCGCAGATGCGGCTGGCCAAGGCGCGAAACGCCGCGCTGAGCGGCGACAAACAAACGCTCGAACTGGAGATGGCCGCCGCCACGGAACTCTGGCCGCTCAATCCGAAGCTCGCCGAAGTCTCGGACATGATTTCCTCGCAAGGCGACGTGCAGCAAAAGGCCGTCGTGGATTTCGACCAACTGCTCGGGCAAAAAAATTACCGGCAGATCTTCGAGAACAGCGCCCGCTACATCGCGGCGCTCGCGCTTTACCCCGACAAACAAAAGCAGCTCCAGGACGTGCTGAAAAACATGCAGACGATCGAGGGCGCGATCCTGCGGGCCGATGAGATGGCCCGGCAGAGCAACTACGCCGGGGCGTGGGAAAGCGTGGAGAAAGTCGCGGGCGATTTCCCTGACGACAGCAAGCTGAACCAGATGCGGGCCAACTTAACCACGCAGGCGGCCGACTTCGTCCGCACACTCCGCAGCGCTCAGGACATGGAGAAGAAGGAGCAGGTCGGGTCCAGCCTGGCCCGCTTCCTCCAGGCGAAAAAGCTGTATCCGCAGAGCGATCTCGCGAACGACGGAATCGAGCGACTGGCGAAGAAGATCGTCCCGGAAGGGTGAGAGTGGAGAGCCGCGCACCGCGCCCTGGAGGGACACGCTCCGTCGTGTCCGTGATTGAATGGAGGGAGGCCGCGCAGGCCTGCGACCCACGGACACGACGGAGCGTGTCCCTCCAGGAAAAGCCTGGCATTCGCGCGCCTCTCAACTCTCAACCCTCAACTCTCAACTCTTTCTGCTTCCGTGCCTGCGTGCGGCGTGATTAGGTCTGCACACATGAATTTGCCGAACGAGGCTGAGTCGTCCGCGCCGGGCGAAACAGCCGGTGGCGAGACCCGATTTCCCAAGAAACTCGGCGACCTGCAAAAGACCATCACGATGGCGCAGATCGCCAAGGCCGCGGGGGTCTCCCAAGGCGCGATTTCTTCGCTCCTGAACGACCGCGACTACGGCATCAGGGTCAGTGAAAAAACCCGGGAACGCGTCTTCAAGGTGTGCCGGGAGATGGGCTACATCCCAAACGACCTCCGCGCCGTCGTCCGCATGTATCCTGAGTTTGGAGATTGCTGCCTGCTCATCCCGGCGAGCCTCACCGCGGGTCTTTCCGATCCCGCCGTGGCGCGCATCGCGGGTGCGGCGATGGCGGCGGTCAGCGATCCGCTGCGCACGATCACTATCGCCAACTACGACGAGACGATCGACTATCTCGCCGAGCCAAACGCCCTCCCGCAGCCGCTCCGCGCCGGGGTGTGTTCGAAGTTTCTTTGCATCGGCCCCGCGAGTCACCTGCTCCTCCAGGCCCTGCATCGGCGGGGCTCGCCAGCCGCGAGTCTCGGCCACGACGCCATGCTGCCGGGCGTGCTGAGCATCGTCCCCGACTACGCCCAGGCCTCGCGCCTCGCCATTCAGCATCTGTATCAACTCGGCCATCGGCACATCGGAATCGTCGCCGGGCCGTTCGGCGCCACCGATTCGCAGCTGCTCGAACTCAACCACGGGGTGCGGCTCGCGTGTGATGAACTGGGCCTGCCGATCGACGCGAAGATGATCGTCTATGGTGATCTCAGCGAAAAAAGCGGGCGCGTCGCCGTGGACGAACTCCTCGCCCACCAGCCGCCGCCCACCGCCATCTTTTGCCTGAGCGATGCCGCCGCCGCCGGGGTGCTCTCCGGCGCGTCCGCCTGCGGCCGGCGCGTCCCGGCAGAATTGAGCGTGGTGGGGTGCGCCGATGATCTGCGCGCGCAGTTTACGCATCCCGCGCTGACCACCGTGCATCTTCCCGCCGAGGAAATGGCCACGCTCGCGGTCAAGGAAATCGAACGGCTCGTGCGCGAACCGATCTTCGACGACCCGCGGAAATTGCTCCTGCCCGTGCGGCTCGTCGAACGGGCATCGACCGCCGTCGCACCGGGCGTTTGAGAATCGAAAAGGTTATCCGATTTGCTCCTTGACGCACCCCGCTTGTTCAAGGAGAAGAGCCGTCCTTAAAAAATGAAATCCCTCCCGTTTGTCATCTCGACTGGGGCGTCAGCTCTTTCCCTTCTTCTGGGACTTTGGCTGTTCTTCCTCGGTGGTACTAATCAAGGCCTGCAGAACGATCTGCAAAAGCTTCAGCAGGAAGTGCAAAACCAGCAGCAGATCCTGCAGGTCAAGCAGCAGCAGTTCCAGCTTCAGCAGCAACAGATCGACGCCGCTCAGCAAATCAGCCAGCAGGTCGGTCCGGCCCTCCTCCGTGACATGGCCGTTGCTTCGATCAAGAACGACAAGATCAAGAAGATCCTCACGAGCCACGGCTACAACGTCGAACTCAAGGATGAACCCAAGGACGGCAAACCCGCCGGTGCCGCGACGCCGGCGCCAGCCGCGCCTGCAATTCCCGCCGCCCGTCCCACCACCCCCAATCCCTGATCATGAGCACTGAATCCGAATCCTCAAATTTCCATCTTCCGCTGGCGCTCATCGCCTGCACCATCGTCGTCCTGCTCGGATCCCAAATCGGGGCTTCCAAGCAATCGACCCGCTTCATGAAGTGGCAGACCGAGACGCTCGATAAGCAGATCACCAATCTGCAAGCCGCGGACAAGCAGGCTGCCGAGGCGATCAAGAATCGCGAAGGTGCGGTCAAGCAATCCGGCGAACTCCAGAACCAGCTCCAGACGCTGCTCAACGAGTTGCTCGATCTCGCCAAGGACGACAAGGACGCCCAGGAGATCATCAAGAAGTGGAACGTGCAGCGCAACGCCCCGGCCCCCGGTGCGGACGCCGCAGCAGCCAAGCCCGCTGCCGCCGACGCCAAGAAAACGCCGTAACCTGAAAGCCGGCGTCCGCCGGTTTTCCTCAAGCTCAAACCCGTTGCAGCCGGCTTCGTCATGAAGCCGGCTGCAATGTTTTTGGGGGTCATCGTCCGGCGCTCGCGCCCGCCGGAAATCGTCGTTATCGTCCACCCGTGTCCGCCTTACTCGAATCGTCCGCCCGCGCCATCGTGGGCCGCCTGCAGGAAGCCGGGTTCACCGCGCTTTACGCCGGCGGTTGTGTGCGCGACCGCCTGCGCGGGACGGAGCCTCACGACTACGACATCGCCACCGACGCGAAGCCCGAGCAGGTCCAGACGCTCTTTCGCCGCACGGTCGCGGTGGGCGCGCAGTTTGGCGTCATTTGCGTCATGGACGAAGATCGCGAATTCCAGGTCGCCTCCTTCCGCGCCGACGGACTCTACATCGACGGACGCCACCCCGAGAGCGTCACTTTCTCCACGCCCGAACAGGACGCGCAGCGCCGCGACTTCACGGTCAATGGGCTCTTCTTCGATCCGATCGCGGAGCGGTTGATCGACTACGTCGGTGGCCAGCGCGATCTCGATGCGCGCGTGCTCCGGGCGATCGGGAATCCCGCCGACCGTTTTCGCGAAGATCGTCTCCGCCTGCTGCGCGCGGTGCGTTTTGCCACGGTGCTGAGATTCGACATCGATCCGGCTACCTGGCGCGCGGTCCGGGAAAACGCGACGCACATCCGTGAGGTCAGTGCCGAGCGCATCCGCGACGAGCTCGTGAAAATCTTCCTCGCGCCGAACCGCGTCCGCGGCTGGGATTTGCTCGATGAAAGCGGACTGATGCGGGAGGTCCTGCCGGAACTCGAAAACCTCAAGGGCTGCGAGCAGCCGCCCCAGTTTCATCCCGAGGGGGACGTCTTCAAGCACACCCGGATCATGCTAGGACTGCTCCCCGCGGAGGTGACCGTGCCACTCGTATTCTCCGTGCTCTTCCACGACATCGGCAAGCCGGGCACCGCGTCGGTCGATCCCGACGGCCGCATCCGCTTCAGCGGGCACGACAAGCTCGGCGCGGAAATGACCGAGCGGCTCATGATCCGGCTGCGATTTTCCCGCGCGGAGATCGACGCGACGGTGGAAGCGGTCGCGCAGCACATGGTCTTCAAGGACGTGCAGCAGATGCGCGTCGCGAAGTTGAAGCGGTTCATGGCCCGCCCGCATTTCGACGAGGAGATGGAGCTGCACCGCGTCGATTGCACGAGCAGCCACGGCATGCTCGACAACTACGAGTTCCTGAAAACCAAGCGCGAGGAATTTGCCAGCGAACCGCTCATCCCGCCGGCGCTCATCACCGGCCGCGATCTTATCGCGCTCGGACTCCAGCCCGGCCCGCGCTTCAGCGAGATCCTCGAAGCCGTGCAGTCCCGCCAGCTCGAAGGCACGCTGCGGGACCACGAGGGCGCGCTCGAATTCGTGCGCGCGGAGTATCTCACCCCGGCGCGGTGAGCTACTGCGGCGGCTTCTGCTTCTCCGCCCGCTTCGCGCCCTTTTCGGTGGCATCGGTGAAGGGCGGACGCTCGAAGGTTTGCCCATCGCCGGTGACGCGCGGGTCGCCCGCTTCGGTCAGCGTCTTCATGAGTTCGCCTGCCAGCTTCTCCCTGGTCGCGGCGTAGGCCGGGTCGGCAGCGACGTTGTGAATTTGGTGCGGGTCCTTGCTTAGGTCATAGAGCTCTTCGCCGGGCCGTTTGCCGAAGGCGAATTCCGCGAGCCATTTCCACTTTGGCTCCTCGCGATGCCAGATCAGCCAGGCCTTCGTCGGGCTCGCATCCATGTCGGGGAAAGCGGCGTAGGTGTCGCGCTCGAGGACTTCGAGCGGTGGCGGCGAGCCGGGTTCGCTCGCGGAATTCGCCGTGCCCATCGGCCAGCGTTCGGGCGCGAAGTTGCGGATGTAGAGGAAGTCCGCGGTGCGCAGCGCGCGCATCGGGTAGGGTTTGTTGTCCTCTCGCGCGGTGCCGACGTGGCGTTCGCGTCCGGTGATGACCGACGCGCGCGCCGGATCGATCTGACCGCTCTTCTCCGATTTCAGCAGCGGGAGAATGCTGCGCCCGTAGAGCCCCGCGGGCGGTGTCACGCCACCGATCTCCATGAAAGTCGGCGCAAGGTCCGGAATGCAGATGAAGTCATCCACTACGCGTCCAGGCTTGCCGCCGGGATAGCGGACCGCGAGCGAGACCGAGGTGCCGTGGTCGTAGAGATTGCACTTCCCCGCGGGCACACCGGGCATGCCGTGATCGCCCGTGACGACGATGACCGTGCGCTCGAGTTCGCCGGCTTCCTCGAGCTTCTTCAACAGCACACCGACGTAGGCATCGAGCGCCTGACATTCGCCGAGATAGTCCGCCACGTCTTCGCGCACCTCGGGCACATCGGGCAGAAACGCTGGCATCTTTCCTTTCAGCGCATCCGGCTCGATGCCCCACAATTTCTTGCCCGAGCCTTTGACCCAAGTGCGGTGCGTGGTCGTGGGGCCAAAAAAATACAGCCAAGGCGTGCCCGGTTTCCGGTCGGCGAGGAAGCCGTCGAAGTTTCCGCGCACTTGATCGAGAATCTTCTCCCGCGCCGCTCCCACGCTCTGCCCATCGCCGATCATCTTCGTCACTTCCTCGGAGAAGTTGTTCGGCGCCCGTCCCGCCTTTTCATACGCGTATTGCTGCCCGCCGATCGGCGCATCCGCGGGAGCCCCGGGACTCCACACCTTGTAGCTCTTCCCGATGTGATAACCCGCATCGCGCAGGAGCAGCGGGAAGCTGGGAATGTTCGTGTTCCACACCGCGCCTTGCAGGATCGCGCCGCGATCCGTGTTCCACCAGTAACGCCCGGAGAGCAGGGCGCTGCGGCACGGCGTGCAGGACGGCGCGGGCACGAAGGCGTTCCGAAACATCACGCCCTCGCGCGCGACGCGGTCCACGTTAGGCGTCTTCACGACGTCGTTGAGCGACGGGCCGTCATCAATCTTCGCGTAGCAACTGGCGTAGCGCCCCCAGTCATCCGCGAAGCAGAAGAGGATGTTGAGGCGATTGGTCTCCGCTGCGTGCATCAACCACGGCAGCAAAAGCAGACTAGACACTATCAATCGCAGAACGGGCTTCATGCCGCGAAGATGATCGAATGCCCCGGGAGGTTCAATGCCGGAGAGCAGGAGTTGTCGGCCGGATCTGAAACACTTGTGAAGCTAGGCGGCGGAAGGAAAATGTTCACGGCGGATGCCTCACTCGATGTCGCCAAAGCTTTAATCAAATCTTGCTTTGGCTCTCACGTCCAGCCCGTCGGGCTTTCGAATCAGCCTCTTGGCTCGCAGACGTTCCCGTAGTTCACGGAATATGGACTCAAAAAGAAATATGGCGAGTGGCGGGCGAAGGAGATTGTCACCCGTTCCTTGATTCATCACATTCCCAGCCAATGCCTACCATTCAACAGCACCTTCCGAGCACGATGGTGACTTTGCGATTCACAAAATGAGGCCAAGCAGTTTCCGGTTCTTCCCAACGCTCTCGATTGGAATCCTGCTGCTCTGCGGAGCAGTAACAGTGGCGCTTGCAGAGCCACTCGTGTCCGGACTGGCTTCCAGCCAACTTGATCCGGATCTGAAGGGGTTGGTGCTGATTGAGGAATTGAATTGTGCGGCATGCCACACGGGTGACGCTTCCATGACGGCTGGCTCGAAGAAAGCGCCGCGCCTCTCCGAAGTCGGTTCCCGGGTGAACCCGGGTTATCTTGATGCATTCATCCGCAACCCGCATGGGATCAAACCCGGCACCACGATGCCGGACGTGTTGGCGCAATTGGGCGCGAAGGAAAAGAAGCAGGTCGCCACATCGATCACCCACTTCTTGCTCTCGCTGAAAAAGAACGACTTCGCGCTGCAGCCACCCGATGCGGTGGCAGCGCAGAACGGGAAACGGCTGTTTCATTCGCGCGGATGCGCGGAGTGCCACTCACCTCGCGATGAAAAGGGCGCGGAGTTGCTGCCGAAGAATTCCGCCCCGCTCGGCGCATTGGAAAAGAAATACAGCTTCAAAAGCCTGGTCGATTTTCTGCGCCAACCGCACGCCAGTCGGCCTTCCGGACGCATGCCTGATCTGAGGCTGAGCGGGCAGGACCTTGAGCGCATTGCGCATTATCTGCTGCAGGACACGCGGGTGCCGGGCTCG
>JANOAZ010000028.1:0-30931 GCA_031411395.1 Chthoniobacteraceae bacterium
CCCGTCGATCTCGATGATCGCGCGGTGCTGATCCGCAATGGCCGCGCGCCTTCCGCGTCCGATCCGCTCTTTCACCAGCAGATGGTCTACGCCGTCTGCGCGACGGTGTATGCCGCCTTTCGCGGGGCGCTCGGGCGGCACATCGCGTGGGGCTTTACACCACGAGAGACGGCAGCCGGTCTGCGGCCTCAGCTCCTCATCCACCCGCACGCTAGGGAGGAGGCCAATGCGTATTTTGACCCGCACACCAGAACGCTGCGTTTCGGCTACTTCTCCGCCGACAAGGCGCCCGACGGCCGCACGCTGCCGGGCGGAATCGTCCATTCCTGCCTCTCGCACGATATCATCGCCCACGAGGTGACCCACGCGTTGCTCGACGGGCTGCGCGCGAACTTCCGTGTGCCGACTGGCCCGGACGTGCTCGGCTTCCACGAAGGCTTTGCCGATCTCGTGGCGCTCTTTCAGCGCTTCAGCTACCGCGAGCTGCTGCTCGCCCAAATTCGCAAATCCGAGGGCCACCTCCACGCCGCCGATGTGCTCACCGGGCTGGTGCAGCAGTTCAAACGCGCGCAGGGATTCGCCCGGCCGATGCGCACGATGGTGGATGAAGACTCCACCAGCCCGAAGCTCTACGTGTCGGACCTCGAGTCGCATGAGATGGGCGAAGTCCTGGCGCGCGCGATTTTCGAGGCGGCTCTCACGGTCTTCCGGCGCAAGATCGCGCCCGCGGTGCGGCTCGCCACCGGCGGCACCGGGCGGCTGCCGCCGGGCGAGATGCCGCTCGATTTGCAAAACATCTTCGCCAGCCAGGCCAGCAAGATCGCCAGCCATTTCCTGGAGATCTGCATCCGCGCGATCGACTACTGCCCACCGGTGGACATCGAACTCGGTGAATACCTGCGCGCGTTGGTGACCGCCGATTACGACCTCGTTCCCGACGACCCTTGGGGCTATCGCGAAGCGCTCATCGACGCCTTTGCCCGCCGGCGCATTTATCCCCCGCGAGTCTCAGGCATCTCCGAGGAGGCGTTGCGCTGGGAAGGGCCGGAGCTTTCCGTCAAAGAAATTCCGGAACTCAACTTTTCCAGCCTGCGGTTTGCCGGCGACCCGGCGCTTCCCGCCAGCGCAGAGCATCTGCGTGAGCAGGCGTGCGCGCTCGGCGCGATCCTCGCCTGCCCGGAGAATCTCGCTTTTTTCGGCCTCGCCGCCGCGGGCGACCCGTCGACCGAGGGCGACATCGTCGAGCGGCCGTGCATCCACTCGATCCGTACATCGCGACGCGTCGGGCCGGACGGGCAGGTGATCTTTGACCTCGTGGCTGAGATCACGCAAAAGCGGCGCGCGCGCGATCCGCGCGGGACATTTGATTTCTTTGGCGGCGCCACGGTGATCCTGGGTCCGAAGGGTGAAATCCGTTACGTGATCGCCAAGAACATCCTCAACCGCGAGCGGCTGGATCGGCAAGCCGGATACGTCTTCGGCGCCGGCAAGGCTTTTTGGTCAGTGGCCGAGGGGACGGCGGTGCCTGTGGCGAATCCGTTTCGTTTGCTACACCAAGACAAATCTCCCAAACCAAAAAAAACCCGAAAAAAGAAAGACGCATGAATCCAATCCTGCACCCATTCCTCCACCGCGCCAACACGCTCGTGGCGAGCGCGTTCGCCGCATCCTTTGTTTCTTTCGGTCCCTGCCTTGCGTTTGCGCAAGGGCCGCTCGATGTCGTCGTTTCACCCGAGGTGCCGGCGGATCAGCCACTCCAGACCAACCCCGACGGGAGCGTGCCGCCGTTCGATGCGTTCGATGCCTATTCGTGGCGCCTGTTCATCGCCCTGAATTGGCCGGCGAAACTCGACGCGAACGGTGCACCGATCCGCGGCGTGCCCGACCCCGTCAAAAACATCGCCGATACCGCGGGGCCGCGGGTGTGGGAGACTTGGAAGTCGGCGTCGGAAGCTGTCCCCGCCGACGGCAAAAAGCCTTCGGAATGGGCGTCGTTCGAGGGTGCGCCGAACGGCGGGGCGAAGGAACTCGCCTTCGCCAAGCTCGGGCCAGTGTTCGAAGACTTGAACCAGATCGGCTCCACCGGTCTGCCCGTCGGCTCCCTAGTGGCAGGGAACAAGACCTATGTCCGCTACGAGATTCGTATGAACCAGAAGCAGTTCGACTTCATCCGCGACAATGATCTCTATCTGCGCAAGACGCTTGAGGAGAGGTTGCAGCAAGGAAAGAAGATCATCTTCAACGACCAGTCGATCGAGATCAAAGCTGCGTGGCGCCAATTCAAGCCGGGCGAGGAAGCGCAGCAGAACCGTTATTACCACGTCAAGGCGCGCGCTTTCGACCCAGAGACTGGAAGCACCGAGGAGCACACTTTCGGGCTGGTCGGCTTTCACATCGCGCAAAAGACCAAGACGCGCCGGCAATGGACTTGGTCCACTTTTGAACACGTCGATAATCTCGCCAGCGAAGGCGCCGCCGCAGGGGCGGCCAGCTTGCTCGAAGCCGCGAACGATGCCGAGGCGAGCGATCCCGATGGCGGCGTCACTACGGAGCAACCGGCCAAGCCGAATCCCGATCCGACCAAAGTGCGCCGCTTTCGTTTCCCGCCGGGCAATGCGATTCCGCCATCCCCAACGGTGGCGACCAACCAGAAATGGCAGGCTGATCCGAAGCTCCGCGACACCGTCTGGAAAAACTACCGGCTGGTCATGACCCAGTGGCCGACGGCGATCGAGGTGGAAGGTGGATTGGGTGCGCCATTTCCGTCCAAGAACGTGGCCAACGTCACCATGGAAACCTATAAGGATTTGCAGCGGAGTTCTTGTATTACCTGCCACGAGCCGACGCCGTTTCAGACGGACTTCGTCTGGTTTTTAAGCCTGCGCGCGTTCACTCCGCCGCCGGCACCCAACCCTTTCGCCGTCGCGCCGCCCGATCCGAAGGTGCAGAAAGCGAAAAGGCTTCAGCCGCTGCTGGAGCGAGTGCAGAAGTCCGCGGTCGACGCGAAAGAAAACCAAAAGAAAGCAGAAGAGAAACCACAGCCCTAGAGCAACGATCACAAACCTCACACGACCATGACCAAGACCTTCGAGATCTTCCCCGCCATTGGCATCGCTCGCGTTGGCACCAGCGACGAGTTTTTCATCGGCCCCGAGCTGGATGTGCCGCTGGATCTCAAGCGCCGCGATGCCGCCGGCAATTTGCTGCGGCAGGCAGCACGCTTCCGCATCTTTGAATGCGAGCGCGATGACGAGGGCAAGCTGGTGAACGCGACTGAGGTGACGCTCGCGGATGCGACGATTGAGTGGTCGGTGCATCTCGTGAATCGCAAGGCGGCGGCGAAGCGCTTCAACCGGCAGCAGGGACAATCCGAGCGCCGCAACAATGCGACCGGCGACGATGCTGCCGACCAGGCGCTGATTATCGACGCCAAGCGCCGCACGATCGGCAACCCCGGCGACGTGGTGGCGCTGGAAGGCGAGTTTCAAGGCACGTCGGTCCCGCTCGGCCGCCTCGAGATGCGACCGGCGGACAACGGTCGGCTTTGTGTGATCGGGAGCGACGGCAAATCGAAGTCCGTGCCCGCCGACAGGCCCATCGGCAACTTCGCGGATAACGACGCCTGGTGCGACAGCATGAGCGATGGACCAGTGACGGCGCGCGTCACGCGCGGTGAGGAGTCAGCCGAGGCAACGCCCGCTTGGGTCATCGTCGCACCGCCGGATCACGCGCCGGAGATCGCCAATATCATCACGATGCACGACACGCTTTTCGATCTCGCGGTGACTCGCGAGGAGATCGAAGAGCCGCCGGTGATTTTTTTCGACCGCCATGTGCGTCCGATCCTCGACCGCGCCATGAGCATGCAGTGGGTCAACAAACAAGCGCGGCTCGGCTACGATGACGACCAGAGCGGTGGTCACGCCCAGGACGGACCGGGTGACTTTGCCGACGCGCTGGACCGCCTGGGAGATCCGACCCGGCCGAATGGACCGCGCAACGGGATCTTTCGCCTGCTCCGCGATCCGGAGACGCTCACATTCCCCGCGCCAGTGAATGAGAGGAAACAGATGCCGCGTTTGCACGACGACGAGCAATCCGGCGATGTCCTTCCCTTGACGCGTCAGCAATACCGGGCGCTGAAACTATGGGCGGCGGGAACTTTTCAAACCACGAATGTCGCCGAGCCTGTCGAGGAACCGCTGCCCGAAGCATTGACCCGCGTGGCGCTGGAGTCCTGCGCGGGAGGACCGTTCTTTCCCGGCATCGAAGCTGGCCGCATCATGCGCGACGCGACGCGCTACATGGACGGCGAACCGTTCCGTCTTTCGCACGCGCAACTCGTGCCGGGCGAGATCACCGCGCGTAACGCCGTGCCGTGGCAGGCCGACTTCCTGGCCTGCGCGTGGGACCGCGGCGAACGCCTCGGCTGGTGGCCCGCTCAGCGTCCGGACGACGTGTTGACGAGTGCGGCCGGCGAGCCACTGAGATGGATTCGCGGCCTTCAGGGAAGCTTCCTCTCGATGGTCAATCACTGGCACCGCCTCGGTTTTGTGAAGAAGATCGATGCGGACCTCTTCCTCGAACAGGATCGAGACGAAACGCTCGACGAAAACGGGAGCGTGACTTAACCGCGAAACCAACGACCCCGCACCATGCGGCTCTACGATGTCGCGGTGCTCGGAGCCGGTCCCGCCGGGTGCGCGGCGGCGATCCGGCTGGGGCAGATGGCGCGCGCGGTGGCGCTCATTGAGCGGGCCCGCCCCGGACAGGAGCGCGCCGGGGAGACGGTGCCGCCGGAAATCTGTCGCCCGCTGCGTGAACTCGGCGTTTGGGAAAGTTTCTGCGCGGATGGACACTCGCCCGCGGCGGGGATCGGCTCGGTGTGGGGAAGCAGTCAGCGCGCGGAGACCGATCACCTTTTTAATCCGTACGGGCACGGTTGGGTGCTTGACCGGGGGCGTTTCGACACGATGCTCGCGCAGGCTGCGGAGGACGCGGGCGCGGACTTCCTTTCGGATACGCCCGTGACTGGCTGTAGGCTGACGGAGGATGATTCCTGGGAAATCTCCGGGATTCGTGAGGGCAACCGCTTCCGACTGAGCGCGCGCTTCCTCGTCGACGCAACCGGGCGGACGGGCGCGCGTTTTGGCTGCAACGGACACCGGCTCCATGCGGATCGGTTGATCGGTGCGGTGAAAGTGCTGCGCCCCACCACTGCGGCAGTCGAAAGGGATGTGCGGCCGCTCATCGAATCCGCCGAAACCGGCTGGTGGTATTCCACGTGGCTGCCCGATGGCCGACTCGTGGCCGCGTTCATGACCGACCCGGATCTGCTCGCTGGCGACACCCGCAAGCGGGCAGCGGCGTGGCTCGCGCGTTCGAGGGAAACCGCGCACACCCGCGCCCGTCTCGCAACCTGCGAGCCGGAAGTCCCGCTGCGAATTTTCCCCGCGGGCACCTCGCGCGCGGAGCCCGTCGCAGGGCCGGGGTGGATGGCGATCGGCGACGCGGCGATGAGCCTCGATCCCTTATCGGGTCAGGGCATTTACCACGCCCTCCAGTCCGGCCTCGCCGCTGCATCCATCGTCGCGGAACCACGCGATCAGGCGCTGGCGCATTACGCGGCGGAGGTCGCCGCTGCCTTTGCCGCGTCGCGCAAAACGCAGGCCGCCTACTACGCCCAGGAGCGCCGCTGGCCAGCGTCGGTTTTTTGGCGGCGGCGGCAATCGCCCGCGCTTACACCGACGCCGCGGGCTCCTCGCCTGGCACGCGCGTGAGAGATCGCGCCGCGCCAGTCCCGAAAACTTCGCGCAGGGCGCGGATACCGGGCGAGAAAAAGTAGTCGCCGCCGGTCATGATCACCCACTCCTCCGGGAGCGGGATCGTCGCTGACCCGCCTCCCGGCAGTTCGATCATGAAGAAGCGGTCGCGCGAGCCAAATTCATTTGTCTGCCCGATGATCGGGTCGTGGCCGCCGCCAGCGGCAGGTCTTGTGTCCGAGTTGGCCCACTCGGCGTTGAGCACGGCGAATTGCTCAAGAATCGAGGTCTGGTAGCAGACGAACATCAGACCGCGATCGCCGTCGAGCGGGTCTTCGTCGGGCCGGCTCCGATCGGGCAGCGGGTCGCCGAAGGGAATCCCCCGCCGCAGCACGAGCCGCGCGAGCGTGTCGGCCTCGGAGCCTTTCTCCGTGGTCTTGTCGCGCGGATTGACCTTGCGGATGTGCGAGGAGAAAGGGCAGCGCCGCCCGAGAGGGTCGCCGGGCGCTTGTGGAAAAGCCCCCTCCATGCCGGCGACCTCGGGGATCAGCCGCAGCGGTGCCGTGCTTCCATTAAAGCGAAAATGATTGTGCGCGAGGTCGTTCGTGCCGAGGTCGGGCACGTCCGCGCCCGTGGCCGGGGCGCGCATGATCGGCGCGCCGCTCGGCCAGCGCCCGACGAGCAGCGCGGCGAATTGCTCGGGCCGCAGAGACGCCAGCGCGGGCTCCCGGGTGGCGAGATCGGCCGCGCCTTTCGCCACGAAACGGTCGAAAGCGCCGACATCCTGCCGCAGCCGCCGGCAAACGAGATACGAGCCGTTGCGCGCCCAGTCCGGCGCTCCTTCCTCCAAAATTGTGACGGGCGTGCGCCGATCCTTCTCGCTCTGGCGCGGGTAGCCAAAGATGAATTGCCCCGGCCAGATGAGCGGCTGCCCGGGCCGGCTCAACTCGGGCCGGAGGTCGTCCATTTGCTGCGGCTCTTCAGGATCGATGAGACGTCGCGTGAGCGGGACATCCTCGGCGATCCGCCCGCGCACGCCGGGCTGCGAAACGCCGTCCTTAAATCCAAAATGCTCGTGGCCGGTGAGCGGCGGCGGCAGCGTGTGGCCCCACTGCGTATGCACCCGCTGCAACGCACCCGCAGGGCCGCCCGCGTTGAGGCTCAGCTCGATCCGATCAACCGCCGCGCGCAGCTCGAAGTCGCTGTCCGAGGCGACGATCACCATGATGTCCACCGCGGTGCGCGTTCCACCGAAGAGCCATCGGTCCACATGCCCGGGATGCGCGGACTGGCTGGGCGCGATCGGGTCCGCCATGGAGGGCGGTGGGTCGTTCCGCATCCCCTCGGCGAAGTAGGGATCTTCAAAAAGCGCGGCGTCTTCCGGCGAGACGAGCTTGCGCACGCCCGAGACAGTGAAGGCGATATTTACCCACGTGGCGACGAGGCCCGCCGGGTCCGCGCCGCGCCGCGCGCGCATTGCGCGGAAGAGCTTGTTGAAGCGATGCACCTCGCCGGCAGTGGCGATGTCGGGCTCCATTCGGCTCACCCACTCTTTCGCCCAGACGCGTGCTGCTTCTCCGGCTGCGCCGGCGTCGTCCACGCCGACAAAAATAAACGCCTGATGGTCCTTGTTGAAGCCGGCGAGGATGTTGCCCTGAATGTCTTCCATCTCCAGGAGCGGCTCGCTGCCAAGCGGTGTTGCACTCATGGCCTTGCTGCGCGACGCGGCCTACTCCTCGAGCGTGAGCGAGGCGCGGGAAAGCCGCTCGCGTCCCGCCGCCGCACGCATGCGAGCTTTGCGCTCGGCGGGATCCGCGGCTGCGATGCCAAAGGGCGATTGGCCTCCGATGCAAGCGCGCGGCTGGTTTTGGATTTCGCCTTCGCGGCACGCGAGACCCGTGAGGCCGACCTGGATGAACTCCGCGATCTGTCCTGCGAAATTGATTGTCCGATTGCCGATGCGGATGTCACCGACGACGAAGCCTTCCGCCGCCGGCACTTCATAGACGAGGTGCAGAACGGCCGCGGGCTTGCCGGGCGCGGGGCGATCTTTCCCGCGAAGAATCTTCCAATAATTGCCGACGATCGAGCCGTCGGGCTTGCGCCAACTGCTGCTGTCGAACCGCGTGATGTAAAGGCCCACGGGATTCTTCAGCGTGATGGCGAAGCCGGCGCGCGCGAGATCCTGCACGTCGATGGCGATGCGCGGATCGCTGTTGCGCCCGTCCTGTCCGAGTCGGCCGCAGCGGGTCAGCGTGTCGGGATCTTCCACGGGCTGGCCGTTCTTTTCGCGCAGCACCGTGGATTGTGCGGCGATGCCGACTTCCGCGCCGAGGTTGTTGTTTGACTGGATGAGGTGGATCGCGCCGTGGAGCGTGTTCCATCGGTTGCCGGGATCGTAGCTACCGCCGGGCATCAAGTCGCCGAGTTGCACCTGGTCGCGCAGCGCGGGATTTACCAGGGCGCGGTAAAGTTCAAGCAGTTTTTGCGGCGCGCGCTCGGCGAGGAATTGCCAGTATTCCGGCCCCTCGCACGTGAAGCTCACGCGCGTGATTTTTCCCGCGCCGTTGCGGACCACGTTCCACTCGAGATACTCGTCCTGCGAATCGAGGCGCGGGCCGGCGTCCTGGTCGGAAGGCTCCGCTTCGCGCCACGCCGCTTCATCGTCGCCGGGGTGCGCGTCCTTCACGAGCTTGGGAAAGCCCGTCCAAGCGATGACTTTCTCCGCCACCGGGTCGGTCGTCTCCGTCTTCGTGGGATCGTAGAATTGAGGGGTGACGCCGGCGGCGGTGAGGCCGTCGATCTGTCTCTTGAAAAACCCGCCAATGCGCCGGCTCCACGCGCGGCGCAAGTCGGGATCGGTGAAGTCGTCGAGATTTCCAGGCGGGTCGAAGAGCGGTAGAAGTGGCATGGCGGTGTTTTTGGGTTGTCGGGTTTTCTCAGTGCGGGGAAAGGGGCTTCACGATGAAGCTGTCGCGCGCGATTCGGCGCGGCGTGTCGCCGGCTTCGCGCAGCGCGGCATCCAGCTCGAAGACGTGCTCCGCCGTGAGCGGCAGCGGATGCTCGTTCGGCTGGAATTCGCTCGGGACGGGAAAGGCCTGGCCAGGGGTCGAGGTCATCTCGATGTGCGCGCCGAGCACGTGGACGACCGGCGCGCCGGCGGCGGCTGTCTCGCGGCAAAACGCGGCGAGCCGCGCGACGCTGCGGCGATAGGCGCGCCAGTCGCGCACGGTGAGGACGCCGGGGTAGAGCATGTCGCCGCTCAGCAACAGGCCGCGGCTGCGATCGAAGAGCATGACGTGCGCTTCCTCGTGGCCGGGTGTGGGCAGCACGTCGAGCAGGCGCCCGCCGAGATCGAGCGCGCCGCGCCCCTCGGGCCAGTTGGCGATGCCGAAGAATTCTGCCACCCCTTGCGCATCCGGCGGCGCGATCGAGCCGGGCGGGAGATCGCGGAACTGGTCGTTGCCTCCGTGATGGTCGCCGTGCCCGTGCGAGTGCGTGATGATCCGCCGAATGCTCGTCTGGCCACGCGCGGCGAGGCGATCGGCGATGAGTTTTTCCACGGTCTGTCGCAGCGGAAAGAGCTCCGGCGGAACCGCCGCGCCGGTATCGTGGAGCAGCACGGCGTCCGCGCCGAAAAGGAGATACAAAAACGGCCCTTCGAAATCGACGCACTTGCTCTGCCGCACGATGAAGGTGTCGTCGTCGAAGGCGACGATTTGCAGCGGAGGATCGGTCGAAACTGCGCAGTCCGGCGCGCCGTGAATCCAGCGGACTTCATGCAGGTTGATCGCAGCCATGAAAAGGGAGATGGAAGTCTGGAACGCCGATGAGACTGGTTAGAGGAAAACGCACGGCAGCTCCATGTTTTTTCTCGTGGAACGCACGGGAACAAATCTTGCCAGCCTCGGGTGAATCGTCCAAAACAGACCGAGGCGCGCCGGAGCGGCTCCGCCTACCAGGAAACACCACGCACTTTATGCCCCTGCGCACGGAATTGATCTCCTCGGCATTCGAGCAACCGGTCTTCATGACGGTCGCTCCGGGCGATGATCGCCGCTTGTTCGTCGTGGAGAGAGCGGGCCGCATCCGCGTGTTCGATTTGGAAACCGATACCTTGCGCGATGAGCCGTTCCTGGAGATTGCCGGGTTAACGCAGGGCGACGAACAGGGGTTGCTCGGCCTCGCGTTTCACCCACAGTTCGCGCAAAATCGTCGGTTTTTCGTGAACGTCACCATCGCGGGCGGCACTCCCGGCGGCAACACGCAGATCCAGGCCTACCAGGCGACGGACGATCTTTCCGCGGCCGTGCCGCAGAGCAAGGTGGTCGTGCTTCAGGTCACCCAGCCATTCGTCAATCACAACGGCGGCTGGCTCGGCTTCAGCCCGCGCGACGGTTTTCTCTATGCGGCGCTCGGTGACGGCGGCAGCGCCAACGATCCCGGCCGGCGCGGGCAAAACCTCGGTGAATTGCTCGGAAAGATGCTGCGGCTCGATGTGGATGACGACGATTTCCCGGGCGATGCGCTCCGCAACTATGCGATCCCGCCGTCCAATCCCTTCGTGGGACAGTCCGGTGCGCGGCCGGAAATCTGGGCCTTCGGGCTGCGCAATCCGTGGCGGTGCAGTTTTGACCGGGCGACGGGCGACCTTTACATCGGCGACGTGGGGCAGAACCAGCGCGAGGAAATCGATGTCCAGCCAGCCGCCAGCGCCGGCGGTGAAAACTACGGCTGGCGGCTGAAGGAAGGGAAGCGCGTGACGAATCTCGATCCGATCGCCGGGCAGAATCTCGTCGATCCGATCTTCGACTACCGGCGCGACGACGGCATCGCCGTGGTGGGCGGCTACGTCTATCGCGGCGGCGCGGTGATCGGGCTGGCCGGCGCCTATTTTTTCGCCGATCACACCGGCGCGATCTGGACGCTGCGGTGGAACGGCGCGGACGCCGAGGAGGTGAGGCGCCGTGAGACGGATCTCTTTCCGCAAGACGCCCCCTTTGCCATCACAAGCTTTGGTGAAGACTCAGCCGGCGAACTCTACCTCTCCGATTTGGGCGGCTCTGTCTATCGCATCGCCGGCAGCCTCCCGTGATGCGGCGCCTCTTTTTCCAATAATCGAAATCCTGATGCCCGATCCACATTCCACCTCCGCTGCCGGCGTGCGCTGGCGTGACTCGTCCTCCGCGGCCGCCGCCCAGCTCCGCAAGATCTCGGAGCGCGCCGCGCCGCGCGTCTTCGGGGTCGCGCCGGTTACGCCTCCACCCAATCGTCTCACGCGCTCCGTGCTCTTTGCGATGGGCGAAGGCGCCAAGGTTCCGTTTGTCGAAGACGAGACCGACCCGCTGAAAGTCACCATCGCGCTGCTGCAAGCGGCCGCCGAAGTCGAGCACGCGCTGATGGTGGAATATCTCTACGCTTACTTCGCGCTGGATGAAGACCAGGAGTTCGGCGCGACCCACGGCCAGGTGCTGCTCGAAATCGCCGTCGAGGAGATGGGACACCTGATGACGGTTCAAAACCTTCTCGTCGCGCTCGGAGCTGCCCCGCACCTCGACCTCCAAGCAGAGGCGCCGACGGCTGGCCAAGGCGCGATTTATCCTTCCCATTTGCGCCTGCGCCCGGTCAGCAAGGCGGCGCTCGCAACTTTTGTGACCGCAGAAGCGCCCGTCCCGATTCCCGAGGGGCTCAGCGAAGAAGACCGCGCGGCCGCCCAAGAGGCGGACGCGACCGCCTCCATGGAAGTCGCCGGCGGGGTGAAGCACGTCGGCATGCTCTACGCGCGGCTGCTTTGGCTTTTCCAGGAAAGCAATGAGGGCGGTGGACCGCAGGATTTCACCGAGGACATGAGCGAGCACTTCGGCGACCTGCACCTGCCCGCCGACCTCACGCTCCAAACCAGCCAGCAGGATTCCAATGACCGCTGGCCGGGAGGCTCGGAAGGCTTCTTCGTGGAAACTGCGGCGACGCGGGAAGACGCCAAGCGCGCGCTGCGCCGGATCGCCGTGCAAGGGGAAGGGTGGGACACGAGTGAAGAGACCGCGCCATCGCACTTCGAGCGGCTGCTGCAAGCATTCAAAGCCTGCCCGGCTGATGCGACCGCCCTCTCGCTCTCCGCCGTGGAAAACCCACGTTTGGCCGGCGATCCGCCATGGCCCGGCCCGGTTTCCGGCGACGAAATCGCGGCGGAGCTGGAACCGGCGGCTCGGTTCTTTCGACTGCGTTACGAAGTGCTCGTGCGCACGCTCAGCCTCCTCCTGCTGGCGCCGCAGGATTCACCGCTGCGCGCGCAACTGCGCCGGCACTCACTCAACACGGGCATGCGGAGCGGTCTGGCACGCACGGCGCGCGCGCTCGTAAAAAAAGGTTCCGGACCTATCTTTCGCCTGCTCCATCCGCTTCCCGTCACGGACACCGCCTTGAACAATGAGTTGATCGCCTTGATGGATCAGACGGCTGCCGCCGCGGGCGCGTTGCCCCCGGAACTCCAACAGATTGGACAGCAAATAGTCTCCCAGGATTCAACACTGCGCAGTCTCTTCGCCGCCCCCGTCTGAGCGCAAGCTGGAATCTAAACAGCTCCGCTCTCCAAAGAATGCGGGACGCGAGCGGGTAAACGACCGCCACCGAATTGTATCATCTGAAGCACAACCAGTGAGATTGATGAGGATTTCTGCGCTTCTCAAGGAGCACGCGTTTCGTGTGACAATCTGTGACAAAATCTGCCCGTACAAACCCCACTGTATGATGTGCAAAATCAATTTACTCTGATGCACCGCATCATATAGCGGGGTTTGTATCGGTTCGCGCGGGTTCGACTCCCCTCGCCTCCACTGTAACGCACTTTGGGAGAGGTCATTGCGCGTGTGATGGCATTGTCACAAATGCCTCTTCAAGCCCTTCGGCAAGAGCGGGATTGGGCTTGTGTGAGGCAATGGCCACTCTGAACGCGATTGGAATTGTTCGGGAGGAGAGGGGATACGCCGTGCAAAGCCTTCATCGTCTGCCGAGAAACAGCTTGATATAACGAGCGTCTCCTCAGCAGGGGGATCGGCTGATTCTGGCCGGCGATTCGGTCGCCGGAGGGAACGCTGACCACGGCGCGAGAGACTTCGTTCGACTTCGCTCGACGTCGCTGGCTCCGTAGCCTCGCGACGTCGGGAGTGCTCCGCGTTCAACGTATCGAGCGCACGGTCTAGCGCTAGCCAGCTATGATCCGCTGCTCGTTCTCGCCGCCGGATTGTCGAGGGTGTGGTTGAAAGTGGAGACAGCAAGGGTCGGCGACTCGTCCTCGTCGTCCTACTCCTAGTCGTCCTCCTCAGTGCCGCGTTTTTCGAGGACGAGTAGGAGAACGAGGACGATTTTTTGCGCTGTCTCCACTTTTTATCACACCCGATTGTCGAGGAACGCCTCGAAGGCGGCTTGCTACTCTTCGGCACCTCGCTCATTGGTAGCCCCCAGTCCTTCCAGAAAAACCACACCGTGGAAACCGCAATCCCAGCACTCGAAGATTCCCATAAACGAAGCGCCGCCATCGTGCGGCCCTTTGCTTCGGGTAAATTTCTCTTCGTCGGAGGGCTAAAATTTCCATCGAAGGGCGTGACCTACGGCGCCTTCAAGCCGGATGAGACCGGCAACGAATACCACGACCTCGATAAGATCGACGCCGACTTTGAGCAAATGGCTGCCGCCGGAATTAACACGGTGCGCATCCCGCACACGATGCCTCCGCGCGCACTCCTCGACATCGCGGAGCGGCACGGGTTGCGCGTGATGGTCGGCCTTTCCGCAGAGCAGTATGTGGGCTATCTCGTGGACCGGGAAAAAAAGGGACCGGATGTCGCGGCGCTGGTGCGCGCAAAGGTGCGGGAGGTCGCGGGCCACCCGGCGCTGCTCTGTTACGCGATTGGCAACGAGATTCCAGCCTCCGTCGTGCGCTGGCTGGGCGCGCGGAAGGTCGAGCGCTATCTGCACGGAATCTTTCGCGCCATCAAAGCCGAAGACCCGGAGGGGCTCGTCACCTACGTCAATTACCCGACGACCGAATACCTCCAACTCCCGTTCCTCGATCTCGTCTGCTTCAACGTGTACCTCGAATCGGAGCCGGTGCTGTATTCGTATCTTCTCCGACTCCAGAATATCGCAGGCGATCGGCCGCTGATCATGAGCGAGGTGGGCCTAGACGCGCTCCGTAATGGCGAGGAGAAACAAGCTGCCGTTCTCGATTGGCAAATCCGCACTGCCTTCCGTGCAGGATGCGCTGGCACGATCATCTTCTCGTGGACGGACGAATGGTATCGCGCCAAGGAATTCGTTCAGGACTGGGCGTTCGGTCTCACAGATACATTGCGGCGGCCAAAACCGGCGCTGGCAGCGGTTTCCGAAGCCTTCGCCGAGACGCCATTTTCCCCTGACCGGCCCACGCCTTTCTTTTCAGTCATCGTCTGCACCTACAACGGCTCCGCGACGATTCGCGAGTGCCTGGCGGGCCTCGCCCGCCTCACCTACCCAAATTACGAGGTCATCGTCATCAACGACGGCTCGACGGATGCGACGGCAGAGATCGTAGCCGAATACAAAGTCCGGCTGATCTCGACTAAAAATCAGGGCCTCAGCCAGGCGCGCAACGTCGGCATGGAGGCCGCGTCCGGCGATTTTCTCGCGTACCTCGATGACGATGCCTACCCCGATCCCGACTGGCTCGATTACCTCGCCGCCTCTTTCCTAAGCACCGAACACATGGTCATCGGCGGTCCGAACGTCGAACCTCACCACAGCAGCCTCGTCGCAAATTGCGTAGCCAATGCGCCCGGCGGTCCCGTGCACGTCCTGATTACGGACGAACTCGCCGAACACGTCCCGGGCTGCAACATGGCATTCCGGCGCGAGGCCTTGGACGCGATTGGTGGATTCGACCCGAGGTTCCGCGCGGCCGGTGACGACGTGGATGCCTGCTGGCGCATCCAACAGCGCGGCTGGACGCTTGGATTCAGCCCGGCGGCAATGGTCTGGCATCACCGTCGCAGTTCAGTAATAAAATATTGTCGGCAGCAGCGCGGCTACGGTCGTGCCGAGGCGTTGCTCGAGGGGAAGTGGCCCGAACGCTACAATTCCGCGGGTCATCACACCTTCCACGGGCGTCTTTATGGCAAAGGCTTCAGCCACATCCTGGGCTTTGGCTCGCGCATCTACCACGGCGTATGGGGGAGTGCGCCGTTCCAGTCACTTTACGAGCGCGGACCGGGCACCCTCTTGAGTCTTCCCACGATGCCAGAGTGGCATCTGCTCGTCTGGTTCCTGGGCGGGTGCGCGCTGCTGGGGTGGTCATGGCCACCGCTCTTTGCCGCGATCCCACTGCTGATCACAACGGTTGTGATTACCATCGTGCAATCGCTGCGCGCGGGCTTCCGGGGGTCGTATCATTTCCCCCGGAGATCCCCTTTCGTGCGGCTGCAACTGCGGCTGCTCACCGCGTGGCTGCACTTCCTACAGCCGCTCGCGAGGCTTTCCGGCCGCGTTCTTTATGGGCTGACATTCTGGCGCCGGCGGGGCCTACCCGGAATCGCGACGCCGTACCCGCGCAAAGACGCGCTCTGGACCAAGGACTGGATGTCGCCCGAAGAACGCATCGCCCGCATCGAAAAAACCTTACGGGAAGAGCGTGCCATCGTGCTCTGCGGCGATGAGTTCGCGCGCTGGGATATTGAGGTCCGCGGTGGCATGTTCGGTGCCGCCCGCCTGTTGCTCGCCATCGAAGATCACGGTGCCGGCGCGCAATACGTGAGGACACGGGTGTGGCCGCGGTGCCGCCGTGGCGCGGAGGCGGTCATGCTTTCATTCGGCCTGATTGCGACAATCGCCGCGTTCGAGGGAGCGTGGACGGCCGCCATCATTTCAGGGATCGGCTTCGCCTTATTCGCACTCTGGAGCTTCCGACAGGCGGGGAGCGCGATGGCGGCAATCCTGCGCGCCACGACCGACCTGCGTCCAGAAAAGCAATCGCAGTGATGGGATCGCGCCGCTATTCGGACCTCGAGATTTACCGCCGCCTGCTGAAGCAGGCCCGGCCGTTGACGCCGCTCCTTGCAGGTCTGTTCCTCCTGCAAATCCTCGCGACGCCGCTGACGCTGCTCACACCGTTGCCACTGAAGATCGCAGTGGACCATGTGATCGGCGAGCTGCCACTCCCATGGTTCCTCGACTTGGTCACCCCCGAGCCGGTTCAAGCCTCAAAGGGCGCGATGTTGCTCCTGGTGGTCGGCTTGATCATCGCGATCACCTTCCTCCTTCAGGCGCAGAACGTCGTGAATCATATGGGAGAGAGCTACCTGAGCGAAAAGCTCGTGCTCTCGTTTCGCTCGCGTTTGTTTCGTCACGCCCAACGGCTCTCGCTGCTCTATCACGACCGGAAGGGAACCTCGGATTCGATCTACCGCATCCAATACGACGCGCCGGCGATTGAATGGATTCTGGTGCACGGCATCGCGCCGTTTCTCATCTCGGGCTGCACGGTCGTCGGAATGGTTTACATCATCACCCGCATCAACGTGCAGCTTGCGCTCGTCGCGCTGACCGTGATGCCCGTGCTGTTTGCGCTCGCGGAGTTTTACCGGAGGCGCGTGCGGACCCGGTGGCGGGAACTGCAGGCAGTCCACTCTGCGACCATGTCGGTCCTCGAGGAAACGCTCGGCGCCATTCGCGTCGTGAAAGCATTCGGCCAGGAGGAGCGACAGCAGGCCGAGTATCTGGATAAAGCGAACCTGGGCGTCCGGCGTCATGTGTACCTTGCGTTTCTCGACAGCGGTTTTGGAGCGATCGTGGGAATCGCAGTCGCATTCGGCACCGCTGCCGCCCTGTTCATTGGAATCCAGCATGTGCAGTCCGGCACGATGACCCTCGGTCAGTTACTCCTGGTCATGGCTTACATCGCGCAGCTTTACGGCCCGATGAAGACGATCAGCGGACAGATCGGCAAGATGCAGTCTTCGATGTCCAGCGCTGAACGTGCCTTCACGCTGCTCGACGAAACCCCCGACGTCGAAGATCGGCCCGACGGCCAGTCGCTGACCAAGGCGGTCGGCGAAATCGAACTCCGCGATGTCTCGTTCAGTTACGAGCCGGAGACCTTCGTCCTGCACCGGGTTTCATTTCGGGTTCGGCCCGGAAGCCGCGTCGGGATCATGGGCACCACGGGTGCCGGAAAAACCACGCTGGTAAGTCTTCTAACACGATTCTACGACCCGACCAGCGGCCAGGTTCTGCTCGATGGCATCGATCTGCGCGAGTATCGGCTGGCGGACCTGCGGAACCAGTTCGCCATCGTGCTCCAGGAGCCGGTGTTATTTTCCAACAGCATCGGCGAGAACATCGCCTACGCCCGGCCCGGTGCCTCCGAAGGGGAGATCGTCGCGGCGGCCAAAGCGGCGAACGCCCACGACTTCATCAGCGCGTTGCCGGACGGTTACCAGACGCTCGTGGGCCAGCGGGGAGCCCGGCTTTCGGGTGGCGAACGTCAGCGCATCTCGCTGGCTCGGGCCTTCCTCAAAGACGCGCCGATCCTTGTCCTCGACGAACCGACCAGCTCGGTGGACGTAAGGACAGAGGGAACGATCATGGAAGCAATGGAGAAGCTGATGCATGGCCGAACTACTTTCATGATTGCCCATCGCCTGAGCACGCTCGAGAAGTGCGACATGAGGCTGCACCTGGAAATGGGTGAGTTAGTCGCGGACTGAACCCTCTTACACCGACTCAGCGGAGACCCGGCTGGCCGACCGTAGATCGAACGCGATGATCCGTGCGCTTTCGGCAACGCTTCCGAACTGCGAACGCAAGTAGTTTTCAAACTCCCGGTAGTAATCAAGCCACCAAAACGACGCCCAGATAAAGACAACAAACTCTGCTCCATCCCGCCGTAAGCGTTCCAATTCTGCGATGGCGGTGGCGGAATCAGCCGGATGACCTGCATACTCTCCGTTCTGCTCCAGAAATGGGAAGACACGATAACCATCCAGTGCCTGGCCAACCAGTGTGCAGTCATGGATGAGGATCAGTGTGCTATTCATCGGGATCGTCCTGGTAATCTCCTGGACCAGCAGGGCTAACTCCGCTGCGAATCGTTGCTGATCCATGTTGGCAAAAGCAATGGAGGGCGCGTAATATCGGCTCTTGCGTTCAAGCACTTTGACCAGGTCTTCCCGGCCGCGTTCCCGAAGCGGTGCCAACAGTTCTTCATAGCAAGCCAGGGTGTAGTTACTACTCATCCCGAGGTCGCCGAGCATATCGGGAGTGACGTCCCGCGTTGGGAAAGCGCGGCAATCATGTAATTTCCCCAGTGCAAGCAGCGCGGTCATGGTTCGCAGGCATTTCTCGCAACGGCCGCAATTCAAATCCTCCAAGGGATTGCCAAAGCAAACGCGCATGTTGTGCAACCCGGCATCCCAGTCGGCCACGTATCTGGTCTTTTCTAATCGCGACAAATGAGCGCCTTCGTGAACGATCTGGAGGCGCGAGCTGCTGAAGTATGGATCGATCAGCGGGTGCGAGCCCCAGGGAGCCAGGGTGCTCGCATCATGGGTGGAACCAATGCAGGTGCGCGTAATTCGTTTCGCAAACAGATGAGTCACCGCAGCCAAAACGCCGCCGTGCCATTGCTTCACGTAGAAATGCACGTCGGGATTGAGGGCCACAAAATTAGTGACGACCGGAATCACCGTCACCCCGGCATCTTCAGCGATGGTGGCCACCGCCTTCTTCATTCGCTCCAGGCGGGTATCTTGATTGCCAAAGCCCCCGAGATCGAAACCCTCGATCAGGAATCCATCCTGGATGGCATCCGGATGGTCTCGCGGATAGTAGAGCCGGTTGAGCCGGAGCATCGCCAAAGAATCGATGCCACCTGAAAGCAGCATGGCTGTCCGCGGCTTCCTGACCGGATAACGCGACTTAAAACCTTCCTCCGGCTCGATGACGACGAGGGGGCGCTGAATGCCGCGCCACTGCCGGAATATTTCCATCACGAACCCCAGGCCGTCTGCAAGCCGCGGACAAAGGTCTCCCGGAACCGTCACGCGACGTTCTCCGAGGAACAACGCGGGCACGGCACAGGCCGCCACGAAAGCATCGTAGTCGAAAGCCAAAGCCTCAGCGAAGTCGCTCGGCGTCTCCACAAAAAGTGTCTGGGCAGGCCGTTGCACGTCTTCCCAAGTCGCGGTGATTTCAACGCGCGTCTTGTCGGCAACTTGGAATGTTCTGAGTTCAGATAGTTTCATACGTAATGGGCGAGTTCATCTTGGGTTGAGAGTTAGTATGTGGCCATCGCGTCTTCGATGAGGCGCCTCAAGACTTTGCGGGAATCGAAATACTCCTCCGCAAGAGCGCGCGCCGCCTTCGCCTGCCTTGTGTAGTCACTCTCAATGGCGCGGATGCCCTCGACAGCTTCTTCCATCGTGTTGAAGGCGAGAATACCTTCGCCGGCGGGAATAACGTCAGTAAACCCAGTGTCCTGCACGACCACGGGGCGACCTGCCGCCAGGTAACAGGCCGACCGGCAACTGAACCAGCCGGTCCGATCGCGGATATATCCATTCTTGGCGACGCTCCACTCAGCCTTTGATAACCGAATGTAGTCACGGTAGCTGTCGAGATCGCCACAAACACCAAGCGGATCAGCCACGCGCCAACCCATGCGTTCGAGAAGATCGCCGGGGGTCCAATTCGGGTGCGTCTGCACGAGCGACGCGGCGCGCGCAGGCAGGCTCTTTGCCTGGGCCTCCCATGTCACGTGATGCAGCCGCCCCATCGCGACTTCGAGCTTCCCTGGTCCCACCTTCTCCGGAAGGTCGAGGAAGCTGCGAAACTCCACGTCCTTCTGCCCATACGTCCTGCCATTGAGGACGAGTGGCTTGTAACTCGTCCAACTCATGACCGTGGTAAATACCTCACGCGGAGTTCCCGGATCCCACCACTCTGAGAGAACAATTGGCTGCCGGGTCGGACGCCAATGATGGCCTGTCACAGGAACCGCCGAAGAAGCCGCCTCGCCGAATGTGAAATGCACGTCGTGAGCATTAACGCGGCGACAAAAATCCTCTTGCTGAAGTGCAAGCTTCGCCTGGGTAAAGCCGGGATCGCTGTCGATGTAAACCAGCCGCCGCACGTCCCGATATTGCTCAGGATGTTCGATTGTCCCGGAGACATTGATCAGGAGATCAGCCGTCTCCAGCACTTCTTTCCGCTTTTGGTCCGAAAGCCCGAACCACTGAGGCTCGACGGGAAAGCGGTAAGCCCAATGCTCACTCAGGCCGTAACGCTCAAAGACCTTTGCAAGTGGCCGCACCGTATCCATCGGATCGCGCGCCACCCAGTCGTCGCCGCCCGGTCCGCCGTCGAGGTTGTAGGGCCACTCGCCGGAGTCTTCGAGATAGAAGACGTCGTGTCCGAGCCTCGCGAGGCCGAGCACATATTGCAGGTAATCCCAAGTCACCCCGCCGAGCGTCGGATGCTGGGCGATGAGACCAGTAACGATGATGCGAAGTGGCGAGCTCATTGGGTAGTTCACGGCAGCCACGAACGAAGTTGAGCTGCGATCTGTTGATGCTGAGCTCTTGTGCGAGCGATGAACTCAGCCGGGTTTGGCTGGCCTGCAAGATCGCGCAGTCTCTGGGGGACGGAGGCGACCTCGGAAAGATCCAGCACCCATTCGCCCAGCCCGGCTGCTTGCATGAAGGACTCGACTTTGTGGTCACCGGAAACCGCCAGGACTTTTCGGCCCATCGCGAGGCCGATGATGCAGCCGTGCAGTCTGCCGGCGAGGATTAAGTCGGCGTGTTCGTAACGCGCCAGTAAGCCGCCAAGACTCTTTTCACTCCCGGCCGGGATGAGGTTGTTGATTGAGTGGAACGAGCGTCCGGTCGCGGCGGCGAACTCTTTTCCAAAAGCCTCCATCGCCTCGTAGTTAGCTTCTCCGACATTATCGAATGCATCGACGTGCAGCAGACCCGCGCCCTGCGCCGCCGGCTCGACCAGGCTCATCGTCGGGCACGCGACCGGCGGCGGAAGCGCGCATCCGGATAACGCGACGCGGGTGAGTTCGTCGCGGACGACACACAACCTGCTCTGGCTCACGATCTCCTCCAGCAACGCCGCGGGCAGCCGGGAATTCTGCCGCTTCATGTCGCAGCAGCCGACGCCCCAGATTGCAAACGGCACGCGCGCCGCAATCACGCGAAACCCCTCCCAGAACTCCGCGAAGTAATCCATGAACAGCCCGCCGCCGCCAATGATGATCAGATCGCCCGGCCCGGCCTGCCGCAAGCGCGCGAGCGTCTCTGGAACGAATGGTTCATCACAAAGATATTCCGAGACCGGCTCTGGACCGAGCAGCCTCTGAATCGCGCGCGCAGAGAGCCAGTCGCCGATGTTGGACTTGTTCGCGAAGACGTGGTGGATCACAGAAAAAAATCGGTCGCTGCGGGGTTCGCGTCAGTCCGTTCGAGCGGGTGCTTTTGCGGCTGATCGATGCAGGCAGTGTTCGAGAGCTTCTTTGATTGCGAGGTCATCTCGTGCCGATCCCAGCGCGTCAGCGAGTTGCTGGAGATAGACTCTTTGCGTCGTGTTTTTTATCGGGATGTTGCGGACGCGATCGAGATCGATCTCCTTCGGCAAGGTGGTGCATTTCTCAAGCGCTCCCACGATGTGCAGACCGATCATGGTCATAAGACACTTGGGACATTGCCCGCAGTTGTAAGCGTCAGTCGTCTCGCCGGTAGCGCATACCCTGAGCGTGGTCAGCAGACCGGGAACTTCTGCAATGCCACGCATCTTGCTGAGCCGATTGGCCTCACATCCGTCGTGTGAAAACGAAAGCGTCTCGGTGGACCACAGCGGATCGAGCACGGGGTGGGATCCGAGGGGAAGCAGGTCGGCGTAGGTGTGGGTCGCCGCGATCAGCATGTGACGAAACCTCGCGCCGAGCGCCAGTCCCACGCTGGCGAGGGCCGCGCCGTGGTAAAGTTGCACCCAGTCGGCAATCTTATCCGTGAAATCGCGCAGGTTCGTGCTCACCGGCAGGACGCTCTTTCCCAAGCCTGAACCAACCTTCGTGGCGTTTTCCAGCATTGCGACAAAACGCTGTCGTTCCGTGAGGTAAACATCAAAGCCGAGGACGGTCACGAGATCGGTCACCGATTCGTCGTCGAAAGCGTGCTCGTGAAGATTTTTGGCCAGGCTGTAACCGGAGTCCACACCTAGAGAAAAGAAAAGCCCGTTGCGCGCTGGCTTTCTCCTCGCGCTCCTTCCGCGCGCGGTGTCGATATCCACCTCCACTTCCACCGTTTTGAGTGCTGGCTTCCAACAGCGGTAGATCTCCTGAATCTGTTTGGTCGCCCGCAGAAGTTTCGGAGAGACTTTGCCTTCGATCTTGAGCGGCTCGCCCAGACACATTGCCGGTGCTAATAGAGCGGCAACATAGGGATCCGCGTTTTCGGGATCTAGAAAAGGGTAATGGTCTGCGGGGAACCGATACCAAAGCTGGAATGGTCGATCGTCAAGAATCCAGCTCGTGTCGCACGTGAGCTGCGCGGTTAACTCGCAGTCATCTGAGTGCTGCCGCACTTCAATGCCTGATAGGATCATATAGGTCTTGGGTTTTGAGTCATTCGCATTGGTGGGAAGGATCGCCTGGGCGCCCTGTCTTTCGAGCCGACATGCGCTGGAACACTTCCGCATACGGTCCGCCGGGCCAGCTGTGCATCTCACCGCGGTAACGGTTTAGCCCGCGGATCGCCTCGACGAAGTCCATAATGTCGCACTGGCTCTTGTGGGCGCGGATTGCGTTCAACTTAGTCTCAAGTTGCCCGGAGATGTCTTCGATATGGTCGATCTCTTGCAGTGGCGTCCAGACTTCGTACATGAGCACGCTCGGTGCATCTCGGTTCAGCGTGGTGAGCGCACGGGCGACGAGCTGGGTAGCCGCGCGGTGGTCGGGGTGCATCTCCGCATCGTGCGGGACGTAAACAAGTTCCGGCTTGGTTTCGTTCAGTTTGCCAACCAGTCGCGCGACGAGCTCATCAGTCGCTTCAACCGCTCCGTCCGGCTGGCGCCAGAAGTCCAGTTGCCGATAGCCGAGAATCTTTGCCGCTTCTTCCGCTTCGTCTTCGCGAACGGGGCCGAGTTCCTCAGGGGATTGCGTGCGGCTCCCTTTCTCGCCCGAAGTGAGAAAGATCACTTCGACCTGATCGCCTTGCTCGATATGCCGCCGCAGTGTGCCGCCGAGGCCGATGGCTTCATCGTCGGGATGTGGGCTGAGAACAAGAACGCGTTTCATCGTCGGAGCGTGGCTTACCATGTCGCTGGAAGGGGAGCCTCGGCAGGATCAAGGCCGAAGTCGCGAACGGTTTGGGTGTGGGTGGCAAACCGCTGTTTGAAAGGCTCGTCGCCGAGCCCGAAGTCGAAGATGTGCGCCCTTTCCTCGATGGCCCGCAGGAGCAACTGGCGAAGCAGCACTTCCCCCGGCGAATGGCGCGCGAGCTCAATGGCGAAAGTAGGTTTGTACCACAGGAATGCGCCGTGATAGGCAAAGCCGAAATGAAACGCGATGGGGCCGCCATTCGACTCGACGCGCGTGAACCTGAGCCAGCCGGCAGGCGAAGCATGCTGCGTCAGGGTGCGATAGAAGCGCTGCTGGCGGTCGTCGTGAAACAGGCTCGGATGTGGAGTCGCGCTCCATCGACCGATGTGTTGCTGAAAGAACTCATCCAGATGCGGCTCAATCTCCTCCGCCGTGGAAAGGTGTAACACTTCCAGCGATCCCGATCGGCGAAAGTGTGCCTCGTGCCGGAGCAGGCTCTTCTTTTGCGTCAGCGCGTGATCGGCTTCGCTGTCCACGCCGAGCTGAGTCGCCGGCGCGGGTTGGACTCCCTCTTCGCGCAAGAGGAGACCGAGTCGGGAAGCAGACGCGCGGAGCAGGTCGCCGGTCGGCGATTTGTCCGGCAGATGATAGAGCCGAAACCCGTTAAAATCCGGCACGGCGTTTCGCGCGCCGAGGAGAAGCCCATCGAGCACTTCCGGATCACGGATTTCGCCCACGAAATCGAGGTAATCCGATCCTCCCGATCCTACGAAGTAGATCATCCCTTCTTCAGCGAAGAACGGCGCGATCGCGAGGAGTTCGCCGTTTCGTTCAGCTCCGAGCAGCAGCAGCCCGCGACGCTCGAAGGAATCCCACCAGGCTTTCTGCCATTCCCAGGTGAGGAAGATCGCGTCGGTGCCGCCGCGAGCCACGAGGGCGTTCCAAACCTCCGGTCGGCAGCGCGGGTCCTCGAAGCCAGTCAGCACCTCGATGTTGATCGTCGGCGAATTCATTTCACGGCGACGCGTCGATAGAATGCTTCGAGCCGGTTCAGGCAGTCCTCCCGCTCGGCGTAGGTGAGAACGAATTCGCGAGCGGCGCGGCCGATCGCCGCACGTTTTTCCGGATCGCTCAGCAAGTCGCGCAGCGCTTCGGCCAGCGCATCAACATCCCTGGGCGGCACGAGGACACCGGTGCGGTCGTGCGTGATAATCTCACTGACGCCGCTCCCTTCACAACCGATCGCCGGCACACCGCAGGCCATTGCCTCGAGGTAAACGAAGCCGGGTCCGCCTTCGTAAACTGACGGCGCCGCGAAGACGTGTGCCCGCGAAAGTTGCTCGGGAAGCTCTTCCGTTCGCGCGAAGCCTGCGAAGTCGAGAAGCGTGGAGCAACCCGAGGTGGTAGCCAAACGCCGGAGTTCCGCGAGCAAGCCCTCCTCTCCGTTGCCGAGCATCCGAAGCTGAAGATCGGGGAACTCGCGAGCCAACCGGCAGCATGCCGCGACGAGCGTCTCGACGCCTTTATTGCGCGCGATGCGGCCGACAAAAATCACGGTCGGCCGCGATTCTTTCGGGACGGGCCGTGGCGAGAAAAGCGAGGTATCGACGCCGGTGTGAATCACCGGCACCTCCTCGTGGCGGAGGTCGTAATAACGGCGGCACCAATCGATCGAACATTGGCTGGATGAGAAGACGGCGTCGGTGAGCCGCAGGCACGTCCTCTCCATCTCGGTGCCGGTCCGATAGAACTCCGAATCGATTTCCGGCCACCCCATGGCGTGGGCGAACATGACGAGCGGCCCGTGCAAATGGATGACGCTCGGAATGTGATTCCCTTCCGCTCGGTTGAGCAGATGCACGTAGCCTTCCGCCGCCCACTCGGGAAAGTCGACGAGGCCGAGCGGGCTTTCGGCATGGAGTTGGGCGAGCACGGCGGCGACTTCCGCGCTGTAGGTCAGCCAGCCGGCGGGCTCAGTCCAGATCGGCATCCGCGAGTAAAATCCCGGCGTGCGAATGACATGCACAGTGCCATCCCGCGCCTGCTGAAGGGTAGGTCCGGCCGTTTGCGAGACGACGTGAACCTCGTGGCCACGCGCGGCCAGTCCATGTGCTTTTAGGTAGGTCTGCGTGCCGAGCCCTCCTTTGGCGGTCTCGGGCGGATACTCTTGGGAGACAAGGGCGATTCTCACGGGCGCGATGCGCCAACGGCGCGGAGTTCGGCGAGCACTTGGTTAAAACCGAAAGGTCCAGACCACCTTCGTCGTGATGTCTGTCGAGAGCGTCTGGTATCTGCCGTTTTCCGCGTCGAAGCCGTAGTTGACGACAAGAAAAATCTGGCTGCCGGGCTGAACGATCCACTTCAGCCGGCTGTTCACACCCGCCGTTTGCGAGACGTTGTCGTACTGCACGACGGTGTTCCATGAAAGGTTCGGCGTGAAAGCGAAGTTGGCGCGTGCAAGGCCAACCACGACATCGAAACTTCCCGCGGGAAGCTCGATCTGACTCAGTGTCAATTCCGTCGCCAGGTAAGCGTGCTCATTCACCCGCCACTCAAGCCCGGCGCCATATTCGCGGCTGCTCCCGTCGTAGAAATCGCCGATATCCAGGCTGGCGAAAGCGCTGAGCGGTCGAGCGGAGGTGGAGGAAAGCAGCGCAAACGCACGGTTAAACCGGTAGTCGCCGCCCGGCACGAAAACGCCGGGAGTGATTTCAAACCCTTCGCGGAAGTTTTCGCGATTGATGGTGTAACCGAGGTTCAACGAATCCCCGGCTTCGTTGAGAAAATTGACCGCGGGCAGGGTCACTGCCTCGGTCTCAATCACGCCATCGAGATTCGTGACATAGAACGGCTGCACTTGCACACCCACCGAACGGATGTAACCCCCAGGGCGCCACCGATAGCCGAGCTTCCCTCCGTACTGACGGATCCCGCGGCGCGGTGCAAAGCCGAGCGCGGGGTTGAAATCGGCATCGATCTGTGAGGCAAAGACCTCTGCCGCCAGCGGTTCATTCGGATAGCGCAACGAACCACCTACCGCCATCTGGCGTCCGTCGGCTCCGCTGGCATCGGTCTTCATCACCCATGCCTGCGCCTTGAAAGCATTGTTCTTAAACAAGTGGCTGTTTCGGTAGTTCACGTCAGCGCCGACCAGCGAGTTGTCGCCTGAGCCACTCGGATCGCCGGAGGTAACGATGCCGCCAATCGACGACTCCTCGAGCACCCGGTAGGAGGCGCGGCCGACCGCCAGATTCTTTGACGGCACGCCCTCGGTATCATTGACCTGCACATCGAGCAGTCCGAGATCGAGGTTCCCGATTCGGCCCGTGAGCTTGCCTCCGGCAAGAAGATCGACGGTTTCCCCCGCCGGGCCGAGACCGATGCGACGCGAATTGAATGCCAGCGGCCCCTTGTAGGCGCCGAAGCTGAAGAGGTTTGCGTCCTGGAGGAAAAAATCGCGCTTTTCGGGAAAGAAGATCGGAAACCGCGTCAGATTCACCTGACGCTTGTCCACCTCGGCCTCGGCGAAATCGGTGTTCACGGTCAACGCGGCGTTGAGCGATGGCGTGATGCTGTAGAAGAGGTCGAAACCGGGTTCAAACTCAAGGCCCTCGCTCTTGCCAGCAGAACTATCCCTGTACCGCGTGACGAGGAATGGCTTGAATTCCAACCCCAGCCCTTTCCGCATCCCGGAGAGATCGCGCAACTCGCCCAAGTCGGCGAGTGACGTGACGTTCTTGTTCTGGAAAGGCGCAGCCCAACGCACGGTCTCCTGTCTTCGGCGGATGACTCGCTCGACGTTAAATCCCCAGACATCCCGATGCGGATCGAAAGAGAGGCTCTTAAACGGAATCGCAATCTCTGCCGTCCAGCCGGTCTCATCGATGCGGCTGAGGCCAGTCCAGACCGTGTCCCATTCTGTCTTCTGGGCGCCATCGGCTTCCAGGAGAGCATCCTGAGTGGCGCCGCGAGGGGTGATCTTAAAGAGGTAACCCGTGCGCTTTCGCCCAAAGGTGTCGAAGACCAGCGCGAGCGTGTCGTCCGAGTCCATGTCGGCGTCGCGCTGCATCTGTTTGGCGACGATCCTGGCTGGCTCGCGATCAAAACAGTGAATGCCGATGAACAGATAATCGTGGTCGTAGAGCATGCGCACCTCGGTGCGTTCCGACGGCGCCGCGCCTTCCACCGGCTCGACCTGTGTGAACTTGTCGATGACGGGCGCATTCGCCCAACATACATCGTCGAGCCGCCCGTCGATGATGGGCGGCTCGCTCGTCGCCGAGTTCTTGTCGAGGGGCGGGCGTGCGGAATCCGTCTTGGGAGTCACGATCCCGGGACTAAGCCGCGGTAATCCGTCCCCCGCCAGTGCGAGGCGTGCGGCAACCTTTGTCGAAGTCCCCATCCGCGGACGGCCCTCCGCCGCCGGGTCCGGGCCGCCCGGCGGGATGGGCTTACCGGCGGAGGCCACCGTCAAACCGGCTGCCCCAAGAACGCACCAAAGCGCCCAACGTATTCCAAATCGCGTTGAGTGCTGATGGGTCTGCAAGTCGTAGGTGGGTCGCCGCGAAAATGTGGAAGCCGGCTCTCGGCAAGGCCCCGAGCCAGCGCTATGCTTGGTAGCATACAGGTTGTGTCGGTCAAGTTTTGCAAAAGTGGGCCCGGCCCCAGTGCGACACACGCCTACGCTTGGGTAAGGCGATGCGTGCGCCGTCTATTACGGAAGATCCGCGAATTGCGCAGTCGATGCGTGCCGTTTGTCAAAAAAACGGTAGTGACGCGGCGCGGAGGGCATAGGACACCTGCGCTAGCGACAACCGGCGGCGGCGACGCCACGCCCGAAACAACTCCGCGAACTTTCTGCGGTTCAATCGGTTTCGGGCGCTTCGTATCCTGCATCACCCGTTCGCGATCCACAGGCATACGCAGCCGGTGCGCATCGGCGATTCGACCGCCGGGAATCGTGTGACAATCTGTGACAAAATCCACCCAACCAAACCACACTGGATGATGACCAAAATCAATTTACTCCGATGCACCGCATCATATAGCGCGGTTTGTATCGGTCCGTGCGGGTTCGACTCCCCTCGCCTCCACTTCCTTGATAATCGGGGAGTTAAAGTTTTGCGCGGCTCAAGGGCGGACACAAGGGGGGGCAAACCCGGCGATCTCCGATGGGATTCTGAGGATGCGTGAGAATGTCGAAGATGCGATCGGTGCCCGGCCGTTAAAGGTCGCCACGAGCGAGGACGATTTCCTCAAGTTATTTCCTTGCCCGAGTACTTGGCGGCGGTGGAGCTCCGGCAGTCACTTCCTTGACCGACCATTTGGTGATGGTGAGGCCCTTGGAGGTGCGGGTGCTCACGGGCACTCGTGTTAGATCGAAATCGAGTTCGCGGACGCGGGCACCGCTGCGGCCATCCAGGGCGACATGGAGGGTCTGGGGCATCTCCTTTTCCGTGGCGCTGATGTGCAGGTAGATCACTCGAGATTTCTCGGATTTTACCAAGGGGTAAAGCTTGTCGCGGGACAGGCCGCCGATCTGGAATTTCTTGGCGTAGGCCTTTCCGCTTTCGCCGTCCTGATAGACCATGGTGTAGAAGTTCATGTCTCCTTCCTTCGGCCAGATGGAGATGTGGATGATCTCGCGGCCCATGAAAACCTTGTCGGCGACCTTCGCGACCTTGAGCGAGCCGTCCTTCATGATGCATAGGACGCTGTCGAGGATGGTGCATTCGGTGACGAAGTCATGCTGGCGCCAGTTGAGGCCGATGAAGCCGTCCTTGCGGTTGACGTAGAGGCGCTGATTGGCGGACACGACCTGGGAGGCGTCGATCTGCGCGATCTCGTCGTAGCTGGTGCGGCGCTTGATGCCCTTGCCGTACTTTGCCTGCAGCATCTCGAACCACGCGACGGTGTAACCGGTAAGGTTCTTGAGATTCGCTTTTGTCTCCTTGATGCCTTCCTGAATTCTCTTCATGGCTTCGTCGGCTTGGAAGCGGTTGTAGGCGGAGATGCGTTTGATGCGAATCTCCGTGAGGCGAGTGATGTCGTCGTCGGTAACGTCGCGGCGGAGCTGCGCGAGGAAGGGTTTCAGACCACCGCGGATTTCGGCGAGGACGCTTTCCCAGGTCTTGGATTTCTCGATGAGGCGGTAGATGCGCTCCTCGATGAAGATGCGTTCGAGCGAATCCCAATGCCACTGCTGCTCGAGTTCGCCGAGCTTGATCTCGAGTTCGCGTTTGAGGAGCTCGCGGGTGGCCTCGGCGCTGGTCTTGAGGATGTCGCGCACGCCGAGAAAGTGCGGCTTGTCGTCGCCGCTCTGCGGGTCGCGGACGATGACGCACGCGGCGGGGTTGAGCTGCACCTGGCAGCTCGTGAAGACGTAGAGCTGCTGGATGACCTTCTCCGGCTCCGCGCCCTGCGGCAGATGAATGAGGATCTCGACCTTGTCCGCCGTGTTGTCATCGACGTGTTTGACTTTGATCTTCCCCTTGGCGTTGGCCGCGAGGATGGACTCGATGAGCGACTCGGTGGTGACGCCGTAGGGCAGCTCGGTGACCGCGAGGAGGTATTTGGAACGCTCCTCGACCTTCGCGCGGACCTTCACTTTTCCACCGCGCTCGCCGTCATTGTATTCGGAAAAATCCGCGGTGCCGCCGGTCGGGAAGTCGGGGAGAATGCGGAAGTTTTTCCCCTGAAGATGATTGATCGCCGCGCGGCAGAGATCGTTGAAATTGTGCGGCAGGATCTTCGTCGAAAGCCCGACCGCGATGCCATCCGCGCCTTCGAGCAGCACGATGGGGAACTTCGCGGGCAGCGTGATCGGCTCCTTGTTGCGCCCGTCGTAGCTGAGCTGCCACGTCGTCGTCTTCGGGTTGAAAAGCACGTCCTTCGCGAAAGCCGTGAGTCGCGCCTCGATGTAACGCGGCGCCGCCGCATCGTCGCCCGTGAGAGTGTTGCCGTAATTCCCCTGCGGCTCGATGAGCCACCCGCGCTGGCCGATGGACACGAGCGCCGCGCCGATGGAGGCGTCGCCATGCGGATGCAGCTTCATCGTCGCGCCGACGACATTCGCGACCTTGTGGAAGCGCCCGTCGTCCATGTCCCACAGCGTGTGCAGCACGCGACGCTGCACGGGCTTCAAACCGTCGTCGATGTGCGGGACGGCACGGTCGAGGATGACGTAGCTCGCGTAATCGAGGAACCAGTTGCGGTAGCTCTGCGCGAGCGGAGCCTGCTCGTCCTGCACCTTCTCGCCAGGCTTGCGGATGGGCGCCAGCAGGGCGGCCTCAGGCTCGGCGGGAGCATCGGAGGCAGCGCCATTCGCGATCGGGTCGGGCGTGGTGGGCGGCTCAGCAGGTAGGGCGTCCAGGGGGAGCTCTCCTTGATCGCTGTTCGGATTCTTGCGTTTAGGCATCGATAAAATCGCGGCGGCTCACACCTCGATCAGGTCTTTCTCGACGCGGAGGTTGTTGATGATGAAGTCCTGCCGCTCAGACGTGTTCTTGCCCATGAAGAAGGACAGGAGTTCGTCGGAGCTGGTGAGGTGATGGAGGTTGATCGGGTCGAGGCGGATGTTCTCGCCGATGAAGTCCTTGAACTCGCCGGCGGAGATTTCGCCGAGGCCCTTGAAGCGCGTGATCTCGTGGCTCGCGCCGAGAGAGGCGACGGCGGCCTGCTTCTCCTGCTCGCTGTAGCAATACTTCGTGACCTTCTTGTTGCGGACGCGGAAGAGCGGCGTCTGCAGAATGAAGAGGTGGTTGTTGCGGATGACGTCGGGGAAGAATTGCAGGAAGAACGAGAGCAGCAGCAGGCGGAT
>JANOAZ010000029.1:0-3434 GCA_031411395.1 Chthoniobacteraceae bacterium
TTTCTGCCGGCACACGCGCCCTTGGGGGAAATGGTGAAAGATCCTTCGACTGCGCTCCGCCCATGTTACCGCCTCCGCTTCGCTCAGGATGACAAAGGTCTTTTGGAAGGCGGCTGGCGCCGCTGGCGGCAGCGGTGTGCGATCTCCGCGATCGTCGCTTGTCTCGCTGCGGTCCACGCCGTCGCGGCGGAGTCGCCTTACCAGATCACGAACATTCTCACCGCCGACTCCCCGACGGCTTCTCGGAGCAAAGACTGGAAGCCCGGCGCGGGCATCGCGCTCGAAATCAGCGGCATGGACTGGGCGGCGGATGGCCGACTCGCCGTGGCCATCCGCAAGGGTGAAGTGTGGCTGCTCGGCGGCGTGCTGGGCGATTCCGCGGAAAAGGTGAAATACCAGTTGTTCGCCTCAGGTCTGCACGAGCCGCTCGGCGTGCTCCGCGATGGAGACAGCCTGCTCGTGGCGCAACGCACCGAGATCACCCGCCTGCGCGACACCGACGGGGATCATGTGGCTGACGAGTATCTCACCGCCGGTCGCGGCTGGAATACTTCCGGCGCCTACCATGGCTACACCTACGGTCCGAAACGCGACGCGCAGGGCGAGCTCTGGGTCACGCTCAATCTCGACATGGGCGACCACTCGAACAATCGCACCGGCTGGCGCGGCTGGGGCGGCGTGCTCGGCGCGAATGGCGACTTTCAGCCGATGGCCGCCGGGATGCGTTCGCCATGCGGCCTCGGCGCGAATCTCGCGGGCGACATGTTTTGCGTGGATCAGCAGGGCACCTGGATTCCCACCACGCCGATCTATCATCTGCGGCGCGGCGCGTTCTTTCTGAATCCGGAGGGCATTGCGAAGCAGAGCCAGCCCGGTTCGCCGGTGGTGCTTTCCGCCAGCGTGCCGGAGAAAATTCCCTACCCCGAGGCGATCCGCGCGCTGCCCGAGATGCGCCCGCCGGCGGTCTGGCTGCCTTACAACAAGATGGGCCGCAGCGGCACGGACCTCGTGGTCTGCGATGCAGGCGGAAAGTTCGGGCCGTTCGATGGCCAGATGCTCGTTGCGGAATTCACCGACGCCAAAGTCAGCCGCGTCTTCCTCGAAAAAGTGGACGGCGAATATCAGGGCGCCGCCTTCCCGTTTCTCTCCGGCTTCGCGTCGGGCATCGTGCGCCTGCTCTTCGCGCCGGATGGGAGCCTGCTCGTGGGCATGACGAGCCGCGGCTGGTCCTCGCTCGGCACGAAGGCCTACGGCTTGCAGCGGGTGCGCTGGGATGGCACGACGCCCTTCGCGATCCGCGAAATGCGCGCACGGCCCGAGGGGTTCGAGCTGGTCTTCACCACGCCCGTGGATGCGGCGACGGCGGGCGATCCGGCCTCGTACGCGATGAAGAGTTACACCCACCTCTATTCATCCGCGTACGGGAGCGACGAGATCGAGAACCAGACGCTCGCGATCACCGCCGCCACGGTCAGCGCGGATCGGTTGCGAGTGGTCCTGAAAGTGGATGGCAGGCGGGAACTCTTCATCCACGAGCTGCGCGCGAGCGGCGTGAAGTCGGCCACGGGCGTGCCGCTCGCGGCCGCCGATGCCTACTACACACTGAATCGCATCCCAAAAAAGTAATGAAGGCCGGGGCGGTCTGGCGGTTGATGCTGGGGAATCACCGCGTGCCAGCGCGCGGATAATTTTCAATCCTCAAGCCTCCCACCCCATGCGTATTCTCCTCCCCCTCACCGCCCTCCTTTTATCCGCCAGCCTACTCCGTGCCGCAGAACCGCCCGCGGGCTTTAAGGCGCTCTTCAATGGCAAGGACCTCACCGGCTGGTATGGCTGGGGCACCGCCGACCCGAGCGCGCTCTGGGCGATGACGCCGGAGCAACTCGCCGAATACAAAAAGAAGTCCGTCGAAGGCGGACTCGTGGATAAGAAAGGAGCCGTCGGCACCGATCACATCAACGCGCACTGGAAGGTGGAGAACGGCGAACTCGTGAACGATGGCAAGGGACTCTACCTCACCACGGACAAGGACTACGGCGACTTCGAACTGCTCCTCGAATACAAGGCGCTGCCCGACGGTGACAGCGGCATCTACCTCCGCGGCGTGCCGCAAGTGCAGATCTGGGATGCGACCAAAGGCGACCCGCGGGGACTCGGCCAGGACAAAGGCTCCGGCGGACTTTGGAACAACAGCAAAGGCTCTCCCGGCAAAGATCCGAGCAAGAAAATGGACAAGCCTTTTGGGGAATGGAACCAGTTCAAGATCCGCATGATCGGTGAGCGGGTGACGGTCGTCTTCAATGGCGAGACCGTGGTGGACAATGCGGTGCTGGAGAATTTCTTCGCGAACAAGAAGGCGGGCTACATCGCCTATGGCAAGCAACCCGCCGGGACCGCGACGCCCGAGAAGGTGCCGAACGGTTTCATGCGCGATCCGATCTTCCCGAAAGGCCCGATCCAACTGCAAACCCACGGAAGCGAAATCCGCTGGCGGAATGTTTTCATCCGCGAGATCCCGGCGGCGGAAGCCAACGCCGCCCTGAGCGCGCGGGACGCCGAAGGGTTCACCCGCCTCGACAACGGCAAGGACCTGAGCAACTGGCAGGGTGCTGTCGAGAACTACGAAGTGAAGGACGGCAACATCGTCTGCAAGACGGGCAAGGGCGGCGATCTCCTTTCCAAGGAAGAGTTCGGCGACATGATTCTGCGGTTTGAATTCAAGCTGCCGCCCGGGGGCAACAATGGGATCGCCCTGCGCACGCCGCTCGGCGGGCGCTCGTCATCGGATGGCCTGGAAATCCAGGTGATCGACAACGACGGCTACAACGCCGCGCATCCCAACGCTCCGCTGAAGCCCTTCCAATATCACGGCTCGATCTATCACTGCGTGGGTGCGAAGCCCGGCTTCCTGCGCCCGGTCGGCGAGTGGAACTACGAGGAGATCGAAGTGCGCGGGCAGACCATCAAGGTCACCCTCAACGGCGCGAAGATCCTCGACGTGGACATCGACAAACTCGACCGCACCCAAATCGAACACCCGCCGAAAGGCCTCGACCGCGCAAAAGGTTTCATCGGCTTCGCCGGGCACAATGATCCGGTGGCATTCCGGAATTTTCGGGTGAAACGTCTGCAATAGGCGGCCACCGCGTTCGCTACACCGACCGACGCACACCGCCCAAGACACCGAATGATCCAAGCCAGCTACGAAACCGACCGCAACTGCGTGACGCGCCCGCCTGCCACCGCAGGGTGGAGCACTCGACCCGAGTGCAGTTTACGGCGCCCCGCCGGAAACACAACGGCGGACGTGAGTCCCCGCCAGCGCTCCTGGACTTCGGAATGGCAGTCGGTTTCCCCGCGCTCTTCGGTGTTCGCGGCGAGTCGCCGCGAACCGCACTCGGGTCGAGTGCTCCACCCAGAGTGCGCTCTCCAAC
>JANOAZ010000030.1:0-3875 GCA_031411395.1 Chthoniobacteraceae bacterium
GCCAGCGGCGGTGAAGCCCTGAAACTGAAGTTCTACGAAACGGCTTCGTTCATCGTCGGCAAGGTCAACGCGAAGCGCAGCGTCGCGTTACTGCTGTTCGACGGGGACAAGATTAAGGCCGCGGGCAATGTGACCATTCCGCCGAACCACGATGTCCCGACCACGGGGCAAGTTGTGGAATGTCGCTTCCTCTATGCGTTCCGCGAATCCGGTTCGATCTATCAACCGGTGTTTCTCAACACCCGCGAGGACATCACCGCCGAGGAATGCACAACCGCGCAATTGAAGTATCGCCCCGAACCGACGGAGGTGGCGGCATGAGCACCAAGCTCATCAGCCGCAAGCATGTGAAGGACCTCGCCCTGGCGATGGCGGCGCAGCGTGCCCACAAGTTCACCCGTGTGGGCGGCGCGTTCTTCATCAAGGTCGAAGCCAACGTGAAGGAGTTCATCCGCTCCTACGTCCGATCGCTGCCCTCGAAAGGAAAGACCATCACATGAGCAGTCCCTTCGCCACCCAGGAACCACGCCCGATGCATCGGTATAAGAACCTGTCGCGCTGGCGCGTGATGCCATCGGAAAAAGCGGTCGCGGACGGTTACTACGACCGCGGCTTCGGCAACAAGGTCAAGGCGGTGGCCTATCAAAAACTGATCAAGACCCTCTTCCCAGGGGATCTCTGCGCCCTCTGCGATACCGGGCGCTACTACGACATGTTCGGGCATATCTACGACACCAAGGAGTAGCCCGAACCCTCAGCCAACTAACCAAACCCGAAAGCGAAAACGGCCCCTCTGCCCTCACCGGCGGACGGGCCGTTTCGCTTTCCATCCCAAGAAAGGAACAACCATGAGCCCATTTGCTCTTCCCATCGCGGAACTCAAACCCGCACTCGCCGGCCTCGGCAAAGTCATCGCCAAACGCTGCACCCTGCCGGTGCTCGGCAACATCCGCATCGAACGCACCAAAGACGGTTGGATCGCCCTCACCGGCACCGACCTCGATCACCACGTCACCGTCCGACTGGAACAACCCGCCGCGGGCGAACCTTGCGCGCTGCTCGTCCCCTACGACGAGCTGCTCAAGACCTGCAAGGCGTGCAGCAATGGCGAGGACATCCTCGTTGAGCGCAGCGGCAAAGACACCGCCTCGATTCGCTACGCCATCGGCCAGCAGTTCGTGGAAACCAAAGTCGAATCGTTGCCGGTCGAGGAATTCCCGGAGATCCCACGGTTCAAAGGCGACGCCATTGCGCTGCCCGACTCCGTGCGGCAGTCGATCCACGAAGCTATCGCATGCGCCAGCACCGATGAAACCCGTCTGATCCTCAACGGCGCTTACCTCGACGTGTCGAAGCCCGAAGCCAACTACGTGGTCGGCACCGACGGCCGGCACCTGTTCAGCAGCAATTCGTTCACCCTGCCGCTGAAGAATTCCCTCATCATCCCGACCCACAAGTTCGTAGGGTGGAAGGAGTTCAACAGTGATGGGGAATGGCAGCTCAAGGTGGCTCCGGCGGAGAAGAAGGAGGACTGCGGCTACCTGCAACTCAGCAGCCGGCGCTGGCGGTTCATCAGCCGTCAGATCGAAGGCAACTATCCGAACTGGCGCCAGGTGGTGCCGGGGCAGGGGAGTTTCGCCACGACCATCGAGTTCGATCCGGAATCGGTTGATGCGGTGATCCAGACGATCGCACGCATGCCCTGCGATGATGCCACGAACTTCGCGATCGGACTGGAGCGGAGCGACAGCAAACTCGTGCTTCTGGGCCGCTCGCCCGGGGCCGAAGATTGGACCCGCATCGAAGTGACCGGCGCGAAGAGCCGCGGCCTCGACGTGAGGATTTTCCTCAACCGGAACCTCCTCACCAAGGCGCTGCAATTCGGCCTGACCAAGGTCGAGACGATCGATGCGATGTCGCCGCTGCGTTTCAGCGAAGGCGGTCGCCAGATGATCATCATGCCGACGCGGCCCAATCCCGCGCCGGTGCCGACGCCGCCACCAACGCCCGCCGCACCTGCGGCTGCGGCCGAGCCGGAGGCCGAGAACGAGCCCAAGCCTCAACCACCACCGGTGCCTGCGGCTCAAAACGAGCCACCGACTCCGGAACAACCCGAAAGGAAACCCATGCCCGACAAAATCAACGGCAAGAATGAAGCGGCCACGCCGCCAACAAATGTTGTCGAAAAGCCCGCGCTCGAAACTGCCCTGGCGCAGATCGAGGTCCTGCGCGGCGACTTCCGCAACACCCTCGCCGGCCTCAACCAACTCGCCGACCGCCTCAAGCAGGCGCAGCGCGAGAGCAAGACCAGCGAGAAAGAAATTCAGTCCGTGCGGCAGACCCTCCGCTCGCTCCAGAGCGTCCGCATCTAGCCACGCAAAGTAGATCGCGAAGTCCGCATACGATGTCCGGGTCGGATGGGCGCAAGCTTGTCCGGCCCGGCTTCGTTAACGGGCGTGCTGTCGATTCTGCATCTCAACCCGCGCCGGCATTTCGCCCGCGCTCCATCAACGAAAGGAGGCCACCACATGGCCGATTACTTCACCAACTTCAGCCTCATCGTGCCGCTGCCCAGTGAGGCCGCGCAGAAGGAAGCCCTCGATTTGGCGCACCAAGCATTTCTCATCCATGTGGGCGAAGACATGCCCGACGACTTCCCGACGTCCCTGCGCGATGTCGTCGAAGACTGGCAGTTCGATACTGACCCCAGCGGTTTATCGGACGGCTGGGGCGTCTGGCTGCACTCCAGCGATGGCGGCATCGATGCCGTCTGCGCCTTCATCCATCACCTGCTCCAGCGCTTCGATCCCACAGGACACGTCGGCTTGGAGTGGTCGAACGACTGCTCCAAACCCCGCGTAGATGCCTACGGCGGAGGGGCGGCGCTCATCACCGCCGCAAAGATCAAACACATCAGCACCGGGCAATGGCTGCACCGCCAGCTCGCCCGGCTCCCCGCACAGAAACCCGCGCCGGAAATTCCTCCCGCGCATTCCACGAAAGGAGAAACCCCATGAATAACCTGCTCGACGTCCTCACCCGTGAGGGCGTGCTCATCAATGTCAGCGTGCGCTACTGGCGCGGCTGCAAAAAACTCCGGCCCGAGGATCTCGGGCTGAAAGCCGACGACGTGTCCGACCGGCTGATCAGTCTCGGCCACAAGCGGCTGCTGCCCAAGGAAGCGACCGCCGACCTCGCCCTGATCGAAGGCCGCGCCCATGCACTCATCGACACCAATACGTTTCCGTTCCTCAACGGACTCGGCCACTTCCTGCCCAACCCGCGGCTGGCGGACATCACCGACAAGCTGCGCGTGCTGGAGACCGAGTTCTGGCGGGCGAAGGAAAACTTCGTCGCCCATTACGATCGGCATCGCCAGAGCGCGATGGAGGAATGGCAGACCGTGGCCGCGAAGCTTGTGCCGGACCCGGCGCAACTCGTGGCCACCATTGCCAATGCCTTCCCGCTCTCGCTCGGAAAGCATTTCGGCTTCGACACGACGCTTTTCCAGATCGCCGTCCCCGAACAGCTCACCGCCGACCTGATCACGCTCGCCGAACAGCAGCAGATCGTCCAGGCCCGGCAGCAGGCCGCGCAAGAAGCCGGCACCAAGATCCGCGGCGACGTGGAGAACTTCGTCGCCGAATGCGTGGCCTCGCTGCGTGAGCAGACCGCCACCCTTTGCGAGGAGATGCTCCAAAGCATCAGCGACGGGAAAACCGATGGAGTGCATCAAAAGACGCTCAACCGGCTGACCCGGTTCATCGATCAGTTCGGCCAAATGAACTTCGCCAATGATGTCGAGATGGCGGCACAGTTGGAAAAGGTCCGCGGCGAACTGCTCACCCGCACCGCCGCCGAATACCGCGACAGCC
>JANOAZ010000031.1:0-3863 GCA_031411395.1 Chthoniobacteraceae bacterium
GCACGCGTCCGCGTGAAAGGGCTGACGGCGGGGAAGGACTACGACTACTATCCCGGCTTGCGAGTGAGCACCCGCGACGCCGCGGGCGAGAAGATCGCCGAGGAGCACGCGGACGCAAAACAGGACGGCGGCTGGAAGAAAGTCAGCGGACGTTGTGCCGTGGCGGCGAACGCGAAGACGATTCGCGTTGAGGTGGGGGCATTCGGCGCGGCGGGCGTGATTGATTTCGACGATGTGGTCGTGGAGTTCAAATAGCGGACGACGCGAATCGCTCGCTTTCGTTTCGCCCCCGCTGACCGCCTGAGCCTGCGAAGCGGCGACCAGCAGTCGGTAACCTTTCCCCTCCAAAACGTCAGGCACCTGCGACATGATCTTGCCGGCTTCCGATGACCACTGAACCAAAACCCGTCACGACCAGTCCGCTTCCGCGGGAAAGGCTTGGCGAGGATTTTCGGACCACGCGGTGGACGCAGGTCAGTCGCGCGAAGTCCGAATCGCCCGAGGGGCGGCGGGCGCTGGTCGAGTTGTGCGACGCCTACTACGAACCGGTCGCCGCGTTTCTCCGCTGCGAACTGCGCGACGCGGACGGCGCGCGTGACCTCGCGCACGATTTTTTTGCGAGTGTGCTGGCCGGCGGGGCCTTCACCCACGCGGAGCAGGACCGGGGGCGATTCCGCTCTTATCTGCTCGGCGCGGTGAAGAATTTTCTTTCGCATCACCGTGAGGCGGCGCGGCGGCTCAAGCGTGGCGGCGGTGCGGAAAGCATTTCGCTGAATGACACCGATGCGGGCGAGGCGCGCTCGGTTGCGGACGCGAGCGTGCTTTCGCCCGATGCGGCCTTCGACCGGCAATGGGCGCTCACGGTGCTGGCGCGCGCACTGGAGGCGCTGCGGCTGGAATGGGTCGCCGAGGGGCGCGCGGAGTTTTTCGAGGGAGTCAAACCGTGGCTCACTGGCGAGGCCGCGCACGGCGACCAGACGGCGCTGGCGGCGAGTTGCGGCATGAACGCGAACGCCCTGAGGGTCGCGGTGCATCGGTTGAAGCGGCGTTTCCGCGCGGTGCTGAAGGCGGAGGTCGCCGGCACGCTGGATGACCCCGGCGCGGTCGAGGCCGAGATGCGCGCGCTGTTCGCAGCCTTGGGCAGTTGAGGGAGGAATCTTGGTAACTAATGCGAGCCATCACGTCAGGACAGAGGCATGAGCGAATCCACTTTGCCTCCGAACTCCTGCCCGAAGTGTGGTGCCGTCCTGCCCTCCGCAGCCACGGCAGGGCTTTGCCCGCGCTGCCTCATGGCCGAGGCGATGGCGGCGACGCAGATGGGTGCAGAGCCAGCCGCAGCGCAAAAAACGCTCTCGCCGGAGGAACTCGCGCCGCATTTCCCGCAACTCGAAATCCTCGAATGCCTCGGGCGGGGCGGGATGGGCGTCGTTTACAAGGCGCGGCAGAAATCGCTCAACCGCCTCGTCGCGCTGAAGCTGCTCGCGCCGGAGCGCGTGGGTGATCCGGCGTTTGCGGAGCGGTTCACCCACGAGGCGCAGGCGCTCGCGGCGCTCAATCATCCGAGCATCGTCACCATTTACGACTTCGGCCAGGCAGGCGGTTTTTACTTTCTGCTCATGGAATTCGTGGATGGCGTGAATCTGCGGCAGGCGATGAAGGCGGGCCGCTTCACGCCCGAGCAGGCGCTGGCGATCGTGCCGCCCGTTTGCGAGGCGCTGCAATACGCGCACGAGCACGGCATCGTGCATCGCGACATCAAACCGGAGAATCTGCTGCTCGACAAAGAAGGCCGGGTGAAGATCGCCGACTTCGGCATTGCGAAGATGCTCCACGCGGAGGGCGCGGAGGTCGGCCTCGCGGAAAGCCAGCCCGCCGGCACGCCGCAATACATGGCCCCGGAGCAGAAGGAACATCGCCGCACCGATCATCGCGCGGACATCTACTCGCTCGGCGTGGTGCTCTACGAACTGCTCACCGGCGAACTCCCGGCTGACAAACTCCAGCCGCCTTCGCGCAAGGTGCAGATTGACGTGCGCCTCGATGAGATCGTCCTGCGTGCTTTGGAGAAAACGCCGGAGCTGCGCTTCCAGACGGCGGGGGAATTCCGCACGCAGGTGGAGACGGTGGTTTCAACTCCCGATCACTCACCGCGAATGGAGGCTCAATCTTCCCCCGCGCCAACACCGCTCCTCAAGACCGCCAGCGCCTACCTCAGCACGCCCGAGTGGCTCGCCAGTTTGCGCGGCAAGTGGTGGGTCTATTCCGGCAAAGGCACGCTGGTTCTCACGCAGGATCAGCTCGCTTTCACCGACGCGCAGACCGGCGCGCTCATCACCATTCCGCTCGCGGCGATTCGCGACGTGAGCTTGGGCAACTATCCGTGGCTCGCGAAGCCCGCCCCGTTGCAATACATCAGCGTCACGTGGGTGGAAGGCGGACTCACACGCTGCCGTTACTTCACGCCCAATCGCGGCTGGTTCATGCCCGTGTGGGAAACCAACCCCGTCGTCCGCGAATGGCACGAAGCGCTCCGCGCCGCCGTCACCACCGCGACGGGCAAGGCCCCGGCGGAAACGCCCGCGCTACCCCACCGCCCCACCGCACGCGATCTTGGTTGGATGATCCTCCTCAACGGCCTGCCGATGTGCCTCATCGGTGCTGTGCTGCTGTTCTTCCTGCAGATGATGGGCAACCCCGGGCCGATGTGGCAAAGCGGTTGGTTCCAGGTGCTGGTCGGCATCGGATTCGTGCTTCCGCTCTGCATGTTCTTGTTCGCTGCATTTCGGACCACCCAGCCCGGCGGTGAACCCGCCAGGCGCATCAGGCCCGCCGTTCTGCTCATGCTGCTGGTGGCACTCAACGGGGCGATGGTCTGGGCCTTCGTCACGGCTGCGCGATTGCTCACGGACTTTTTTGCCAATCCATCGATGGCGCAGAGACCAGACATTGATCCTGCGTTTACCACCAAGCTGGCGAACTTCCTCGCCGATCATCCCGGCGTCGCGAGTTCCGTTGCGATCCTCGTCTCGCTGGTGGTGGACGTCCTGATCATTCGCCGTTTCTGGCGGGCGAAGGATGGGCGGACCGCCGATTCAGGCGATTCAACTCCCGCGGCGGATGCACCGGCGCAGTCACGCTGGCAGGGCTGGGACGTGTGGGTCATCGGCCTTTGCCTGGTGACCTTTGGTGCGTTGTGGCTGGAGCGACTGTCGTCGGAGCGAGTTCAGCAGTCCCTGCATGACGGCCCCATCGATGCGTCCGACATCGTTCTCCGAACCGCGCTGGCCACGGTGATCCTCACCGCGGGCGCAGCGTTTCTCTGGATGCTGGCGAAGAACCTCAAGAGCCCCTCAGGCGCTCGTGTCACATCCTGGAAGCGGCAACTGGGACGCTCGATTGTACCTACGATCGCAGTGGTGGTGCTGCTCCGCACGTTTGTAATGCAGCCGTTCTGGGCGGTGACGGATGCCACCGCCCCGGAAATCCCACGCGACAGCCTCGTGCTCGTCTGGAAGCCCACGCGCACTTTCGCCGCAGGAGAACTCATCGCCTACATCGAGAAGGGCCGCGTAAACCTCGGACGCATCACCGAATCCAGTGAGGGAGCCGTCTTCGTGAAACGCAACGACAGTGAACCGACATCCGTTCTGCACTCAGACATCGTCGGCAAAGTGCTCAGCGTCCTTTGGCGTGCGACGCCTCGGCCATGGGCGCAATCAACAACTGACCACGAGGCGGCGGCCTTGATCCGCTCGGGGCCAGTGTTTCCCATCACAATTTCGGCTCGCACCTCAGGCGGAGAGCCGCAAGCCGTGGGAGGACTTGTGGACCTCTTCGTCAACATCCACGGTTCCGACCCGAGC
>JANOAZ010000032.1:0-11620 GCA_031411395.1 Chthoniobacteraceae bacterium
TGATCCTCGGCACGCCGTGCGCGTTTCGGCCGGCGCACTTCGAGGCGGCGGTGCGCGCGGGCAAGCATGTCTTTCTCGAAAAGCCCGTCGCGGTGGACGCACCCGGCGTCCGGCGCGTGCTCGCCGCGGCGGAGGAAGCGAAGCGCAAAAACTTGAAGGTGGCGGTGGGCTTCCAGCGGCGGCATCTCAAGGGCTTTCAGGAAATGGTGAAGCGCATCCACGCCGGCGAGATCGGGGAGTTGATCTACACGCGTTCATTTGCCAATACGCCGCTGCGCACCGGCCTGGTGCGCAAGCCGGAGATGAGCGAACTCGAATACCAGTGCCGCAATTGGTATTACTTCTCGTGGCTCTCGGCGGACTTCATCGTGGACAACCTCATTCACGGGATCGACATCTCGAACTGGATCCACGGCAGCTACCCGGTGCGCGCGCACGGCATGGGCGCGCTGAGCGAGCGCAGCCCCGACTACGGCAATCTCTTCGATCACTTCGCCGTAGAGTGGGAATACCCGAGCGGCGCGCGGCTCTTCGGCGAGTGCGACCGCCGCCCCGGCTGCTGGGCCAGCGTGGCGAACTACGCCACCGGCGCGGAGGGCAAGGCGGACTTTCTCGATGGGCGCGGAATGTACGCGATCACCGGAAAACGTCCGTGGTCCATGCGCTCCGAGCGTGCGGAGAATCCGTATCAGCAGGAGCACGACGACTTCTTCCGCGCGATCCGCGACGACCTTCCCTACAACGAAGCCGACTACGGAGCGAAGAGCACGCTCACCGCGATCATGGGCCGCATGGCCGCCTACTCGGGCAAGATCATCGAGTGGGACGCGGCGCTGAATTCCAACCTCTCGCTCGCGCCCGACATCAAGAGCATGGACGACCCGCCGCCGGTGCTGCCGGATGCGCGCGGGCTCTACGCGATCCCCGTCGCGGGGAAGACGATCGCGCTCTGAGAGAAGATAGCGAAGGTTGCTTGGGCGTGTGCGGTGGGAATGCCTGGCGCGCAGCGCCGCATCGGAAAAATGTCATCCTGAGCCGTAACACGCAGTTGAATTCTGTCTTTCAACGCAGAGACGCAAAGACGCAGAGGCCGCGGAGGAAGGTTCTCGGTTGCATGGCGCTCCCCATTTGGTGACCGCGCTGGGAGTTCCACTGCGCCTCTGCGTCTCTGCGTTAAAATCAGATCCGAACTGCATCGTCACGGCTGAGCTGGCGACCTCATCCTTCCGCGGGTGGAGGCGGTGCGGAGCGAGGCGTGGGATATCGCTCCGCACCGCCTCCGCCCGCGGAGATCAGAGATTCTTCGCAAGCTCAGAATGACCGGGTTTGGATGGTTGGCGCTGCGCGCCCAACGACTTCCGATACACCCTCGGACACGCGGCTCGCTCAAACGCCCTTCGGCGCCGCCCAGTGGTCGCGATATTCGCGACGCAGCAGTTTGGCGGCGTCGGCGTCGCCGAGGATCTGCTCCTTCGCCGGATCGAAGGTCAGCGAGCGGCCGGTGCGCGCGGCGATGTTCCCGAGGTGGCAGAGCGTGCTCGAGTGGTGATGCACCTCGATGTCCGCGTGCGGACGTCCGCCGTTGCGAATGCACGAGAGAAAATCCTCGTGGTGCGCGGCGAGATCCACGCCGGTGGAGGCGATCTCCTCGATAAGCTTGTTCTTCCGCCCGAAGATCTTCCAGCCGCCGGCCTTGCCGCCGATCATCATCCCTTCGGTGCCGTACCACGCGCAGCCGTTCTCGTAGCCTTCCTGCACGTACGGGCTCCAAATGCGCTGCTCGTAGATGAGCTGCTTTTTCTTCCCGGCGCCGAGGTCGTATTCGTAAGCGCAGTAAAGCGTGTCCGGCCATTCCTGGTCGTCGTCGAAGAACAGCTTCTGCCCCATTCCGGTGATCCGAGTCGGGTGCTGCTCCACGCCGAGACCCCAGCGCGCGATGTCGATATCGTGGACGCCGTCATTCCCAAAATCGCCCGCGCCGAAGTGGTGGAACCAGCGCCAGTGCGCGGGATGATAGGTGCTCTTGAAAGGAACGCGCGGCACGGGGCCGAGCCACAGTTCATAGTCGAGCGTCGCCGGCGGCTCGGTCGCCGGTTGATGGCCGTGATCCTTGCGGAGCTGACTGTTCCAAGCCTTTGCCACGAGGATCTCGCCGATCACGCCGGAGCGCAGCTTTTCGATCGCCTGCCGGACATGCCCCGTGCTCCGGCTTTGTGTGCCGACCTGCATCACCACCTTGTTGGCCCGCGCCGCTTCGATCATCAACCGGCCCTCGCGCACATTGTGCGAGCACGGCTTTTCCACATACACGTGCTTGCCCGCATTCGCCGCGAGGATCGCCCCCGGCGCGTGCCAATGATCCGGCGTCGCCATGACCACGGCCTGCACGTTCTTGTCATCGAGCACCCGCCGCATGTCCCGCTCGATTTTCGGCGTTTGCCCGGTCAGTTCCTGGATCGTCTTCGCCGCCGCTGCCGCGCGCGTTTCGTCTGCATCGCAGACCCAGGAGAAAATCACATCGCTGCGCTTGCACATGGTTCGCACGTGATTCATGCCCATCCCGCCCGGGCCGATGAAGGCGAGGTTGATCTTCGCCGGTGAATCCGCGGCTCGGAGGATGCCTGGAGCCGCGAACGCGAGCGAAGCGGCTCCGGTGCGGCGGATGAAAAGACGGCGCGAGTGAGGGTTCATGGGCTGGGGAGTGCGGCCGGAGTGGCGCTGCCGCTGCCAGGACTAACCTGCATCGGTGCGGCATCTTTGGGTGCGTCATTTAATGAGACGCGCATCAGGGAACGGCGGCGGGAAGGACTTTTTGCAGTTCATCCTTCATGCCGCGCTGAGCTTCGTTGAGCGGCCCCTCGGCCTCGAGGCGCTGAATGATTTCAAGCGCCCGCCGAAGGACCGGCTTTCCGTCCTGATTGAGCTGATTCATGAGCCGGCCGACATTCCACAGACCGATGGCGAGATCATATTGCCGAACGCGGTCGTTCGGAAACTCCGTGTTCACGCGTTCGGAAATCTCCAAAGCGCGGCGGTAGGCCTCGAGCGCTTCCTTGAATTTTTTCTGGCTCTCCAGGTCGATCCCAATGCGGTTGTGCAATATCATGTTATCGAGGAACGCACCCACGTTTCGCAGCCGCCAATGCGTGGTGAGATCGATCTTCATTTCGACATCGGACTCCTTCTGGAGGAAGGCCGTGGCTTCGTCGATTTTCTTTTGGTAAACGGCGAGCACATCCTCTGCATTGCGGCGCTTTTGGCGATGCTTGCTAATCCGAGAGGATAAATAGTCGGCACAGAGGGTCATCGCGGCGAAAGCAAAAAAAAGCAGAGGCACCGCCCATCTCTTCAAAAGTCCGCGGATTTGGCCTGTCACCGGAGACGCGAGTACGCGTTGAGTGCTTGAGACCGGTGCAGGTGAGTCGGTCCGTTCGGCGAGGGCATTACGGACTTCCTGGACTCTCTCGAGCACCGCTTGCAGCGCCTGCGGGTCCGCGGCTGAGGCGAGCCTGGTCCGCATTTCGAAGTCCACTACGGACATCGCAACGTCGACCTTGCGCTGAGTCTCCGCTGCTTTCTCGCACTCATTTGTGGCGTCCTTCGCTCTCTTCCGCGCTCGCAACCATGCCACCGAGGCCACCACCGGAAGGATCAACATGAGCAGGCCAAGCAAGATGCCTCCAAGGTAGCTCTCGATCGTTTCCGTTTCTTCGATCCCGGCCGCTTGCGTGACTAACACCGCAATCACAAGAAGCGAGCAAACGGCAACCAGGCCGCCAATCAATAATACCGCCCCGAGCCCGACCATGCGCGCGACCTCGCGCCACCGGCGCCGGCTTCGCTTCTGTTCGGCCTTCAGCTTCGCGAGTGCCCTCCGCGCGTCGCGGCTCGCCTTCACGATGGGCACCAGCACGTCGTGCATCAACTCGACCCGGCGGGACCGATGGCGATCTTCGTAGGAAAGCAGGCGGCGATTGACGAGCGTGTCGAGCACTGTCTGGGTGACGCCTTCGCGGGCGAGCGCGTCATCGAGCGCGCAACTGTTGCGCGACCCACCCGCGGTGAGGAGCGCATCCTCAATGAAGGTGCGGGCGCCGGCGGGGCAGCCCTTGAGGCTGCGCAGATAGAAGCTTTCGAGGATTCGGGTCTGTTCGAGGTCGAGAAGGTCGGCGGTGATTTTTGCGTCGGGTCCGCGCGCGAGGCGGCGCTCGTTGAGCTCGTGCAGGACGAGGCTGAGCAGCGCGGGGGCGATGGCGATGTCCACTTCCCCCGCTCCCTGGCCGCCCGCGACGAAAGCCAGGATGCGGTCCGCGATGCCGGGCGCGAGGAGCGGCTGGCCGAGGGCGATGACGGCGCGGGCCTGGCGCTCGACCATCGGGAGGAGACGCAGCCGGTTCTTGCCGAGCTCGCGAAAGCGCGCGCGGAGGCGGTCGAGTTCGGCGAGGTAATCCTCGCGCATGGCGAGGAGCACCTTCAATCGCACGGGCCTGAAATTGAATTCCGCGGCTCGTTCGGGATCGGCGCGGAACGCAGAGGGCGCGCGGTTTTCCACGAGTTCGGCGAGCTCCGCGACGAAGGCTTCAGCCTGGCGCGCTCGTTCCGGGTTTTCGCGTCCGTGGGTGAAGATTTCCTCGAATTGATCGAAGACAAGCACGGGCGTGACCGGGTCATTGCGCCGGCTCCAAAAATCGTGGCCGAGCCGGTGGAAATACTCCCACAGGGTTTCGTCCGCGCGCGACTCGGGTCGCTCGACGCCGGCGGCGGAGGCGGCTTTCGCGATCGCGCGATGGACCTGCGCGACGAGCGGCATGCTGTCTTCGAGATAATCGAGCCGGATGGGGACGGGGAGAAAACCCTCGCCGCGCAACGCCGGAAAAAGGCCTGCCTGGAGCAGCGAAGTCTTGCCGATCCCCGAGACGCCGTAGAGCAACGTGAGCGTGTCGCGGTGGATGAGCCGGAGCAGATCGTCGCTCTGCTCCCCGCGGCCCGCGAAAAATTCGCTGTCGCCTTCCGTGAAGGAAGCGAGCCCGATCCACGGACGCTCGCGATCGGCGAGGGGCTGGACGTTCGAACTCATGGACGGGGCGCGCGCCGAGCCCGACGTGCACGAATGATCTCGACGAGGTGCTGGACGAAGTCCGCCGTGGCCGCGCCGCCCGGCGCGCGCGTGAAGTGGAACTCATGGAAGCCGCTGAAGGTCACCGCGCCTTCGGCGGTGTCATCAACGATGACCGGATGGATGAAGCGGGCGCTCGCCTTGTCCATGTCTTCGAGCCGCGCGAGGGCACGATTCCATTCGCGGAAGACAATTCCCTCCGAGCGCGCATTGCTGTTCGCGGAGATGATCGGAAGGAAGACATCGCAGGTCGCGATGTTTTGCTCGATGACGGGCCACCACGGGTCGCCGGATCCGAGACGCTTCTTGTCGAACCAGACATCGAGTCCCGCGTCGTCGAACTGCGCACACAGCCGCTCGACCATCGGGTAGTCCTGGCTGGCGTAGCTGAGAAAGACCGCGGGCGGTTTGGCATTTGGGACCACGACTCCCGCGGCGTCCTGCACCGCGCGCGGTTTGTCGGGATAGGCAGCCCATTTCTCCGCGAGCTGCGCGACGAATGCGACCGGATCGCGCGCGCCGAAGGGCCGGGTCTGCGGACTGAAGTTCTCGAGGAAAGCGCGCAGCCGCGGATCGTCGGTGACCCGCGAATCGGCGACAAACTCGCGGGCGTCGCTGCCGCTGAACAGGCGCTCGCGGCGGGCCAGCCGCACGAAAAAGCGTGCGAGCCAGTCGGCATGGCCGTTACCGATGAGCAGAAGGCGCTTGGTGCGCAGTTCATCGAAAAGGTTGGCGAGGCGCTTGGTCGATTCCTCGTGGAGATTCCAGATGAACTCGAGCGTCTCTTCCTCGATCAACGCGCTGTCGGGCAAGCCGGAGAGTTTGCCGAAAAGATGGAAAACAAGGCGATGCGGCGAGCGAGCGTAGTCGCGCGGGATGTCGTTCACTTCCACATTTGGCGCGTAGGCAAAGACGTGATCGGCGGGTGAGCCGAGTGCCTCGGCGAGCAGCGAATCGACCGTGGTGGTGATGAAAAGCCGCAGCGGCTCGATGGCGGCGAGTTGGCGAAGCGGTTCGGGAATCGGGAACCGGCCGTCGGGACCGCGAAACTGGTTCAGGATCTCGACGGCGATCGGGTAGATGTCGTCGCGATCATGGTGGCGGTTCGAGGCGAGGTAGGCGACAACGACGTCATCGAGGATCGCGCCCGTTTCGACCTCGACGCCGAGCCGTGCTGCGAGCTGCACGGCAAGGTATTCGTAAAGGGGTTGTTCGCGACCACCCACAGTAATGCGGAGCAGGTCGCGCCCGATGATCGGGATCACCTGACCCTTCGCAATGGCCTGGAGCAGCTTGCTCCAGAGGAGATTATCCGCGCTCGTATTTGCCACCGCCGCATGATGGGTGCGGCCCCTCCCGGGGCAAGCAACTTTTCCGACAGGTCCCAAGGGCCGCCCGGAGCGGTTCGCGCCCGGACGCAGAGTAATCCCGACGGTTACTCCGGCGTATCGAGCCGCTTGATGATCGCTGCCTCGATCCGGTCCGCGCGATCCTTGATGCTGTTGTCGATGCTCCGCATTTTATTGAAGAGCGCTTTGTTGTAGGCGCGCTGCGCTTTCCGCGCCTCGTCGTCGGTCGCTGCGCCGTCGGCCTTTTCCTTGAGCTTTCGCACTTCGGGGTCTTCGAGCGCCTTATTTTTGGCGATCTCGTAGCGATACTTTTCCTGCGCGTCGGCATCGGCATCCGCGGTCGGTGCGACGGGTGCCTTGCGAGCGGGCGTGGCCGCCGGGACGACCGCGACCGTCCCGCCAGCCTTCGTGGAGACCTTCACTGAGGGCGTTGCTTTGGGAGGCGGCGTGGCTCTAGGCACGGGCGGCTTGACCGGTGGTTTTTCGACGGCGGCAGGTGTTTCGGGTTTTACCTTCTCCGCATCCGGCGTCGCTCCGTCCGTTTTTTCCGCGGGCTTCTCCGTGGTCGTGGGGACTTTCGGCTTCGTCGTCTTTGGAGCGGGTTTGGTGGTCTTTGACGTGGCCTTGGGAGTGGGGGTGGCGACCGGCGTGGAAGGCGCGGGAGTCGCCTCGCGGTGACGGCGCCGACCGAAGAGCCGCTGCCAGAAGGAACGCGGCCGCTCTTCGCCTTCGACCTCGGGTGCGGGTGCAGGTGTGCGTTTTACAAAGGTCACGCGCTTCGACTTCGTCCTGGCCGAGGTGGTCTGCGGGGCCTCGGGTTTTACCTCGGGTTTCTTTGCTTCGGCCTTTTTGACTTCGGTGCTCGCGGCGGCGGCCGTGGCCGTTTTCTTTTCCGCGGGTTTCGCGGGGGCAGCTCCGGTTTCCGGCGTCTTCGGCGCGCTCGCGGCGGGCGCGGCGCCGTCCGCGGGGTCCTGTGCGGAGGCGAGGGCAACGGCGAGGCCGAGCGTGGCGATCAAGAGCGGAAGCGGAGATGGCATAGGTCGGGAGGTCGGAATTTGAGATTCCGTGTGTAAGGCAAATTCTGTCGAACGCAAGCATCCGCACCGTTCGCGCGGAAGTGGATTGCTGCCGGACGCGATCGGTGGAACACAAGCGGGCACCCCACATGACTTCTGAAATCAAAGCCCCCCCCGCCCACCGCTCATGGGCGGAAATCAATCTCGACGCCCTGCGCCACAACGCCGCGGCCGTCCGCAATACGGTCGGCCCGGACGTGCGGATCATGGCCATCGTCAAAGCCAACGCCTACGGCCACGGCCTCGGGCCGGTGGTGCGTGCGCTTGAGGGCCATGTCGCGATGTTCGGCGTGGCCAATGTGGTCGAGGGATGCACCCTGCGCGAACACCTGCCCGCCGCGGAGGTTTTCATCCTCGGTCCCGCGCTCCCCGAGGAGCGCGCGGAGATCGTCAGCCGCGGCTTCATTCCCTCCGTCTCAAATGCCGACGAGGCGCGTGCGTTCGGCGAGTTCGCGAAGGGCACTCCCGTGCCGATTCATTTCATCATCGATACCGGCATGGGCCGGATCGGCGTCTGGCAGGAGGAAGCGATGGCGATGCTCGAAAAGATCATCGCGATTCCCGGAGTGAAGATCACGGGGGTCGCGTCGCACCTGCCGTCCGCGGATGACGACAATCATTTCACCCAGCGCCAGTTGGTGCGCTTCCACGCCTTCCTCGTCCAGGTCCGGGCCGCAGGGATCACCGCGCCGCTCGTGCACATCGAAAACAGCGCCGGCCTGCTCGGCCACACCATGCAGGCCGGCGACATGGTGCGCCCCGGGATCATGCTCTACGGCCACGCTCCGCTCGCCCAGTGGCAGCATTGCCTGCGGCCGGTCCTGACCTGGAAGACGCGGGTGACCCTCGTCCGCGAAGTCGCCGCCGGACGCAGCATCAGCTACGGGCGCACCTTCATCACGCCGCGCTTCATGCGCATCGCCACGCTCGCGGTGGGCTACGCCGATGGCTACCAGCGCCATCTCTCCGGGCAGAATGCGAACGTCCTCATCGGCGGCCGTCGCTGTGCCGTGCTCGGCCGCGTAACCATGGACCAGATCATGGTGGATACCACTCCGGTCGGCGAGGTGGCGGCGGGCGAAGAAGTCGTGCTCATCGGGCGCCAGGGCGACGATGAAATCCTCGTCGGTGAACTCGCGAAAAAGGCCGGGACGATCGCCTGGGAAATCTTCACCGGAATCGGCCCGCGTGTCGTGCGCGAATACATCGGGCTTTGAGTATTGCGCTTTGAGTTTTAGAGTGGCCGCCTCTCCATCATGCTTCAAATCGTCTTCAACGAAATCTCCGCCGCGGAGATGGCCGCCCTGCCCAAGGACATGCAGCTCGACCTGCTCGATGAGTTCCATTTTCTCCCCGAGGACATCGATGCTTCCGACGAGACGAAGTTCGGCGTGGTCGAACGCGACGGGAAGCGGCTCTTTCGCTACCGCGCGAAGGACTACCGCATCTACTTCGAGCGCGCCCCGGAAGGCATCACTGTCCATCGCGTGCTCCACAAGAACACCATCCGCGACTTCCTTTTCCGGGCCAAGCTCCCCATGACCGAGGACGATCAGCTCGGCCGCGACAAGGGCTTTTGGAAGTTGATCGAGGAGGGCGAACAGACGCGACGGCGGTGAATTTCCGGCTCCTGCTCTGCATCGGAATGGGCGTCTTCGTCGCGCATCTCGGCGTCTTCATGATTCTGACCCACCTGCGTCCGCAGCCGCGCACGAAACTGCTGCCGCAGAATTTCAAGGTCCGCTCGCAAATGGTCGTCGATCGCGATACCGGCGAAAAGACCGTCTATCGCGAGATCACGGTGAGCACGCGGATCGCCGCACCCGCGCCGACGCCAGCGGCGAAGCCGGTGCTGGTGGAAGCGGAGGATCTTTGAGATCGAATCCCGACGTCAAAGGATCGCGCGGGGATGAATGAACCGCGCGCAGCGCCACGTCGAAAGAATGTCCTCCTGAGCTTGCGAAGGACCTCTGACTTCAGCGGGCGGAGGAGGCGCGGAGCCACCCATCGAGGGACGCTCCGCACCGCCGCTGCCCGCGGAGATCAGAGGTCCTTCGCTAGCTCAGGATGACATTGTTTCCGAGGCGGCGCTGCGCGCCAGTCCGCTCGCGGCGCCGCTCACACACTTATGAATTTTCACCCCGACGAAACGCAACGCCGCGCGCTCTTCCCAGTCTGCCGCGAAAAAGTGTTCCTCGCGCACGCCGGCGTCACGCCGCTGCCCGGCCCGGTCGCCGATGCCGTCTGCGCCTACACCCGGCTCTGCGCGGAGAATCCGCAGGAGTTTGGGGACGTGCTCCGCAATGTGAAGCAGACGCGCCGGATCTGCGCGGATTTCATCGGGGCGGGCGCGGATGAAGTGGCGCTGCTCGGCCCGACCTCCCTCGGCCTCTCGCTCTTCGCAAATGGCATCCCGTGGCGCGAGGGCGACGAGGTGCTCTGCTACCAGGGCGACTATCCGGCGAACGTGTATCCGTGGATCGAGCTCCGCCGTCGCGGCGTCGTCGTGCGCTATCTCGACCCCGCGTTACCCGGCGAGATCACTCCTGAACTCGTCGCCGCCGCGCTCACACCCCGGACGCGCCTGGTCGCGCTGGCGAGCGCCCATTTCATCACAGGCTACCGCATCGACGTGGACGCCATCGGCGCGCTCCTGCAGGAGCGCGGCATACTCTTTTCCCTCGATGCCATCCAGACGCTCGGCGCGTTTCCGACCCGCGTCACGCACGTCGATTTCCTCAGCGCCGACGCCCACAAGTGGATGCTCGGCCCACTCGCGATTGGCATCGTGTTCGTGAAAAGAACGCACTTCGAAACGCTGCGCCCCACCCTGCTCGGCGCGTGGAATGTGGTGTCGCCCAACTTCCAGGCGCAGGACGAAGTGCAGTTTGTCCCCACCGCACAGCGCTACGAACCCGGGGTGCTGAACATCGCGGGAATCTACGGGATGCGCGCCGCGATCGAACTCATCACCAGTCACGGCATCGACGCCGTCGCCGCGCGCCTGCTCGAACTCAAGGCCCACCTGCTCGCGCGGATCGAGCCCCTCGGATTTCGAGTCTTCGGTCCGCGGGAAGGTGCCACGGCCACGGGGATCACCACCTTCCGCCATGAGTCCGCGAACAGTGCGAAGCTCTTCGCTGCGCTGGAAAAAGCCGGCATCGTCGCTTCCCTCCGACTCGACCGCGAGGGTCGCGAGTACCTGCGCTTCAGCCCGCATTTTTACAACACTGAGGCGGAACTGGAACGCGCGGTGGATGCGCTGCGCGCCGCGCTCTGATCAGGGAGGGACCCGCCCCGTCGTGTCCCACACTTCCGTGGGCGGAGGCGGCGCGGAGCCTGAGGGCATGCACGCTCCGCGCCGCCTGCCCCTGGATCAGGGACACGACGGACCAAGGACACGACGGAGCGTGTCCCTCCATGATACGTCTCAACCACTTTCGCGAGGAGGAAGGGACCTGCCACCTTCGCCCCCTCCGCGCCACACCGCTTGACCTGCTTTGTCCGAGGCGCTTAGCATGCCGTCGCTTTCGCCAAACCCAGCTTTACCCATTGGACTTAAAAGAAATCAAAGAACTCATCGCTCTGATGAGGAAGAACGACCTCTCCGTTTTCAAAATGGAGAAGGAAGGTTTCAAAATCACCCTGAAGAAGGGCACCGACTTCCAGCCCGTCATCACCAGCACCGCGCCGGCGCCGGTGGCGGCTGCGGCTTCAGCGTCAGCCGCTCCCAGCGCCGCAGTGGCTCCTGGTGAAAAACTCCGCGAAATTACTTCGCCGATGGTCGGCACCTTCTACGCCGCGCAGTCGCCGGAGTCCGCGGCCTTCGTCTCCGTCGGTCAGGAAGTGACCGAGGATACCGTCGTCTGCGTCATCGAAGCGATGAAGGTGATGAACGAGATCAAGGCCGAGACCCGCGGCGTCGTCGCCGAGATCGTCGCGGAGAATGGCAAGCCGGTGCAATTCGGCCAGGCCCTCTTCCGGCTGAGGTGAAGAAGTTGAGAGTTGAGGGTTGAGTGTTGAGAGGCGCGCCCTCACTTCCCTCGCCCTTCAGAAGTCATTTCGCCGCCTCTCAACTC
>JANOAZ010000033.1:0-1568 GCA_031411395.1 Chthoniobacteraceae bacterium
TTCATCACCGCCGACCAGACCGGGCCGAAGCACATTCAGAAGACGCTCACCCGCGCGAAGCTGGAGCAGCTCACCGACCCCCTCTTCGAGCGCACGCTCAAGCCCGTCCGCGATTGCTTGAAGGACGCCGGTCTCAAGGAAAGCGATGTGAACGAACTCGTGCTCGTCGGTGGCATGACCCGCATGCCGATGGTGATCGAAACCGCGCGCAAGCTCGTCGGCAAAGAGCCGCACAAGGGAGTGAACCCGGACGAAGTCGTGGCCGTCGGCGCCGCGATCCAGGGCGGCGTGCTCAAGGGCGACGTGAAGGACGTGCTCCTGCTCGACGTGACCCCGCTCACGCTCGCGATCGAAACCGCCGGTGGCGTGGCCACCGCGATGATCCCGCGCAACACCACCATCCCGACCCGCAAGGAAAACATCTTTTCCACCTACAGCGACAACCAGCCCGGCGTGGAAATCAAGGTCCTGCAAGGCGAGCGTCCGCTCAGCCGCGATAACAAGAACCTCGGCACCTTCCACCTCGACGGCATCCCGCCGGCGCCGCGTGGCGTCCCGCAAGTTCAAGTCACCTTCGACATCGACGCCAACGGCATCCTGCACGTCAGCGCCAAGGATCTCGGCACCGGCAAGGAGCAGAAGATCTCCATTACCGGCAGCTCAGGTCTCAGCAAGGAAGAAGTCGAGCGCATGCAACGCGACGCGGAAGCTCACGCCGAGGAAGACAAGAAGGCGAAGGAATCCATCGAGATCCGCAACAACGCCGACAACCTCGCCTACCAGTGCGAGAAACAGCTCAAGGAGTTGGGCGACAAGATTCCCGAGGACAAGAAGAAGGAAATCGAAGGCAAGATCGAAGCCGTTCGCGAAGCTCTCAAGGGCAGCGACTCCGACGCGATCAAAGTCGCCTACGACGATCTCCAGAACAAGTTCCAGGGCATCAGCGAAGATCTCTACAAGCAGGCCGCGGCCTCTGGCGCAGGCGCGGGAGCCGGTCCCGGCCCCGAATCCGCTGAACCTCAATCCGGCTCCACGAAGAAGGCCGACGGCGACGTCGTCGATGCGGAGTTCGAGGTCGTGGACGAGGACAAGAAGAAGTAAGTCACACCCCTTTACCGACTTCGCCGAAGTTAGCTTTCAAGTTAGCTTACCCTGACCGACGGCTAATTTAGGCGATTCGTAAACACCAAACCACAAACCACAGAAAACATAACATCATGGCAGTCAACGTTCGACCCCTCGCCGACCGCGTGCTCGTAAAGCCGCTCGAAGCGCAAGAAACCAAAAAAGGCGGGATCATCATCCCCGACGCCCACAAAGAGAAGCCCCAGGAAGGCGAAGTCGTCGCCCTCGGGACCGGCAAGCGCGATGAAGACGGCAAGATCATCCCCTTCACCGTCAAGAAAGGCGACAAAGTGCTGATCTCCAAATACGGCGGCACGGAAATCAAAATCGACGGGGATACCCTCCTCATCATGCGCGAAGACGACATCCTCGGCATCATCGGCTAAACCAACCTCGCGGCTCAGCCGCTCCTGCTCTTGCTCTTGCTCTTGCTCCTGCTCCCC
>JANOAZ010000034.1:0-5728 GCA_031411395.1 Chthoniobacteraceae bacterium
GCGAAACGTTCGTCATGGTCGATGCCGGATTCGTCGATCTCGTCCGCCCAGCGATGTATGGCTCCTATCATCGCATCAGCGTCGTCGGTCGCGAGGAGGGCGACCTGGAGGAAGTCTGCGTGGCTGGCCCGCTCTGCGAGAGCGGCGACGTCTTCACGCGCGACGATACCGAGCTCCTCGTCCCGCGAGCCCTGCCGCACTGCGAGGCCGGCGACTTGCTCGCGATCCACGACGCGGGTGCGTATGGCGCGGCGATGAGTTCGAATTACAACTCGATCGGCCGCGCTCCGCAGCTCTGGCTGGAGGAAGATGGCAGCGTGGAAATGATCTCCCGGCGCGAGACGATCGATGATCTGCTCAAGGCGGAAACGAGCGAGCGGATCGGCGGGTAGCGCTTGCGTGGCAACGCCCCGTCGGGTGTCATGCGCGGCGTGATCGACTGGACGACATGGACACCGCGGGAACGCGCCAACCTTTGCTTCATCGTCAAGGACGGTCGCGTCCTGCTCATTCGCAAAAAACGCGGCCTCGGCGCGGGCAAGATCAACGGCCCGGGCGGCAAGGTGGAACCCGGCGAAACCGCGCTCGAATCCGCGATCCGCGAAACGCAGGAGGAGATCGGAGTCACGCCGCGGGAGATCGAGGAGCGCGGCGTTTTGCACTTCCAATTCATCGATGGCTACAGCCTGCAATGCGTGGTTTTCGTGGCGCGCGATTTTGACGGCGAACCGATCGAGACGGTCGAGGCCGCGCCGCTGTGGTTCGATTTGGACGCGATTCCTTTTGATGAAATGTGGGCCGACGACCGGCACTGGCTGCCGCGGACGTTGCGGGGCGGGAGCTTTGACGGGTGGTTCGTGTTCGACGGGGATGCGATGCTTTCCCACGACGTGCGCTGGCGAGATGGCGAAGCCGGCAAATGACTGGCGCCACCGCCCGGTTGTTGTCAGGTGTGCGGCGACGCGCGTCCGGTAAATAATTTCTGCCAGGGTGCGCGCGAAATGGTTAGATGCCGGGATGTCCTACCTCACGCCCCAGCAAGCGCTCGAATACGCGAGGGCGCGGCACGCGGCGGGACAGCTCGACGAAGCGGATGCGATCTACCGGCAACTGCTCGCGATCGATCCAGCCAATGTGGAAGCGGTCCATTTGCTCGGGGTCGTGACTTTCAGCCGGGGACAGTTCCAGCCGGCGATCGAACTGATGCAGCGCTCGATCGCGATGAATCCCGCGGTGCCGCGCTTTCACAATAATCTCGGCAACGCCCTGATCGACATGGGGCGCTTCGAGGAGGCGATTGCGACGCTGGAGACCGCGCTGCGGCTCGATCCCACGCTGGCCGCGGCGCACTACAATCTGGGCAATGCACTGAGCCGGCTGCGGCGTTGGGATGAGGCGGTCGTGGCGTATCGGCGGGCGCTCGCGCTCCATCCTGACTCCTCGAGTGCGATCCTCAATCTCGGCACCGCTCTCGCCGCGACCGGGCAGCTCGCCGCGACGGTGGCGCTCTATCGCGAGGCTCTCGCGAGATTGCCGCCTTCGGCCGCGATCGCCACAAACCTCGGCAATGCGCTGCGCGATCAAAGCGAGCTCGATGCCGCGATCGAGGCCTACGAGTGCTCGCTGCGGATCGAGCCGAATGATCCCGTCGCGCAGGGCAATCTCGGCAACGCGCTCAAGGACCAGGGCGAGATCGCCGCCGCGCTGGCCGCCTTTCGCCGCGCGCTCGCGCTGAAGCCCGACGGCGCCGAGACGCACAGCAATCTGGTCTTTACGCTCACCTTTGACCCGGACTGCCCCGCGGCGGAAATCGCCGCCGAGCAGCGCGTCTGGGATCGGCGGCACGCGCAACCGCTCCGCGCCGAGTGGCGTCCGCATTCAAACGAGCGATCGCCCGAGCGCCGGCTGCGGATCGGCTACGTCTCGCCCGATCTGTGGGATCACGTCGTCGGGCGGACGCTCCTCCCGGTTTTCGAAGCGCACGATCGCGAGCGCTTCGAGTTCACCTGCTACTCCGGGGCGGCGCCGGATCACATCACCGCCCGCTTCCAGGCTCGTGCGGACCGGTGGCGGGACTTGAATCAAGTCAGCGCCGCGCAGCTCGCCGGGCAAGTCCGCGCCGATGGCATCGACATCCTCGTCGATCTCGCGCTGCACACCGCGCACAACTCGCTTCTCACCTTTGCCCGCAAGCCCGCGCCCGTGCAGGTGTCGTGGCTCGGCTACCCCGGCAGCGCGGGGCTCGAGGCGATCGGCTATCATCTCACGGATCGCTTTCTCGAAGATGGATCGTCATCCGGCGCCTTCCTCCTGCCCGGCTGCTGGTGCTGCTATGCCCGCCATCCCGATTCGCCGGCGGTGAACGAACTGCCTGCGGCGACCCGCGGCCGGATCACCTTCGGGTCCTTCAATAACTTCTGCAAAATGAACCCGCGCGTGTGGGATCGGTGGGCGGGCATCCTCGATGCGGTGGAAGGTTCGCGGCTCGTCCTCCTCGCCAAGGCCGGCAGCCATGAGGCGAAGACGCGCGACCTGCTCCAGGCGCGTGGGATCGACCCGCGGCGGATCGAGTTCCTGCGCTACGTCCCCTCGGCGGAGGAGCGCCCGCAGGCCGAGTTTCTCCGGCGTTATCACGAGATCGACATCGCGCTCGACCCCTTCCCCTACAATGGCATGACCACGACCTGCGACTCGCTCTGGATGGGCGTGCCGGTGGTGGCGCTGAGCGGGAGCACTCCGCTCGCGCGCGCGAGTTTCAGCCTGCTCTCAAATCTCGGCCTCCCCGAGCTCGCCGCGCCTTCCCCCAATGAATACGTCCGCATCGCGGTCGCGCTGGCCAAGGATCGCGCGCGGCTGGCGGCACTGCGCGCCTCGCTGCGCAGTCGCATGGAGGCGTCGCCGCTGCTCGATGCGGAGTCGCTCGCGCGCAATGTGGAGGCGGCGTGGCGCACGATGTGGCGCCGCTGGTGTGCGAGTTGACGCGGGGCCGCGCCCGATGCTTCATCCGCTCCTCATCTGATGTCCTACCTTACCCTCCAGCAAGCGCTCGACCTCGCCATGGAGCATCATCGCTCCGGACGCTTCGCGGAGGCGGAGCAGCTCTACCGGCAACTCATCCAGGCCGAACCGCAGAATCCCGATCTGGTGCATCTGCTCGGGCTCGTGGCCTTTCATGGACGGCGCCTTGGCCCGGCCCAGGAAATGATCGAGCGGGCGATCGCGATGAATCCGGGCATCGCCCGGTATCACAACAATCTCGGCACGCTCCTGATCGACCTCGGCGAATATGAGCGGGCACTGGCGGCGTACGCCGAGGCCATCCGGCTCGAGCCGCGCAATGCCGGCGCTTGGTATAACGTCGGCATCGTCCGCACCAGCCAGCGCCACTGGCTGCTGGCGGTCGAGGCCTATCGCACCGCCTTGCAGTTGGATCCGGATTACCCCGCCTGCGCGCTGAATCTTGGCACCGCCCTCGCGGCGTCCGGGCAGATCGACGCGGGCATTGCGCTCTACCGCTCCGAGTTGCAGCGGCGCCCCACGGACGCCGCCATCCTGACAAACCTGGGCAATCTCTTGAAGGAAATCGGGGACACGGACGCGGCGATCGAAATCTACCGCGCCGCGATCGCGATCGCGCCGAACGATTCGGTCACGGTCAACAATCTCGCGGTCGCCCTCAAGGATCAGGGGTTGCTCGCAGCTTCGATCGCGGCCTACCGGCGCAGCCTCGAACTCAACCCGGCGAGCCTCGAAGTGCACAGTAATCTCATCCTCACGCTCTTTTTTGATCCGGATACGGAGCCTTCGACGATCGACGCCGAGCAGCGCAGGTGGAATCGCCTGCACCTCGACCCGCTCAAGCCGCAACACCAGCCCCACGCCAACGACCGCTCCCCGGAGCGGCGTTTGAAAATTGGCTACATCTCCCCGGATTTCCGCGACCATGTGGTCGGTCGCGCGCTCCTCCCGGTCTTCGAGCGGCACGACCCCGCGCAGTTCGAACTCGTCTGTTATTCGGGGTGCCAGCGGGACGCGGTGGGCGAGCGGTTCGTGGCCCGGGCGGACCTGTGGCGCGAACTCGCGAATCTTTCCGACGAGCAGATCGCCACTCAGATCCGCGCGGATCGGATCGACATCCTCGTCGATCTCAGCCTGCACACCTCGGACAACCGGCTGGGTGTCTTTGCCCGCAAACCGGCGCCGGTGCAGGTTTCGTGGCTGGGGTATCCCGGCACGACCGGTCTCGAGACGATCGACTATCGGCTCACCGATTCCTTTCTCGAACCGCCCGGCGCCGAGTCGGCGGCTTCGCTGGAAACGCCCTTTCGACTTCCCGATTGCTGGTCGTGCTACGAACCGCCCGCCGGGTATCCCGCCGTCGCCGGGCTGCCAGCCTTGCGCGCCGGGCACATCACGTTCGGATCGTTCAACAACTTCTGCAAAATCAACGAACGCGTGCTCGAGGTCTGGACGCAGATCCTGCGGGCCGTCCCGGGATCGAGGCTCGTGCTCCTGACGAAGTCCGGCAGTCATCGGAAATGGGCGGGCGACTTCCTCCGCGAGCGCGGGGTCGATCCGCAGCGGCTCGATTTTCACGACTATATCGCGGCTGGTGAAGGGCGGTCGCAGGGGGACTTCCTCCGGCGTTACGACGCGATCGACATCGCGCTCGACACCTTTCCCTACAACGGAATGACGACGACCTGCGACGCACTCTGGATGGGTGTGCCGGTCATCGCACTGGTCGGGAAGTTCAGTCTCGGTCGCGCGGGATTGAGCCTGCTCTCCAACGTGGGGCTGCCGGAGATGGCGGTCAGTTCGGTGGAGGAATACGTGCGCGTGGCGGTGAACCTGGCGGGCGATCTCCCTCGCCTCGGCTCACTGCGCGCGTCGCTCCGCAGCCGGATGGAAGCGTCTCCCTTGCTCGACGCGGGGCGGCTCGCCCGCAATGTCGAAGCCGCCTATCGCACGATGTGGCGCCGGTGGTGCGAGAAGGGCGCGGGAGGGACGTAAGGCGGCACGCCTGGAAGTCGTTTTGACGCGCGGTGAGGAGCCACAGAAGAGGGATATCCTTCGCAAGCCGCCATTGGGCTCCCCCCAGAGTCTCGGGCGGGCGATCACCGGCAGACGCTTCGGCAAGTGAGCACTCGCAGCGGCTCGACAGGGCTGCTATAGGACCAGCGATGCCGCTTCTCGAAGTCAAAAATCTCCGCACCTGGTTTCCGGTCACCGGCGGGGTTTTCCGCCGGCATGTCGACGACATCAAGGCGGTCGATGACGTGAGCTTTTCCATCGAGTCGGGGACCACGGTCGGCCTCGTGGGCGAAAGCGGCAGCGGGAAATCCACGATCGGCAAGACGATCCTGAAATTGGTGGCGGCGACGAGCGGGCAGATTCTTTTTGAAGGTCGCGATGTGCTGCCGATGAGCGAGGGCGAGTTCCGCCCGCTGCGCCGGGAGATGCAGATGATCTTCCAGGATCCGTTCGGTTCGCTCAATCCGCGTCACACCATTTTCCAGATCGTCGGCGAGGCGCTGGAGATTCACTTTCCCACGATGGACCGCGCGGCCCGCCGCGAGCGCGCGGCCGAGTTGATGAAACAGGTCGGGCTCAAGCCCGAGATGATGGAGCGTTACCCGCATGAATTCAGCGGCGGCCAGCGCCAGCGCATCGGCATCGCCCGGGCGCTCGCGGTGAAGCCGAAGTTCATCGTCTGCGACGAACCGGT
>JANOAZ010000035.1:0-1559 GCA_031411395.1 Chthoniobacteraceae bacterium
CGATACGCTCACCATCGAAAAACTCGAGGGCGAAGTCGGAACTTCCGTCACGTTCAACGAGGTGCTCCTCACCGGCGAAGGTGCCGGCATCAAGGTCGGCGGCGACTTGAAGGGCATCTCCGTGACGGGCGAAATCCTCGCACAAGAGAAAGGCGAGAAGCTGCTCGCCTACCGCTACAAGCGCCGCAAGGGCTACCACCGCACGGTCGGCCACCGCCAGCGCCTCACGAAAGTGAAGGTCACTGCCATCGGTTAATTTTTTAACACCACACTCAACCACTCAATTTTATGGCTCATAAGAAAGGTCAGGGAAGCGTCAAGAACGGCCGCGACAGCGTCAGCAAGCGGCTGGGCGTGAAAAAATACGGCAGCGAAGTCGTCGTCGCCGGCAACATCATCGTCCGGCAGCGCGGGACGAAATTCCAGCCGGGCAAGAATGTCGGCCTCGGCCGCGACTACACGATCTGGGCGCTCGTGGACGGCAAGGTCCGCTTCGACAAGGGCGGCCGCCGCATCAACGTGGATCCCGTCGCTTCCGCGAGCTAGACGCTGCGCATCATTTTACGAAAACCCCGGCTGCGCACTCCAATTGCGCAAGCCGGGGTTTTTCGTTTGGCGGTGGGATTTACCGCTTTTGAACGAAGTAGCAGATGCCGTCCTGGAGCTTCTCGTATTGCGTGCGAGCGGTGGATTTCGGCGGCTCTGAATGGCCTGTGGGGGCGATGTGGATTCCGTATTCGAAACCGGGTTCAGCCTGGACCGTGACGGCCAGGCCGTCACGGTAGAGGTTCAGGCGAAGCGGGCGGAGTTTGAGGGTGCTGGCGGGCCACATCTCCGGGCGGACCGCGACCATGGCGGAACCCGGTGAGAGGAACAGGCGCGTGCAAAGCTTGGCGACATCGGAGCGGAGTTCCGCGACATCCGCGTGCCGGAGGCGCGAGCTCGCAGTGCTCCGCGGGTCGGTGCACGCGGTGAAAGACAGCACGGAAAGAAGGAGCAGCAGTCGGAGCGCGGACATGGGGTTTGCGTTCATCAGTCGAGGCCGGCGACGATCAGCACGATCTCGCCCTTTGGCGGGTGCGCGGTGTAGTGGGCGAGCAGTTCGGCGGCGGTGCCGCGCCGGTATTCCTCAAAGGTCTTCGTGAGTTCGCGCGCGACGCACAATTGGCGTTCCGGCAGCAGCGTGGTTGCGGCCGTGAGCGTCTTCACGATGCGGTGCGGCGATTCGAAAAAGACGGTCGTTTCCTCCCGTGCGCCAGCCGCGCGGAGGTCACGTTCGCGGCCCCCGCTTTTCACCGGGAGAAACCCCGCATAGTAAAACTTCGTCGCATCAAAGCCCGAGCCGACCAGCGCCGTGAGGACGGAACTCGCGCCGGGGAGCACGGTGTAGGGCAGCCCGCGCGCCTGGCACGCGCGGAGAATCCGATGGCCGGGATCGCTGATGCCGGGAAGCCCGGCGTCGCTGATGATGGCGATCTTTTTTCCCGCCGCGAGCTGGTCGATGAACTCGGCGGTGCGCCTCGCCTCGTTGTGCTCATGGTAGCTCACCAGCGGTTTTG
>JANOAZ010000036.1:0-13150 GCA_031411395.1 Chthoniobacteraceae bacterium
TCCGCGTTGACGATTCCGACCAGCGTGACGTTTGGAAAGTGCAGGCCCTTCGCGATCATCTGGGTGCCCACGAGGATGTCGATTTTCCCGGTGCGGAATGCGCCGAGCGTCTCGCGGTAGGCATCGCGCTTCTGCATCGCGTCCGCGTCCATGCGCTTGACCACCGCCTTGGGAAACAGCTTCGCCACCGCGTCCTCGACCTTTTCCGTGCCGGTGCCGGAGTACTTGATTCCCGGCGCCGCGCAGGCCGGACACTTCGCCGGCGCGACCGCCTGGTAGCCGCAGATGTGGCAGACGATGCGATTGGCCGCGCGGTGGAAGGTGAGCGCGACCGAGCAGTTCGGGCACTCGCAGACGTGCCCGCACGGCGCGCAGATCAGCGAGGTCGAGAAGCCGCGGCGGTTGAGGAAGAGGATCGTCTGCTCACGTTTTTCGAGTCGGGCATGGATCGCGGTGATCAGCCGTTCGGAGAGGATCGCGCTGAATTTTTTCGACTCCATGCGCAGGTCGATCACGCGGATGTAAGGCATCTTCTTGTCGTCCACGCGCAGGAGCATCCGCAGCAGTTCATACTTCCCGAGCTGCGCATTGTGAAAGCTCTCCAGTGAAGGCGTCGCGCTGCCGAGCAGCACGGCGCATCGCTCCATGCTCGCGCGGAGCACTGCGAGATCGCGGCCGTGATACCGCGGCGTCTCCTCCTGCTTGTAGGAATTGTCGTGCTCCTCATCCACGACGATCAGGCCGAGGTTCGTGCACGGCGCGAAGATCGCCGAGCGGGCGCCGATCACGATCCGCGCGCGACCGTCGCGGATCTTGTGCCACTCGTCGTGGCGCTCGCCTTCGCTCAAGTGCGAATGTAGCACCGCGACCTCGTGCTGGGTCGCCGCAAAGCGCGACTTGAAACGCTCCACAGTCTGCGGCGTGAGTGAAATCTCCGGCACGAGCATGATCGCCGTCTGTCCGCGCTCGAGGACGAGCTGGATCGCCTGGAGATAGATCTCCGTCTTCCCGCTCCCGGTCACGCCGTGAAGCAGGATGGGCAGGGGCGATTTCGGATTTCGGATTTCGGATTTCGGATTTGCCGCCTCGAGCGCCGCCTTGACCCGATCAAAGACGGCGAGCTGCTCCGCATTCATCTCCAGTGGCCCCGCCGCGACGAACGTTTCATTCTGATGAGGATCGCGCTCGACCTTTGCCGCCTCGGTCACGACCAGCCCCTTCTTCACCAGCGCCGTCACCACTTGATGCGTGGCGTCGCACTTCTCCATGAGCTGCGTCACCGCCTCTGCCTCGCCCGCCGCCGCGAGGTGGCGCACGACTGCCGCTTGCAAGGGCGCCTTCCTTTCCAGTGCCGCGAGCTCCTCCTCTTCCACGGGCCGCGCGAGTCGCGCGAAGAGCTGCGTCTTGTGCCCCACCTCCGCCTTGCGAATGACCTGCGGCAGCACGCCCTTCATCGCGGCCTCGATCGAGCAGCAGTAATAATCCGCGATCCACGCGCCGAGCCGGAGCAGCACGGGGCTGAGGATCGGCTCCGCGCTGACCACGTCGATGATCGGCTTCACCCCCGGCACATCGGTCTCGTCGAGGAGCCCGATGATCGTCGCGAGCGCCGTCCGCGTGCGCACCGGCACCCGCACCCGCGACCCCGGCTGGAGCCCAGGCGCCACCGCCTCGGGAAGCTCATAGACAAATGACTTCCCGGCGGAGTCATCGACAAGCACACGGGCGAATTTCGGCATTGCGAGGATCATGGGGACGGAAGTCAGAAGTCAGAAGTCAGAAACAACGCTGCGCGCGTGTTCTGACTCCTGACTCCTGCCCCCTGATTTTTGTCGAAGTTTTCCCCGCGCGCAGGTTCATTGCTCTGCCCATGTCCGGCTTCCTCAAGCGGTTTCTTTTCGCGCTCGCTCTCGCCGCCTTCACGGCCGCGAGCCTCCTGCTTTGGCGTTCGGCCGATCCGCTCTACACGCTCGAATCGTGGCGCGCGGCCGGCCGCTTTTCCGATTACGACGCCTTGATCTTCGACACCGCACGCAAGCACGGTATCGACCCGCTGCTCGTGAAGGCCGTGGTCTGGCGCGAGAGCGCGTTTCGGCCGGACAAAATGGGAACCCGCGGCGAGCGCGGGCTCATGCAGGTGGGCGAGGGCGCTGCGAGCGACTGGGCCACCGCGGAGAAGATCGAGACCTTCGTGCCGACCGATCTCTTCGACGCAAAAACCAACGTCGAGGTCGGGGTCTGGTATCTCAAAAAGGCGCTCACCCGCTGGAAGGCAAAGGCCGACCCCGTGCCCTTCGCCCTCGCCGAATACAACGCCGGCCGCACTCACGTCTATCGCTGGATCGCCACCACCGACCTCGGGGAAAACGCGACCGCGGAGGACCTCCGTGCCGCCATCGACTATCCCACCACCCGGCGCTACGTCGAAGACATCGTCCGGCGTTATCGCTACTACCAAAAGGAAAGTCGGGGTTAGGCGGGGAGCGAAAGGATTGCTTCCGGCGGGCGACGATCACCGGCCCATTGCCCGCGTGCGGCGGAGCGCCTCCGGCGTCAGGTCCGGTTTTCTCCGAGCTGGCGGGCGGGATCCCACTTCGCCGGTTTCCGCTGGCTCGTGCTCGACCAGGGCATGCCGCGTTTCATCCACGCTTTGCGCCAGTTCGCATAGGTGTGGCCGGCGTCATCATCGGAGACGCCGAATTCAAATCCGCACGAGGGGCAGATCTCATAGGAACCGCCGCCGGATTTCGTGCGAGGAGCTTCGCGCAAGGCGGGCCAGCCGCAGACGGGGCAGGAATGATGTTTCATGGGGACACGGCTTTCACTGGCTGGCCGGGCTGGCGGGCGAAGTAATCGCGGCTCCCGGGCTTGAAGAAGGTCTTTGTGGTGCCGTCGCGATTGTAAGCGGCAAATGCGCCCGTCCCCGGATCGAAAACCCTTTGCACCCCTTCGGCGTCCACCTTCACCAGCAATCCCCCGGTGCGCGCCCGCTGGCGGAAGCGCCACGCCTGCGCCGCGTAATCCTCCGGTGACTTCGCGCCGAAATCCGCGCCGTGCCGATCAAAGTGATCCTGAAGGCTGGCGGGGTTTCCCCACGTCGCCCTCGCTGTGGGAACTCGCTCGCTGACGGAAGCCGGGGTGGGCGCCGAGACCGTGGGAGCCGTGCCAAACCAGCGTTCGATCAAGGAACGGGCCTTTTCAACCGGCGAGGTTGAAACCGGCGAACGGACGCCCGTCGGCGATGACAATGTGGTGAACTGGCCTGTCGCGAGCACCTTTCGCGCGGTGCCGACGGCGAAGTAGTAGGCGGTGCCAGGTTGCAGACCATTGAGCACCACCTCGTGCAGCACCGTGACTTCGCCTTCGACCGATTTCGTGAGTTGGTTCGGCTGAAGTCCATAGTGAACGCGAGTGCCCGTCGGGACTTCCGTGTGCCAGCGGACAGTCGCACTCGTGCTGGTCAATCCATCGACCTGCGGGTGGGTCAGAACTTCCGCCGCGCTGCACCCGCCAGCCAGGCAAACGACGCACAAAATCCAGCGGATGATTTTAGCAACGGTCAGGGGGATCATCGGCCGCCAGACTAATGGTGCAGGGCACCGCGGCAAGCGCGCTACTTCAGCTTGCGCAGCAGATTGAGGTGAAAATTTCCGAGCGGGAATTCGTCGGGATGCACCAGGCCGAGCCAGCGTTTCACGTCATCTTCATCCGTGATCGCGCGCGTGTCGGCCTTCCATTGCGAAGCCACGTTCGGCCGCACGTAACGGGCGATGAGGTCGTGCGCGCAGAGCCAGAAATTCATCTTCGAGCAATCGGCGGCGAGCTTGTAGAGCGCGGTCAATTCCTCGCGGAGGCCGGCGACCCCGGCATCGAGCGCATCCCAGCAGACGGTCAGCCGGTTATCGCGCCACAGGAGCACGTCCTTTTGATGCAGGTAGGAGAAAAGGAGCTGGCCGCCGAGCGCGTCGTAGTTCCGCACGCGCGTGCCGGTGATGGGAAAGCGGAAGATGCGATCGAGCAGGATGGCCCAGCAGACGTAGCGCGCGAAGGGGAACCCCTCCGCCGCGAGCTGCGCCGCTTCACCGAAGCTCCGCAGATCGACGCGCAATTCCTCCAGCCCGTACATCCAGAAAGGCGCGCGCTGCCGGATCATGAAGGGATCGAACGGCAGTTCGCCGAGGCTGTGCGAGCGGTCGTGAATGAGATCCCAGAGCGCCGTGGTGTCCTGGATGAGCGCGAGCGAACTGAGCCAGCATTCCAGCTCGGGATGCAGCGCGAGGCTCACCGCTTCCGCAGCCCGCCGCGCGCAGGCCTGGAGCCGCCGCGCTTCCCGGTCGCAGAAGATCACCCCGAAGTGATTCGTCGGCTGGCTCGCCAGCGACACCGTCTCGGGAAAAAGCACCGCGCATTCACTCGCGTAGCCGTCGGTGAAATCGACCAGATGACCGGGCACGAACTTCGCGTTGCGAAATCCCCCGCGCTCGATCGCGGCCAGCCACTCCGGCCAGGGCGTGCGGATGAGCAGCGCCTCGCAGCGCGTCTCGCTCGATGCATTCGGGGTATAGAGCGGAAAGAGCACGAGATGCTCGATGCCGTCGCGCCGGTGCCGCTCGGGATGAAACGCCGCGAGTGAGGCTCCGAAATCCGGCTTCAACAATCCTCCGTCCATCCACGCGCGGAAGTCGCGGTCGAGCGCCGCGAAATACTCCTCCTGATGGGGAAAGAGTGGCTGCAATTCCGCGAGACTCCCGAGCGTCCCGGCGAGCAGTGCCGTCGCCTCCGCGCCGTGCACCGCGGGCACCGAGCCATCCGCGGCCTGCCAGCCGCGGAGCCGATTGATTGCGGCCTTGAGCGCGAGCCACGCCGGCGCTGTCACCGCCGAGGCACGCGGAGCCTCGGAGCCCGCTCGAGCGAAGGCCGGCGCGGCGCACCAATAAAGAAGATCGAGCCAGAGCGGGAGATGATCGAACGCCTCGAGACGCTCGTCGCCGAAGAGGTTCGAATCGGCCACCACCACGACGCGCCCGGCGCCGAACCTGGCGGTGGCGATCAACCCAGCCGCGGGAGGAAAGGCCTTTGCTGTCGTGCGCCAAACCACGCTGGCGGGACCTTCCGCCGTCACCCAGCCCGCGCGGTAAAAGCACGCCTGCCGCGCGCGCGGCGCGAACCCATCGCTCTCCACGGGCTCGCCGAGCACCCACTCCGGATTGCCCGCCGCGCAGGCCGTGCGGTCGAAGGCCACGCCGTTCTCGATCCGCAGGCCCATCGGCGCGAGCAGTTCGTTGAGATTGTCGCCGTATTTGTCGTGCTCGTTTTCGGTGATGACGAGCAACCCGCCGCCCGCGCGCACGAACTCCTGCACCGCGGCGATCTCATCGGCGGCGAGCGCGGGCGAATTGCGGGAAGTCGTGCGCTCCCATTTCGCATCGCACGGATGCAGCAGCGCGAGCACGTCGGCTCCCGCGAGGAGCACGGCATCGACAGGCGCGTCGAGATTCCTCGCGACCACAAAATCCCGCGCCGCCAGCGCCACCGCCGCGCGTTCGTAGGAGGCATTCGCAGGATCGGAAGGCTGCATCTCCCTCGCCCGCTCGGCGGAGACCGACCAGCTCTCGCTGTGGAATTCGTCGAAGACGATCCGCGGGATTTTTCGTTGCGAGATTTTCATGCGCGCGACTCGCGGTGCAACCTAGCACTTCGTAGCAGCCGACGTAAGGAGGCTCTGACTGCTCCCAGCCGCGGAAGTGAGAGCGTCCTCACGTCGGCTGCTATTTCAGTCCGGCGAGAAACTCCACGACATCGCGCAGGTCGCGCTTGCCGAGCACCGCGCCGAGTCCCTCGGGCATGGGCGAGGGAAGGCGCGTGCGCTGCGCGATGTCCGCCGCCGCGATCTTCGCGATCTTCCCATCCGTGAGCGCGCGCACCGTCACGCTCCGCGCATCTTCGGCAGACACCGTGCCCACGACCTGCGTCCCATCTTTCAACGTGAGCAGCGCATTCTCGTATCCCGTGGCGATCAGATCATTGGGAAAGAGGATGGACTTCAAAATGCCGACGCGATCGAGCCGCGCGCCGATCGTGCTCAAGTCCGGCCCCACTTCACCGCCGAGCCCGCGGACCCGGTGGCAGCGCAGGCAGCCGGCTTCCGCCTTTTCGGAAAAGATCTGCCTGCCGCGAGCCGCGTCGCCGCCTTGCAAACACTCGCGCCACGGTCCCAGCCGGCCCGTTCCGCGCCCCGCCTCGATCGCCGTGAGCTTCGGCTTCATCCCGCCGAACTTCGCCGCAGCTTCAAACAAATCGAGGTGCATCGCCGGTGGCACCTCGCCGGCGGAATAGCGGTCGAGCCATTTGCCAATCTGCTTCTCCGCCGCCTTGCCGCCGATCGTGGCAAGCGTGCGCAGGGCGTTCTGCTTTTCCTCGAGGCTGCCGGCTTTCAACGCATTTGCCGCGGACTCGACCGCCTTCTCCGGATCGAGCCGGGCTTCGATCTCCACCGCCCTGGCGCGCAGCGCCGGATCGGCATCGGCCAGCGCAGCGCTCAAGGCCTCCGCCGTCCGCGGCGAAGACATCGCCGCCAGCGCCTGGAGCGCGGCCACGCGCAGCGGACTGCCCGCCGCGGAATCGCCAGCGATGGAGGTGAGCGCGACGTCCGCCTCCCGCAGCTCGAGCAAAGCCGTCGCAGTCACCGCCGCGAGCCGCACCCGATCGCCGGCCTGCCGCGCGAGCAGGGAGGAAATAACGCGCGTCAGCGCCACCGCCGCCGCTCGTGAATCGCGCGCGACCGGCAACGACCGCCACAATCCAAGGAAACGGTCGCGCCCGAGCGCTTGATTCCACTGGCCGAGCGCCTCGATTGCTTCCACCCGCAAGACTTCCGGCGCCGCGCTTTCGGCCAGCGAGGCGAGGCGATCGGCGGAGGCCGCGTCGCCGAGGAAGTAGTTTGCATTGATCGCGCGAAGGATCACCGGCGCGGCGAGCGCGTGCTGCGCGGTGAGCGCCGCGAGATGCGGCATCGCGGGCTCGATGGGCGCGTCGTAAATCGCCCGCGCGGCTTCGAGGACGAGCTGCGGATTTGCATCGTGGAGAAAGCGCGCGATCTCGGCGTGGCCCTGCCGCCGGAGCGCGAGCAGCACGCCGGCGCGGACCGCGTCCGACGGATCATCGGCCGCAGCGAGCAGCGCCGGCAGATCGCCGCATCCCGCGAGGCCCATCACTCCCGCGTGGCGGAGGAATGCGTCGCGGTCACCATTCTCGCGCAGCATCGCGAGCAGCGCCGGCACCGCCGCGGCCGTGCCCAGTCTGCCTAGCGCGATCGCAGCGAAAAACCGCACCCGCGGCGCCGCGTCCCCGAGCGCGGCGATCAGCGGCGCCGCACCCGCGGCGGCCCGCGCCTCACCGAGCACCTTCGCCGTTTGCGCGCGGACTTCGGGATCTTCGTCCTGGAGCAGCCCCACGATCGGCGTGAGCACTGCCGCCGACTTGCGCCCGAGTTGCCCGAGTCCCCAAACCGCGTGCAGCCGTGCGAGCCGGCTTTCTCCCTTGTGGCCGACGAGTTCCAGGGACGCCGTCTCGGCCTTTTCCACGAGCGAAAATTGCGCCGCCATCCGCACCCGCCGATCCGCGTGGCCGAGAAGAATCGCGAGTTCCACCGCTGTCCGCGCCGACATCCCCTCGCCGAGCAATCGCTTCGTCTCGCGGACGATCGCGCTCGCGTCCGTCGCCGGATCGTGCAGCCGGAAGATGCGGCCCTTGCCGGGCTTTTGCTCGTCGCGCACCCAGTCGAGCACGGACACGCCGCCCTCGACGCCGAAGTCCACGTCCGTCGGGTAAAAGCCCCACGCCAGCTTGTTCCGCAGCTCGTAGCCGTTGTCGTGGAGCGCCAGCGTGGGCGCGTTCATTTTGTAGCTCGCACCCTGCGGCTCCAGCGTGAAGGCGCGCACCCCGCCGGGAAAATCGCAGACGAAAAAATGTTCACGCCACACCTCGGGCAGGCCGGTGCCGGGATAAAAGGCGACGCCCGCCGGACCGTGCCCGATCGAGCCGAGCGGCGGCACCAGCGCGAGCGCCGTGCGCGCGACCTCGGGCGACCAGAGCTTTTCCCCGATCCACGCACCGAGGCCGGGCAAGCCCTGCCAGCCGATCTGCCAGCCGGCATCTCCGCCTTCCACCACCTGAACCCAGCGCGCGAGATCGCCGCCGTCGGCGTTGTTGTCGGCGGTGAAGAGGTCGCCCAGATCGTTGAAGCACAGCTCCTCGGGATTGCGCAGCCCGCGCATCACGATCTCGCATTCGGTGCCATCGGGATTCGCGCGAAACACCGCGCCCGTGTCCGCCACGTCGAGCACGCGGCCTTCCTTCGTCACGACCCGCGCGCCGCAATCGCCCACCGTCCAATACAACTTTCCATCCGGCCCGAAAATGAGCCCGTGCAGATCGTGCCCGCTGTAGGTGATGTGGACGCCGAAGCCGCTGAGCACCACCTCTCGCTGCCCGCCGCGCAGCCGCCAGAGATCCGGCAGGCAGGTGAAAAACACGTCGCCACCCCGCGCGAGCACGCCCGCTCCGATGCCGGTCACGGCAGTGTTGAACCCATCGGCGAAAATCTCCGAGTGATCCGCGCGGCCGCCGCCCGCGCGGTCTTCGAGGAGGCGAATGCGTTCGCTCTCCACGGCGAGATCGCGCCAGTCGAGGCGGCCGTTTTTGTCGCGATCCACCAGTCCGAGAAACGGCGCCGCCTTTTGATCCGTGAACGCGCCCTGCAGGAACGCGAGGCGATCGGCAACCGAGCGCATCGCGAGACTCTGCCGCAGCCACGGCTGGTGTGGGCGAATGTCGAGCGCCGAGCTTTTCCGGCGAAACGTCTCCGTGACAAAACACCGTCCGTGTTCATCGAACGCAAAGCTTACCGGGTTTTCCAAATCGGGTTCCGCCGCCCACAGGTCCGCGCGCAAGCCCGGCGCCACCGCGAGCCGTGCCGCCGCCTCCGCGGGATTGTCCACCGGCGTCACGCCCTTGAGCACCGGATGATCGGCCGGCTCGGCTCCGCGCACGGCGAGAGCCGCGGAGAGGGCGAGAAGAAAAAGCAGCGGTCGGCGAAGGCGCATGAGCGGCGCTATGGTGATGCGCGATCGGCGAGAGGGTGAAGGGGAAAGTCGTTCGCACGTACGGAGCGGACCGAACTGACGCGCAGCGCCGCATCGAAAAAAGTCATCCTGAGCTTGCGAAGGACCACTGATTTTCGCGGGCAGCGGCGGTGCGGAGCATGGTGACGCCCGCTCCGCCCCACCTCCGCCCGCGGAAGTCAGAGGTCCTTCGCAAGCTCAGGATGACTTTTTTTCGCTGCCGCGCTGCGCGCGCACCCCTCCCCGCTCCGCGCCGCCTCGCGCCGTCGATATTCGCGGGGCGGCACTCCCGTGAGTTTCTTGAAATCCTTGCTGAAAAAGTAGTAATCGCCGTAGCCGACTTGCGCGGCGATTTCCTTGATTGCGTCGGTGGTTTCGGCGAGGCGGCGTTTGGCCTGGTTGATCCGCTCGCGGCGCAGCCAGTCGATCGGCGTGGTGCCGAAGGCCGCGCGAAAGAGCCGGGTGAAATGTGACTCGCTCATACCGCAGAGTGCGGCGAGTTCGGCGACGCGCTGTTTCTTGAAATAGAAAAGCTTCATCTGCTCGATGGCCCGCTGGAGCGCTGGCGGCGACTGGGGCTCCGCGGGCGACTGGGCCTGGCGGCAGGTGAAAAGGAGCGCGATAAGCCGGGCCAGCGCGGCATGGATCAGCGCCGGCGCTTCAGCACGCTGCTCTTGCACGAGCGCGAAGATTTCCCGGTAAAGCGAGACCGCCGCCGCGAAGTCGAATCCGACAAAGACCGGCGCCTCCTCGACGCCGAGCACTTCGGCGATCCGATCCAGCCGGGGCCCTTCGATGCGAATCCAAAACAATTCCCACGGATCGCTCGCGACGGCTCCGTGCTCGTGCGGACGGTGGCAGTGGGTCCAGACGAGTTGCTTCGCGCGGACGTGATGCCGGCGCGCGCCGACCGACGTGAAGCCGCGCCCGCGCAGGCAGAGGATGATCTCGTGCCCGGGATAGTGGTCGCGCTGGATGTGGTGATCCGGTCCGCCGAGGAGGTGGCCGGCGCGTACGACCGTGTAGAAAAGTTCCGTGTGCAGCGCGCTCGGGGTGGCGAAGAGCGAGACGGCGAGGGCGGTCGGCTCGTTGCGAGGGCGCATGGCGGGATAATACAACTCTGTTTCCTTTTCGCTCCATTTCTTTTCCCACGGAGGTGGTCCAGAGTCGCGGCGTTGTCACCGCTCCTCCCGCTGGCGGCCTAAGACCTTCAGCACGGGAGGAATGACTCTTCGGTCAAAACCAACCACTCCCGCCATGTTCAAATTCTCCGCCAAGGGTTCCATCACCACCTGCGATGGCGTTTCACGACGCGACTTTCTCCAGGCCGGCACGCTCAGCGCGCTCGGACTTTCCCTCCCACTCTTCAATGGACTGAAGGCCATGGGCGCCGTGGACAAGTCGAAGGACGAGCGCGCGTGCATCATGATTTTCAATCTCGGTGCGCCGAGCCAGATCGACACGTGGGACCCGAAGCCCGACGCGGCGCGGGAAATTCGCGGGCCGTTCAAGACGATCAAGACGAACAACCCGGACATCCAGCTCACCGAGATCTTCCCGCACATGGCGAAGCTCGCGGACAAGTTTTCGCTCGTGCGCAGCGTCTATCACACCGCGGCGGCGGTGCATGACACCGGCCACCAGATGATGCAGACCGGGCGGCTTTTCAGCGGGGGAATCAACACGCCGCACGCGGGCTGCGCGCTGGAGTTCTTGAAAGGACGGCGCACCGAGTTGCCCGCGCATGTGATCCTGCCGGAGCCGATGGGGCCGACCGGCGGCAACCTGCCGCACGGCCAGGATGCAGGTTTCCTCGGGAAAACTTACGATCCTTTCGTGCTCAATGCCGATCCCTCGGCAAAGGACTTCAAGGTGCCCGATCTTTTGCCGCCAAAGGAAATCACCGAGGTGCGGCTCCAGCGGCGGCGCGAGCTGCGGCAGCTCGTGGATGAGTCGGTGAAAAACTTCGAGGCGAGCGAGGCGGCGAAGCTGATGGATACGAACTTCGCCGATGCCTATCGCCTGATGACGAGCAGCGCCGCGCGCGAGGCTTTCGCGCTGGAAAAGGAGCCCATGAGCGTGCGCGAACGCTACGGAATGAATCGCTTCGGCCAGTGCTGTCTGCTCGCGCGGCGGCTCGTCGAGCGCGGGGTGCGTTTCGTCACGGTGAATACTTTCATCACCGTCTTCAACGAGATCACCTGGGACATCCACGGCAGCAAACCCTTCACCAGCATCGAAGGCATGCGCGATCTCGTGGCGCCGATGTACGACCAGGGTTACAGCGCGCTGATCGAAGACCTCGCGCAGCGCGGCATGCTCGACAACACGATGGTCTGCAATCTCGCCGAGTTTGGCCGCACGCCGAAGGTGAACCCCGCCGGCGGACGCGATCACTGGCCGGGGGTGTGGACCGTGGGCTTCGCCGGTGGTGGCGTGAAGGGCGGGCGCGTGGTCGGCAAGAGCGACGAGATCGGTGGCTATCCCGCGGAGCATCCCGCGACGCCGGCTAATGTCGTCGCGACGATCTATCACTCGCTCGGCATCGATCTGGAGACGGAGCTGCCCGGACCGCAGGGGCGCCCATTTCCGCTGATCGATCGCGGGTTCGAACACATCAAGGAGCTGTTTTGATCATGTTGCGTCCTGCTTTGCTATGGCTGCTCGCCGCGGCCTCACTCACCGCGGCGGAAGGGCCGTCGTTTCGCAATCAAGTGCAGCCGATCCTCGCAAAAGCCGGCTGCTCCAGCGGCGCGTGTCACGGCTCGGCCGCGGGCCAGGGTGGATTCAGGCTCTCTCTGCGCGGCTATGATGACGAGGGGGATTACCTCACCATCACCCGATCCTCCCTCGGCCGACGCGTGTCGCTCGATGATCCCGCGCGCAGCCTGCTGCTCCTCAAGGCCACGAAAGCCATCCCGCACAAGGGCGGCGAAAAGTTCAAACCCGACTCCCCCGAATACGCGATCCTCTCGGAATGGATCGCACAGGGCGCGCCGCCGCCTTCGCCGAAGGACGCGCAGATCGAACGCATCGAAGTCTCGCCCACGCACGTCGCGCTGAAGCCGAACCAGACGCAGCACTTCAAAGTCACGGCGTTCTTTAACGACGGACATCACGAAGACGTCACGCGCTGGGCGAAATACACGGCCGGCAACACCGCGGTCGCCCCGGTGGATGACAACGGCGTGGTGAAAGTCGTCGGGCACGGCGAAGGCACGATCACCGCGTGGTATCTGAGCCGGCTGGCCATCGCGACTGTCACCGCGCCTTACGAACAGCCCGTGGACGCCGCGACCTTCGCAGCCTTCAAGCCGCGCAACTTCATCGACGAGCGAGTGGTGGAAAAGCTCCGCGAGTTGAATCTCCCGCCGTCGGATCGCAGCACGGATGCCGAGTTCATCCGCCGCGTCACGCTCGACACCATCGGCGTGCTGCCGACGCCGGAGGAGACGCGCGCCTTCCTCGCCGAGACCACGCCGGACAAGCGCGATCATCTCATCGACACGCTCCTCGCGCGGCCGGAGTTCGTGGATTTCTGGGCTTACAAATGGAGCGACCTGCTCCTCGTCAACGGCGACAAACTGCCCGAGCAGCCGATGTGGAGTTACTACCAGTGGATCCGCCGGCAGGTGGAGCTGAACACGCCCTGGGACGAACTCGTGCGCGATCTCGTCACCTCCACTGGAAGCACCCTGGAGAATGGCGCGGGTAATTTCTTCGTCCTCCACGACGAGCCGACCCGCATCGCCGAGACGGTCTCGGTCGCCTTCCTCGGCATGTCCATCAACTGCGCGAAGTGCCACAATCACCCGATGGAGAAATGGACGAACGACCAGTACTACGCGTTCGCCAATCTCTTCTCCCGCGTGCGTTCGAAGAACGGTACGGTCCCCGACGAGCGCGTGGTCTTCGCCGACACCGTGGGCGATCTCGTGCAGCCGCTGCGCGGGAAGGCGCAGCCGCCCACGCCGCTCGACGCGCAGCCGGTCTCGCTCACGTCCACGGAAGATCGGCGCAACGTGGTG
>JANOAZ010000037.1:0-14167 GCA_031411395.1 Chthoniobacteraceae bacterium
GACGGCATCCTCGGCACGCCCGGCAAGCTGGACATCAACTTCTTCGGTGGAAATCTCCGCGTCCACGTCGGCGGCACGCTGCACGATGTGATCGTGGCGAAGAAGCCGATGATGCCCGACCTCTGGACCCACGTCGCCGCCGTGCGCGACGCCGAGGGCCGCTGGTCGCTCTACCTCGACGGCGAACTCGACCCCGCGCAGGCCAAGGCGCCCGCGCCCGGGCCGCTGGAAAAAGTGCGCATCGGCTGGACCGGCACCAAGAGCGGCACGCAGGGCGCGTTCGCGGAATATCGGCTCTGGAACCGCGCCCGCACCGCCGCGGAAATCCGCCGCGACTTCGACCGCAGCTTCGGCGCCGAAAACGCGCCGGGCCTCGTCTTCCGCGGCAGCGGCGACACGTGGGGTGGCAAGCCGCAGAAGGGCGCGAAGATCGCGAAGACCAGCGACCTCCCCCCGCTCCTCACCGACGAACAGGCGCTCGCGCTCGACGCGAAGTTTTCCAAATACCGCGCCCTCGCCGCGCAGCCCGGCGACGCCGCGCGCGGCAGGCAGGCACGCTGATCTGCGCGACGTGCCACGTCTTCGGCAAGGAAGGCGGCAACATCGGCCCGGTGCTCAGCGGCGTCGGCGCGATGGGCACCGAGGCGATCCTGCGCAACATCCTGACACCGAATGCGGCGATGGAAAACGGCTACCGCATCTTCCGCGTGGAAAAGACCGACGGCAGCATCGTCGAGGCGTTCTTCGTGAGCGAAGACAAGAACGCCGTGGTCATCCGCCTGCCCGGCGCCGCCGATCAGCGCCTCGAGCGGAAGGACATCCGCAGCACAAAATACCTGCGCCGCTCGCTCATGCCCGAGGGCCTGCTCGACACGATGACCGACCCGCAGGCCACCGACCTCTTCGCGTATCTGCTCTCGCTGAAGTAGCGGCGGAGTTCGGGCGGTGCGCCAGCTATGAACGCCCCAATCCGCCCCGCTGCTCTGCTCAGCGACCTCCGCTCCCTGCCGAGGGCGTTCTGGATCCTCTTTGGCGGCATCTTCATCAACCGATTCGGCACGTTCGTCTGGCCTTTCCTCACGATCTATCTCACGCGACGCGGGCACTCTCTCGCCGAGGCGAGCCTCGCCGTCGCCGGGTTCGGCGCGGGCGCGATGCTCGGCGGCATCTTCGGCGGCTGGCTCGCAGATCATTTTGGGCGAAAGAACACGATCGTCCTCGGGACGTTCGGCGCGGCGATCTCCGTGATGGCGATCTACAGCGCGGTGTCGCTGCCGGCGATCATCGTGGCCACGGCGTTCGTGGGAATTTTCAGCGGCACGTATCATCCCGCGGCCAGCGCGTTGCTCGCCGATCTCGTCCCGGACGGGCAGCGGGTGCGCTCCTTCGCCGCCGTGCGCCTCGCCGCCAAAGCCGGCTACGCGCTCGGCACCGCAACCGGCGGCGTGCTCGTGAACTACTCCGCGTTTTGGCTCTTCGCCGGCGATGCGCTCACCACCGCGCTCTACGGCGTGGTCGCGCTGCTCTGGCTGCCGCACGGCCTGCGCGGCCAGACCACGCACGCACCGCTGATCACGGCGTTGCGGACCGTCGCCGGCGACCGCGCCTTTCACATCCTGTGGATCGCCACGCTCTGCTCCGCGCTCGTCGTGGTGCAGACCGCGTCCACGCTTTCCCTGCACATCATTCACACCGGCGTGACCGCGAGCTTCTTCGGCCTGCGCCTCGTGCCGGAGAATATCTACGGACTCTGCATGGGCCTGAACGGTCTGCTCATCGTGCTCTTCGAGCTGCCGCTCACTTCATGGACGCTGCGCTTCGATCCGCGCCGCGTGATGGCGCTCGGCTTCCTCTGCCAGGGCCTCGGCTTCGCGCTGAACGGACTCTCCGGCTCGCTCACCATGCTCTGCGTGATGATGACGATCTTCACCTTCGGAGAAATGATCAGCGCGCCGACGGCCAACGCGCTCGTCGCGCGGCTCGCCCCGGAGGCGCTGCGCGGACGCTACATGGGCGCGCTCGGGCTTTCGTGGAATGTGGCGGGCATCGCCGGGCCGCTCATCGGCTTCCAGCTTTTCGCGCTGCATCCCGCCGCGCTCTGGGTCGCATCCGCGCTGCTCGGGATCGTGGCGGCCTGGTGCATCCTGCGCCGGCGGCAGGCGTAGCAGCCGGCTGGAGGGACGCGCTCCGTCGTGTCCGAGGATCGGCGGAACGCCTGAAAAAGTCAGGGCCTTCTGACGCCGGCTACTACGATGGCTAGAGATCGAAAAACGCGGAGAGCTTGCGCAGAAAACCCTGGGTGTATTCCTGCTGCTTCATCCGCACCTCATGCGATGCGGTGGTGCTGGCCACGATGCCTTCGGTTACGAGACGCCGTTCGGCGAGAATCTCCCCGAGCTTCTGCACCAGCGTTTCATTTTCCTGGAGCAGCTCGGCCATCGTGTTTTTGTCGATCTCCCACGTCTCGCAATCCGTCCGCGCGATCACCGTGGCACTCCGCGGCTCGCCGGTGAGCAGCGACATTTCCCCGCAGTAGTCGCCCGCGCCGAGGCTGGCCACGTGGGTCATGGCTCCCCCGGCGCCGACCATCACATCCGCCTCGCCCTGGAGGAAGACGAACATCGACTGCCCGCTGGCGCCTTGCTCGATCACCTTCTCCCCGCGCCCGAACCGCTGGAGCCGCGCCTGGCTCAGCAGCTTGTCCATTTGCGGTTCGTCGAGGAGCTGGAAGAACGGATGCTTTCGCGCCGACTGCTGCGCGGCACCCAGGGGGCTGCCCGCTTTCGAGCCAGGGCGCTCGATCTGCAGCGTGCGGATGGGGAACGGAATGCGGATGTTCGCGCGCTGCGCCGCGTACCAGACATTCGTGCGGATGCCATCGACGATGTCGTTGAATCTCGATTCGTCATCGACCCAAAACTTGATCTCGTAGGTCACCGCCGAGTCGCCGAAGTCCTTCAGAAAAACCCGCGGCGGTGGCGACGCGAGCACGCCTTTCGCCTCGCCAGCCGCGCGGGCCATCACGTCCTTGATGAAATTCGGCGGCACCCCGTAGTCGAAGCCGACGACGAGACGGAGCGCGTGCTGTCGTGTCGGGAAGGTCAGATTGACGATCGTGCTCCCGGCGATCTGTTTGTTCGGGATGTCGAGATAGACGTCGTCGTTGTTGCGCAGCCGCGTCGAGCGCCAGTTCACTTCCATGACCTCCGCGTGCTGGCCTTCCACCACCAGCCAGTCGCCGACGCGATAAGGTTTTCCGAGCTCGAGCGCCACGCCCGCGATGATATTGCCGAGCAAGTCCTGCATCGCGAAACCCACGATGCCGAGGACGATGGTCGAGCCGAAGACCGCGCCCTGGATCGACTGCCCGTAGATCCCTCCTACGATGATGAGGATCGCGCCGATAAAGAGCAGCAACCCAATGATCTGGCTGAGGAATTTCGGCGCGCGTGTCTTCTGCGTCCGCTCAAACCAACCCTCCCAAAAGAAACGACGGATGAGCGCGAGCAGGCAGATCACCCCGAGGATCAGCGCGGCGGCACCCAGGTGCCGGGTGAGCGAAGGACGCCACGGAAACGGAGCGCGAGAGAGCACGGACGGCACGTAGAGCGCGAGCACGACACTGAAGAGTTTGTAAACCGCGCCGAGCTGGACACCGTAGCGACGCTTCAGGACACGCCCAGCTGCGAGCATCGTGGCGAAGATCAGCAGCACCGCCGCCACTTCGAACACGAGTGATTGGGCTGCTTCCGGAAACGTCGGCAGAGACATGGGGGCGCGGAAAGCTATGGAGTCTCGGCCACCCGCGGCCAAGCGGAAAGGTGCACCCCCGCGGGAGATTGAAGAAAGATGCGGCCCGTGTTGCGGCGCGCATGCCAGCCGCCGGGCAGGTTGACCTTTGCCCGCCTGCCGCTCAGCAGTTCACGCACGCCCTCCACCTCCTCGAACCCGACGTGCTCGATGCCACCGGCTTTCAGCCACCGATGGAGCAGCCGCCGCTGCAAGGCCACCGGCTGCTCGCGCACCTCGCGCACCGACAACTCGGGCGCCACGTGCTGCACCGCCGGCAGCGCGCCGAGGAACTCATTCTCCTCCCGGAAAATCTCCGCGGCCCTCCACACCGCGCGCCGGACATCGCGGCCAAAGGCGGCGGAGAGCGCGGGGATGATCTCGTGCCGCAGCCGGTTTCGGGTGAAGCGCGGATCGAGATTGGAAACATCTTCGCGGAAGGCGAGCCGGTGCGCGGCGATGTATTCGTCGATCTCCTCGCGCCAGATCCCGAGGAGCGGCCGCGCCGTCTGCCGCCCATCGTCTTCCATCGCGAGCGGACGGATCGCGCCCAGGCCGGTGGTGCCCGCGCCGCGGAAGAGATTGAAAAGAAATGTCTCCACCTGGTCGTCCGCGTGATGCGCGAGGAAGACGCGCGGGCAATCGTGCAGCCGCGCGAGTTTCCGAAAGAACGCCCGCCGCGCGTGGCGCGCCGCCGTTTCCAGCGACTGCTGATTCCGCTTCGCACGGGCCGCGACGTTTTCGCGACCGAGTTCCACGCGCAGCTTCCACGCTTTGGCCAGCGCCGCGACGAAACGCGCATCGTCCTCGCTCCCCTCCCGCAGCCGGTGATCGAGATGACACACGATCAGCCGCCGATAGCCCACTGCGCGGAGCGCGTGCAGCAGCGCCACGGAATCGCGCCCGCCGGAGACTCCGATGAGATGCGTTTCATTCGGCGCGAAGCGCGGCAGCCACGATGCGGCATGACGCAAAAGATCCGGCGGCTGTTGGCGCCGGGCCGGCATCACGCCAGGTGTCCGGCGCCGAACGCGGCGCGGATTGCTTCGGGAAGATGGATCGAGCCGTCCGCCTGCTGACCCGTCTCGAGCAGCGCCACGAGCAGCCGCGGCAGCGCGGTGCCAGAGCCGTTCAGGGTGTGCGCGAACTGGTTCTTTCCATCCGCCCCCTTGAAGCGCAGCGCCATCCGCCGCGCCTGATAGTCGCCGAAGTTCGAGCAGCTCGACACTTCGAGATACGCGTTCTGACCGGGCGCCCAGACTTCGATGTCATACGTCTTGGCCGAGCCAAAACCGAGATCGCCGGTGCAGAGCTCGATCACGCGATAGTGCAGTCCGAGGAGTTGCAGCACCTTCTCCGCATCGGCGGTGAGCGCCTCCAGTTCGTCGGACGATTTTTCCGGCGTGGTGATCTTCACCAGCTCCACCTTGTCGAACTGATGCATGCGAATCAGCCCGCGCGTGTCGAGTCCCGCCGACCCCGCCTCCCGGCGAAAGCACGGCGTGTAGGCGACGTATTTGATCGGCAATTTTTCGTGCGGCAGGATCTCTTCGCGATGCAGGTTCGTCACCGGCACCTCGGCGGTGGGCACGAGATACAGTTCGTCGCGCTCGCAGCGGTAGAGCTGGTCCTCAAATTTCGGAAGCTGCGTCGTGCCCACGAGCGCCTCGGCCTTCACGAGCAGCGGCGGGCTCACCTCGGTGTAGCCATGTTCGCGGCTGTGCAGGTCGAGCAGGAAATTGATCAGCGTGCGCTCCAGCCGCGCGCCGGCACCGGTGTAAATCGCGAACGCGCTGCCGGTGATTTTCACCGCGCGCTCGAAGTCGAAGAGACCGAGCTTTTCGCCGAGCTCGACGTGGCTTTTCGGGGTGAAAGTGAACGCCGGCTTTTCGCCCCACATCCGCACCACGGGATTTTCCTCCGGCGTCGAGCCGACCGGCGCGGCCTCGTGCGGCAGGTTCGGAACGTTGAGCAACAGCGTGCGCTGCGCCGCTTCGAGCTGGCGCGCCTGGTCTTCGAGCTTGTCGATCTCCGCGCCGAGATCGCGCATCTCTTCCTCGGTCCCCGCGGTATCTTCGCCGCGCGCCTTCTTGCCGCCGATCTCCTTGCTCACCCGCTTCCGGTCGCTCTGGAGCTGCTGATAGATCGTCTCCGCCGCGCGGCGCTTTTTGTCGCAATCCAGAATCTCCTCCACCGCGGAAGCCGCCTGCGCATTGCGCGTCGCCAGACGCTGCTTTACGAAGTCGGGATTTTCACGGATCAGCCGGATGTCGAGCATGCGCCGGAAGCTAGGAGCCGGTGACGGGAATGGCAATGCCCTAGCCGGGTGGCGAGCAACCTGGGACGGATCGAGATGCGCTCCACGTTCCTTCCACAAGGTTGCGGATGGACGACAACGCGGCCTGCGGTAAAGTTCCGCTCGTGATTCCGCGCCCGCTTCTCCCCATTGCGTTGCTCTCGCTCGCCGCTGCGGCCTTCGCCCAGACGGTGGACGCGCCACAGCCGGCGGGCCTCACCGCCACGCGGACGTTTCCGTTTTCCATGGTGGGAAAATTAATCTTCTCCCAAGGCGCGGACTGGTTTCAGGGCAGCGGCACCGTCATCCGCCCGAATGCGGTGCTGACGGCGGCGCACAATCTATGGAGCCCAGAGCACGGCTTTTCGACCGACCTGATTTTCCGCCGAAGCCTCCACGGTGAGGACTCCGCGGGCGATCAGTCTCCGAGCCGCGTCTATGTGCTCGCCGGTTATCGCGACCAGGCCCGGCGTTACTCGGAGAATGATGCGCGCAGCTTTTCGCAGGATCTCGGCGCGCTGCTCTTTGCGGGTCCGCTCGCGGGCGGCGCGTCCACCGGCTGGTGGGCGCAGCCTGCGCTGCTCGGCGGCGGCCAGCCGATGATCGCGCTCGGTTATGGTGCGCAGGTTCACGACGGCACCGAGCTGCTTTCCGTGGAACCCCGCGGCGGGTTCACGCAGATCGCCGATGCCTTTTACGATAATCGCACGGTCCTCTTCGAGGGCGGGATGAGCGGCGGTCCGCTCTTCGTGCGCGATGCCAATGGCGCCTTGCTCGTCGCCGGCGTGGTGGTGGCCGGCGCCGTGGATCAGCAGGCTGGCGGCGTCCGCATTCTCGATCTGAAGGCCGCGGCCTTCATCCGCGAATACATCAAATGACCGCGCGTCCGCGCGTCCGCGGATGAAATCGCGTTCGCTCGTTTTCCCGGCCCTGCTCGCGATCGTCTGCCTCGGGATCGCGCTCAGCTATCTCAGTCGCCAATCCCGCGATCTGCTGCCGGTGGGATCTTCAACCCCGCCTCCACGGCCGGCAGAGGCCGCACCGGCAGCGCGCACGGAGCCCACGCCGACACCGCCCACCGAGTCACCGGCCGAGTCGCCGCTGCTCACCGGGATCGAGCGGATCCTCGATCTGCTGGAACGCGGAGCCGCCTCCAGCGCCGATCTCGCCCAGATGAAGGCCGCGCTGCTCGCCGCCGATCCCGCTCGCGCGATCGCGGCGATCCGCGCCTTCCTCCGCACCGGACGCGATGCGCGCACGAACCAGGATTTCGTGATTGCGAAAGGCGGGACGCTCAGCGCGGCGCCGACGTTGCGCCTGATCCTGCTCGATGCGCTCGGACAGATCGCGCGGAAAGCGAGGAGCGACGAGGCCGCCCAGGTCGCGCGGGAAATCCTCGCGGAGAAATCCTCCGCCGACGAGTGGGCACTCTCGCTCCGCAATCTCGCCTGGACCGACCCGCGCGCCCGCCCATTTCTCACGGACAAGATGCGCGAGATGCTGCGCTACGAACCGTGGCGCGCGAAACCCTCCCCCGGAATGATCGAGGCGCTCGACGTCATCGTTTTCACCCGGGACGCGAGCTTCATCGGCGACCTTGCCGACCTGCGCGCGGGAAAGGGTGAACTCGCGCACGGGGCGGACATCGCGCTCGATCGCCTCGCCGACGCGGCGCCGCTCGATGTCCTGATCCATCTCAACACGCACCCGGCGCTGCTCAATGACCGCCCCTTCCTGCGCGCCGACTATTTTGCCAAGGCCGACCTCTCCCAGCCCGCGCAGCGCGCCCAGATCGAAATCTATCTCGGCCGGCCCGACATCACGGTCGCCGAGAAATCCAAGCTGCTCAAAGCGCTAACTTCTCCCGCCAGCTTCGTCGGTGACTCGCTGGTGAGCGGCCCCGCGCCTGCGGACGATGGCGCAGCCCGCCGCGCGGGTCTGCTCAAGAGCACGCGCGATTGGCTGACGCACGATCGTTTCCCCACGCTTCGCGAGCCGCTCATTGAGGTGCAGCAGCGCCTCGCGCCGTAAGTGGAGGGACGCGCTCCGTCGCGTCCGTGAGCGAGCGAAGCGAGGTGGTGGGCGATTCTTTTCCATTCCGCCTCGCTTCGCTCGCCCTCGGACGCTCCAGGCGATTTCCGTGCGCTCGATGCGCGGCGATTACCGCGCGTTCACCCGCGGAGGGAAGAGCAAGCGCCGCCCCGGAACCGCCGGCGACGCTGGTTTCGGCGTCGATGGATTCTCCGCTTTCTCCGCTTTGGCGGCTTCCTCCTTCGCCTTCGCCGCGGCATCGATGTTCTCCTCGTCGTCGTCCTTTTTCCCGCGCTTCTTCTTCGGCTCTTCCTTGAACAGCTCGCGCAGCACGCGCCCGATCAGCGGCGCGGCATTGGTGCCGCCATGCACGTCGTCGTCATTGGCCTCTCCCTCGTAGAGCGCGGCGAAGGCATACCGCGGCTTGGTGGACGGCGCGTATCCGGCGAACCACGCCGCGGTCCGTTCGTTGTTCTTCGGACCCCACTGCGCGGTGCCCGTTTTCCCGGCCACATGCACGCCATCGACCTGGGCTTTCCCCGCCGTGCCCATCCGGCTCTCGACCACGGAGACCAGGCCGCGGCGCAGTTCCTTCATGGTGTCGTCATTGATGTCGATCAGCCCGCGCGCCCGCACGTTGTAAGCGGTGACGATCTGGCCATCCACGCTCTGCACCTGTGAAACGAGCCGCGTCTGGAAAAGCGTGCCGCCATTCCCCACCGCTCCCATCGCCTGCGCCATCTGGAGCGGCGTGATCAACGTGTCGCCCTGGCCGATCGAGAGGTTCGCCACGTCGCCGTTGTACATGTGCCGTTTGTACACGCGCATCATGTAGTCGTCGTTCATCACCCGGCCCTCCGCTTCGCCATTCAGGGGAATGCCCGTGCGCATCCCGAGCCCGAGCCGCGTGCAGTAGTCCACGATCAACTTTCCCCCGATCTTCATCCCGCATTGGTAAAACCAGGTGTTGCACGACTGCGTGAGCGCTTCCGCAAAGGTCAGCGATCCGGCGTCGGATTTCTTCCAGTTGCGGAAGGTGAGGCCGCCGACCTCCAGCGAAGGCGGACAGGAAAACTCATCGCCCGGGCCGACCCTGCCGCTGTTCAGCGCCGCGAGGCCGACGAAGACCTTGAACGTCGAACCCGGCGGATACGCGGAGCGATAGGCGCGCGGCAGGAGCGGGAGATCCTTGTCGTCGTTCAACGCTTTGAAATCCTCCGTGGAAATGTTTGGGATGAAGCCGTTTGGGTTCAGCGGAGGCCATGAGGCCAGGGCGAGGATGTCGCCGTTGTTCGGATCGAGGATCACGATCGCGCCGCGTTTCACGCCCTTGGCGAGCGACTGCTCGGAGAGGCGCTGCACATTTTCGTCGATCGTGGTGATGACATTGTAGCCCGGCTGCGGCGGGACGGTCACCTGCTCGCTGGCTTTTTTCCCACTCGCGTCGAAGGAAATATTCAACTGGCCCGCCTTGCCCTGGAGCTGATCGTTGAAGGTTTGTTCCAGTCCCTCGCGCCCCTCCGCGCCGGGCCAGAGCAGATCGTTATTTTGCAAGACTCCGTCCGCCGTGCGCCCGGTGCGGCCAGCATATCCGATCACGTGGCCGGCGAGCGCACCGCCGGGGTAGAGCCGCTGGTAGGTCGCCTGGAGGACGAGGGTCGGCGAGTTTTCGCGCCGGACCGCTTCGATCTCCGCGGGCTTCAGATCCTGCACGATCACGAAGGGAATGATGCCGCGATTCTTGTAATGTTTTAGCGCCTGGTCCGCCGAGACCGTGATCGACCGGCCGAGCGTCGCTTGCGCGAGCGCCGCCTGCTTTTGCACGAACGGCCCGACGTCGTGATTGGCCAGTTGCAGGGGCGTGGGAAACGACACCGCGAGATTGTAGCTGATGCGGGTCTGCGCGAGCGGGCTGCCATTGCGATCCGCGATCTGCCCGCGCGGCGCCGGGATGCCGAGCAGGTAGGTGCGCGCCTGCTTTTGCGTTTCCCAAGTCGGAGTCATGCTCGCCTCGGCGGGCGGGGTGGCGGCGGGTTTGCTCGCGGGCTCCGCGCGCGGCGGCGCCGTGATCCCGTTCGAGCTGATCAATGGGTCGGGGGCATCCGCAGTCGGTGCCTGCGCCGAGGCGAACCACGGGACAGCGAGCGCAGCGAGCGCGACGAAGGGGAATCGGGTCATTTTCGTCGGCGATCCTAGCGCGTTCTGCGGCTATCTCAAGGCTCGGGCGACTACCTCACCCGGCGGCCTTCGACATCGATCACCGGTTCGTCGTCTTTCCGTTTGCGGGAGAAAAGCGCGGTGGGGTCGAAACCGAAGTAACGCAGGCAGGCCAGGATCAGTCCGGTCGCGGCGGCTTCGTCGAGATTGCCGACGAGGGGGAGGTTGTCGGGGATCAGTTCGAAGATGCCCGCGCCTGGATTGACGAGGTAAATACTGGCAAGCAGGCCGACGAAAAACACGATGAGGCTCTTGAATGGTTTCATAACGACTTGGCTTCGGATGCGGACAGGCGTTCGTCCGGGAAAATCACCTTCACGTGGAAGCGGCCGCCGTCAGTGAACTTTTCGGCAAGCCATTTCTCCACGAAATCCGCAAGCCGCTGCCGCCCGACCTCGCGCACCAGCCGCGTGTTTTGCACCGAGCGATCTTTCAGCGACTCGGTGAGGCTCTGCCGCAGCTTGTCCTTCGCGACCTGTTCGTCGCGCCATACGCTGCCTTCCAGCGTGTAGAAGCTGAGCGCGGAGACATCGATCGCGGGAGTGTTCGGCGTGATCGGCGGGGCCAGGACGACGATGGTGTCGCCTTCGCGCTGAAATTCCCACGGACCCTCGAAGTCGAGGAAGTAGCCATACTCCACCGGCGCAACCGCCAGCACCACGACCTTGGGCAGCGGGATCCAGCCCCACGCCGTGCTCCCGCTTTCCTCGCGCTTGAAGCTCTCGGCCTGCTTGAGCGTCGCAAATTGAAACCGGCTCGTCCCCGCGAGTTCGGTGGCCTGGCTGAGGAACTCCGTGCGTAACGTGCCTTGCTGAAACGCGGCCGCGACGTCGCGCATCCGGGCACCGCCCTTGTCGATCAGGTTGCCCGTCTTTTCCACCAAGCCCGCCGGCACACGAAGGATCTCGCGCACGATGAACACGGCGCCGCCCACGAGCACCACCACGATCGCGATCAAGACGATGGCCCGCGGCCACGGATTGCGCGGCGCGGCGACGGCTGGAGACGGCTCGGGAGATGGCATCGTGGGAAGGCGACACCTTAGCCCGGGAAGTGCGATGACCAAATCACAGTTTCCCGCCAGGGCCATTTGCGATTGAAGAATGGGTCAGCCACCGTCACCCGCTGCAACTGCGAATGACGTTTGAGAAGAATAGCGAGACGTGCACAATGCCACCCACGGCCCTCGCATGAATCCCCTCGAACAGCGCATCAAATACAAGTTCCGCAATTCGCTCCTCCTCGCGGAAGCGTTGACTCATCCGAGCCTGGGTCACGAAACCCAGCGCCATCATTTCGACAATCAGCGCCTGGAATTCCTAGGCGACGCCGTGCTCCAGCTTATCTTCACCGAATACCTCTTCGATCATTTCCCGCAGCTCAGTGAAGGTTACCTGACCAAGATCCGCGCGCGCCTGGTCTCCCGCGACGGCCTCAAGACTCTCGCCGAGCGGATCGGCATCGGAAAATACCTCATGATGGGGCGCGGCGAGGAAGCCAGCGGTGGCCGCGACCGGGCCAGCACACTTTCCGACGCCTACGAAGCACTGATCGGCGCGATGTATCTCGATAGCGACTTCGTCACCGTGCGGCGCCTCGTGCTCACCGATGCCCGCGAACTCTTGGAAGCCCTCGAGGTGGATCCTCCCGACACCAACCCAAAAGGACGCCTCCAGGAAATCCTTCAGGCGATTTCGCCGCAGAGCCCGAACTATCCCATCATCGACCAATCCGGTCCCGAACACGAAAAGCGCTTCGTCGCGACGATCGTGTGGAACGGTCGCGAACTCGGGAGCGGCGAAGGGCGCAGCAAAAAGGAAGCGGAAACCGCCGCCGCTCGCGACGCGCTGGAAAAACAGTCGTGGAAAGACACCACCAAGCCCGCTCAGACCCATTCTCCTTTGCGCGAAATCCAGCGTTTGCCGCAAAGCGAAGAACCTCTGAATAACTTGCCGGGAAATGTCAGCGGCTCCGCATAAAAGCGATCGGACCCCGCTTGTCAGGGATGGTTCGTTTCCCGCCGGGAGTTTATCCCCATGCATGGAATCGTGTGGAACCCCTCACTGCTGATCGAAGAACATCCTTAGCGACGCTTATTCACATCCTTATGATGAAGAAGGATGGGTTAGTTAAATAGAAACCCCTCCCTCTCCCGTGTGAACAAGTCTCGCACGGCGGGGAAAACGAAACGCCACGCCGGAACTCGAACCGCACAAGAGGGGAACGCAGGATCGGTTTAGACAGATCGAAGGGCGCCGGTTTTAAACGGGCGTCGTAGCCACAGCATCCAAGACCGTTCTTCCTGATTGACTCCGCTCATAACCGAGTAAGATGGAACCGTGAAAGTCCCTCTGCACGTAGTCCAGGCGCGGCGCGAGCGGCTCGCCCAACTGATCGAGCAGCACCGGTACCTGCCCGTGACGGAACTCTGCCGCCGTCTCGGCGTCTCCGAGGCTACCGCCCGGCGGGATTTGGCGGCCTTGGTGCAGGAAAAGAAGATCACACGCACCTACGGAGGCGCACTCCACGAATTTAATGACCGCTTCCCGTCATTTAGAGAAAGGCGAAGCCAGGCGTCCCGGGCAAAGGCCAAAACCGTCAAGGCAGCCATTGGCTTGTTCGAGGCAAACAGAATCTACTTCTTCGATTCCGGAACCACGATTTTCGCCCTTGCTGAGGCATTTCGAGATCACCCGGTGACGCCGGTCACCATCGTCACCTCGAATCTCCCAGTGGGAGAAATGCTCGCGTCGATTCCCGGCGTGCAAGTCTTCCAACTTGCCGGCCAACTACTTCACCTTCAGTCCACACTCCTCGGTGAGACCGCTCAAAAGAGCCTCGAATTCTGGAACTTCGACGTGGCTTTTCTCTCTACCGAAGGCATGGATGCCACGGGACTCTGGAATTCGCAGGCCGCGATCGTGGATCAACAAAAGGTCGTCCTCCAGCGATCCAAGCGGAACGTCTTCTGTATCGACGGTTCCAAATTGAACCGGCAGGCCCCGCATTTTCTGCTCCCGTGGGAGAAGGTCGATTTGCTGCTGACCGATCTTCCAAACGAAAAGCTGGTCCGCGCCGGGATCCATCTCCCAGACAGCAAGCGAGGGGTGGCGCCCGCCATGTTCAAAGGGGCGGGATCTGCGGGAAAAGGGGACGCGCCCGCGGAAGAAATACCCGATGCCGAATTCCCAATCCAAATCTTATGATTGGGAACGATCGTAAAAAATTGAAGATTCTAATTGACCCCTCTTGAGTGAGTTATATGATCGGTTCCAGTCATAAACGTCTTCCTGTCGCGAAATGAGTTCCAGCCAAGCCCCCAGCCGTCCCCTTGTCGAAGCGCTCGTCCGTTCGACGCTGGCCCGGCAACTCGGCAAGGAAGTGCGGACGGATGCGGCCCCGACGCTGGTGGTCAATAGCTCGGCCCGGCACATGCACATTTCGCCGGAAAATCTGGAAACGCTTTTTGGCCCGGGCGCCAAGCTTACGGTTCACAAGTGGCTCTACCAGGAAGGTCAGTTTGCCTCGGAACAGACGGTCACCTTGATCGGCCCTCGCCGCCGCGTCATCCCGAGCCTCCGCATTCTCGGACCCTGCCGGAACCTGACTCAGATCGAACTCGCCATTACCGACGCCATCCAGCTCGGCATGGATATCCCGGTCCGGATGTCTGGCGACATTCAAGGAACCCCGGGCGGATACGTCATGGGGCCGAAAGGGATGCTGGAGATGAAGGATGGGATCATCCGCGCCGCGCGCCATGTCCACATGTCCCCAGCCGACGCGAAATTCTACAGCGTCAAACACCTCGACCGGATCACGCTCAAGGTGACC
>JANOAZ010000038.1:0-19151 GCA_031411395.1 Chthoniobacteraceae bacterium
CGGTTGCGCGGTTGCGCGGTTGCGCGGTTGCGCGGTTGCGCGGTTGCGCGGTTGCGCGGTTGCGCGGTTGCGCGGTTGCGCGGTTGCGCGGTTGCGCGGTTGCGCGGTTGCGCGGTTGCGCGGTTGCTGCGCGCAGCGCCAAATCCAAAAACCCGCCGTCATTCCGACCGGAGCGTAGCGGAGTGGAGGAATCTCTCGCATCCTCCTCCCCCGCTCACCCGCGCGGGATGAGCGCCACGAGCAGCATCACCGCGATGAACGCGATGATCCCCCAGAGAGCCATCGACAATCGCAAGGTCTCGCGGTCTTCGAGCGAGGAAGCGTCGAAGGAAAGGCTGATCATGTGGTCGAGTTCCACGAGCCGGCCACGCAGGCGCTTCACTTTGTCCAAGGCGCCGGGCTGATTCATCGGCGCCACGTCGCTGTCGGCGAGGACGCGGCCGATTTGCAGATACGGATTGGTCTTGGCGGTTTCGATCGCGTTGATCTCTTTTTCGATCCGCGCTTTCTCCCGCTCGCGGGTCCTGATCTCGCCGGCGAACCCGCCGTCGGAGGCGTCGAATTGGGCCTGAAGTTCGCGCAGTTTTTTGTCGAGCGCGGCCACGGTGGCGCGGTCGCGTTCCAAATCCGCCTCGAGCAGGCGGGCCTCGCTCACGGTCCGCAGATGCTGATTGCGCAGCTCGGCTTTTTCATTCGCGATGGTCACCGTCCGCTCGCGCAGGCGCAGGATCTCGGCCTTCATCTGCGAAGTCTGATTCGAAGCGGTGATCAACTCGGTGTAGAGCCGGTTGATGTCGCGCAACTCGCGGTCGAGTTCCGGCATGCGGCGCCCGAAGGTGGGTTCGATCTTGCGCCGCTCGGCGAGCTGCTTCTCGATCGCCGGGTGGCCGGCGACCGCGTTCATCCGCTGCACTTCGATCTGGCGCCGATGCTCCTCGAAGATCTTCCGCGCGGCCTCGCGCTGGTCGCGCAATTCGCGCAGCTCCTTGGCGAGGCCCGCGCTCTCGTTGGTGAGCCGGGATTGTTCGCGTTCGTAGGCGTTGATCTTATCGACCTCCGCCTGCGTCTGCGGATCGAATTCCGCCTGCTGCCAGCCGAGCAGTCCCAGCGCGGTTTCCGCCTTGGTCAGATCGCGCCGGGCTAGCCAAATCCGCAGCCGGTGCCGTTGCCGGCCCAGCTTGCGGGCGATTTCCCGCAGGCCTGGCGTGAAGTAGTTCACTTAGTCGTCGGAGGAACTGGCGAGTTTGGCGAGGATGCTGAAATCTTCGAGAGTCGTGGTGTCGCCCGTCACCGTCTGGCCGGCGGCGATTTGCTTGAGCAGCCGGCGCATGATTTTCCCCGAGCGCGTTTTCGGCAGCGAGGCAGTAAAGCGAATGTCATCCGGCGTCGCGACCGGGCCGATCACGGTGCGGACGTGGTTCTTGAGCTCCTTGCTCAGTTCACGGCCTGCATGGATTCCTTCCTTGACGGTGACGAAGCAGACGACGGCCTGGCCTTTCAAATCATCGGGCCGGCCGACGACCGCAGCTTCCGCCACGGACGGATGCGAAACGAGCGCGCCTTCGAGCTCGGCGGTGCCGATCCGGTGGCCGGCGACGTTCAGGACGTCATCGATCCGACCGGTGATCCAGAAGTAACCGTCCTTGTCCCGGCGCGCACCGTCGCCCGCGAAATAGTAATCGGGGAACTCGCTCCAGTAGGTTTCCTTGTAGCGTTTCTTGTCGCCCCAGACCGTGCGCAGCATCGAGGGCCACGGCTTGCGGATGACGAGTTTGCCGATCGTATTCGGCGGCACTTCCTTCCCGAGATCATCGACCACCGCCGCATCCACGCCGAAGAACGGCAGGGTCGCCGTGCCGGGCTTGGTCGGCGTGGCGCCGGGCAGGGAGGTGATCATCTGGCTGCCCGTCTCGGTTTGCCACCAAGTATCGACAATCGGGCAGCGCCCGCCGCCGATGACGTCTTTGTACCACATCCACGCTTCGGGATTGATCGGCTCACCGACGGTGCCGAGCAGGCGCAGGGAGGAAAGATCGTATTTCTTCGGCCACTCATCGCCCCATTTGATAAACGCGCGGATCGCGGTCGGCGCGGTGTAGAGGATGGTGATCGCGAATTCCTCGATCAGCTTCCAGAAACGGCCATTGTCCGGCCAGTTCGGCGCGCCTTCATACATGAAGGAAGTGGCTCCCATCGCAAGCGGGCCATAGACCACATAGCTGTGGCCGGTCACCCAGCCGATGTCGGCCGTGCACCAGTAGATGTCATCCTCGCGCAGATCGAAGACGTACTTGGAACTCGTGTAGGCGCCGACCAGATAGCCGGCGGTGGTGTGGAGGATGCCCTTGGGTTTGCCGGTCGAGCCACTGGTGTAGAGAATGAAAAGCGGGTGCTCGCTATCGAGCGCGACCGGGGGGCAATTGGCGTCCACATATTCCAACTCGCGATGCCACCAGACGTCGCGGCCTTGCTCGATGTGAATGTCGTTGCCCGCGCGCCGGAACACGATGACGCGCTTGATGCCGGTCTTTCCGCGCTTGAGCGCGTCGTCCACATTGGCCTTGAGCGGCACGATCGAACCGCGCCGATAACCGCCATCGGCGGTGATCACGGCGACCGCGCCGCAGTCGTTGATCCGGTCGTGGATGGATTCCGCGCTGAAGCCGCCGAAGACCACCGAGTGGATGATCCCGAGCCGTGCGCAGGCGAGCATGGCGATTGCCGCCTCCGGAATCATCGGCATGTAGATAATGACGCGCTCGCCCTTCTTGATTCCGTTCCGCTTGAGCACATTGGCAAACCGGCACACTTCACGGAAGAGCTGCTGATAAGTGAGGATGCGTTTCTCACCCGGTTCGCCCTCCCAGATCAGCGCCGCCTTGTTTTTTCGCGGTCCATCGAGATGCCGGTCGAGGCAGTTCTCGGAGACGTTGAGTTTCCCGCCGACGAACCACTTTGCGTAAGGCAACTTCCAGTCGAGAACCTGCGTCCACTTCTTGTTCCAGGTCAGTTCACCGGCCTCACGCGCCCAAAATTTATCAGGCTTCTTGATGGATTCGTCATACATCGCGCGGTACTGCGCCATGTTCTGAATCCGCGCTTTTTTAGAGAAATCCTTACTCGGTTTGAAGACGCGTTTCTCGATTAGTTGGGTGGAGTTGTTTTCGCTCATGGGGCAGGGAACCAGACGGTTGATAAAAAAGCTTCATCGATGCGTAGCAGTCGCTTTCGCATCGGACAATTCAAAGTTTATCGCGAAGCGCACGAGGACTTCTCCCCGCCGTTCCCTGGGGATTCCGGATTGGCCGAAACGCGCGCGGCACAGAAGTTACCGCGGATGACGCGGATTTATTCGGATTACGCGGATTTCCTGATTACCAAATCCGCTTAATCCGGTTAATCCGCGTCATCCGCGGTCAATCTCGAGCCCGCGTGAATTGCGATCCATGGTCTTAAATAGGTTCAATACCCCGCGTTGCCGCATGAGGCTCCCATGGCGGACGTAGTTTCCGCCGCCTTCGATGCGCTGCCTTACCGGCATGGCGCGATTCCCGAGAGTCACCCCGCGCGGCTCGGAGCGATCGCGCGGCTGCTCGGCATCCGCGCGGCGATGCCCGAACGTTGTCGCGTACTGGAACTCGGCTGCGCGGAAGGGATGAATCTGCTCCCGCTCGCGGAGCGCTTTCCTGCCGGCACTTTCGTGGGCGTGGATTTTTCACCCACCCAGATCGCGACCGGCGAGCAGGCGCGGGCCGCCGCCGGGCTGGCGAATGTGGAACTGATCACCGCCGACCTTCGTACGTTCGAGCCAGATCCAGAGGCGTTCGACTACGTGATCGCGCACGGGGTGTATTCGTGGGTGGCGGACGACGTAAAGGATCACCTGATGCGCGTGACTGCACGCGCCCTCGCGCCCGATGGCGTCGCGTATGTGAGCTACAATGTGCTGCCCGGCTGGGCTCTCGCGGGGAGCCTCCGGGCGATCCTGCGGGCGGAATTCGCTCAGGTGCCGGACCCGCGCGCCCACGCGCCGCGCCTGCTGGCCGCGCTGGACCGCGCACTTGCCGGGCAACTCGGACAAAACGAGCAGCTCCGCGAGTTGATCCAGGAGATGCGCGCGAAACCCACCGCGATGCTCTGGCACGACGAACTCGAAGCGATCAACGACCCGGTCACGTTCCTCGATTTCACCGCGCACGGCGCGCGGCACGGCCTGCACTACCTCGGCGAGGCGCACTTCGCTTCGCTGCCGCTCGAACATCTGCCGGCGACCGCGCGCGAGGCCCTGGGCGGGCTGGAACTCGATTTCCTCCGCAGCCAGCAGATGCTCGATCTCCTCGGGGGACGAAAATTTCGCAACAGCCTGCTCGTGCGCACGCCGCCGCCGACACGCAGCACACACGCGACAGCGATCGCCGACTGCGCGGTAATCCTGCACCTGTGGCCCGTGGACGGTCGAATCGAGCTGCGTTCCGCTGCGCCGTTGAGGCTTTCGGGTCGGCACGACTTTCAAATCTCCGTGGAAAACCCGATGCAGAAAGCCTTCCTCGCCGCGCTCTGCGAAGCGCGGCCGGGGCCTCTCGCGTTTCGCGAAGCGCTCGCCCGTGCGGCGGAACTCCTGCGCGCCTCGGGCCATCCCGATGCGCTGGACGCCGCGGCGCTCGCCGCCGGGCTGCTCCGGCTTTTCACGCTCGATCAATGCGATCTCCTGCTCGCGGGAGAAGGCTCGTGGCTGCACGCGACGCTGCCGCCGACGCCGAGCCCGCTCATGCGCCATCAGGCGAGCCACGACCTGCCGGTGGTGAATCGCTGGCATCACGTCGTGGATCTCTCGCCGGATGACCGGCGCTGGGTCGCGGGCGAAGCTGCATCCGCCAATGAATCCGCGCTGGTCCGCTCCGGCCTCGCGGGATGATCACCGCACAAAGCGAATTATTCCTCATTGCTTTCCAAAATCCGTCCGTTGTAGCTTCCCTCCGCGCATGAAGTCTCTCTTCACCCTCCTCCTCGTCACGCTCATCTCGGCCACCACCTACGCCGACATTCAGGATCCGCCGATGAACGACTACGGTCCCACGCGCAAGCTGGGCCGCGGTCTCTCCAATGTCCTCTTCGGCGTCACCGAGTTGATCCAGAATCCGAACGAGATCAACGAGCGCGAAGGAAACTCTGCCGCGTGGACCTACGGGCCGGTCAAGGGCGTCGGTCGCTTCATCGTGCGCATGCACTTTGGTTTCTACGAAATTCTCACCTTCCCGTTCCCGACCACGCGCAGTTCGTATCGCACGCCGTATCGCAGCAACATCCCGTGGATCCACGGGGGCTACGAAGAATTTCCGCCCGAACTCGGCTTCGAGACACGCTGGGATTACTCGCGCTCCTACGAGGGCTGGTAAAAAAACATTTCTCCGAAAGAGGCTTCCGCTTCGCCGCGGAGGCCTTTTTTGTTTCCGATGATCTCTCTTCAAATTCAGGACGTCGCCTTCGGCGGAAAGGGCGTGGCTCGCCATGAGGGGAAGGTCGTTTTCGTGCCGTTCGTGATCCCCGGCGAAGTCGTCACGGGAAAAGTCGTGCGCGAAAAAAAGAAGTTCGCCGAAGCGGAACTCGTCTCGATCGAGACTCCGTCGCCGGATCGGGTGGAGCCGCCGTGCCCGTACTTCGGACGTTGCGGCGGGTGCGCCTACCAGCACATGACTTACGAGCGTCAGCTCGCGCTCAAGTCGGCGCAGGTCGAGCAGACTTTGCGGCGGGTGGGACGCCTCGCCGAAGTGCCGATGCAGCCGATCGTTCCCGCGCCACAACCCTACGGTTACCGCAATCGGATTCGCGTCCATGTCGTCGATGGCATCGTCGGGTTTTTTGCCGCGGACGCGCACGCCCTGATCCACATCGAGTCCTGCGCGATCGCCGCGCCCGTGGTGAATCAAGCGCTGCGGCGCCTCCGCGGAGGGCCTGTGCGAGATGGCGATTACTCGCTGCGCGCGCCGGGAGGCGGGCCGTTTTTTGAACAGACGAATCCCGAGGTCACCCGTGACCTCGTGGCGCTCGTGAAAGCAACCGTGCGGCGCGGGCAGCAACTCCTCGTCGATGCGTACTGCGGCGGCGGCCTGTTTGCCCGCGAGCTTGCGCCGCTTTTCGAAACCGTCATCGGCATCGAGGAAAACGTCCAGGCAGTCGAGGCCGCGCGCCACCACGCGCAGCCGCAGGAACGTTATATCGCCGGTGACGTCGCCGCCTGCCTCGGGGAGGTGCTTTCCACTCACGATGCCGCGCGCACCACGCTGCTGCTTGATCCGCCGGCCACCGGCCTCGAGGCGCGGGTCCTCGATCTGGTCATCGCGGGCGCTCCGACGGAGCTCGTTTACGTCTCCTGCAACCCCGCCACGCTCGCGCGCGATCTCGCGCTACTCGCCCCGGCTTACGCGCTCACCGCAGTGACACCGGTGGACATGTTTCCGCAGACCGCGGAGATCGAAGTGCTCGCGCACCTGACACACCGCGGGTAGGGCATCTGGCCGGAAAGTACGTTCCGGTTAAAAACGCGGGTCATCCTGAGCGGAGCGGAGGCGGAAAGGCGGGCGCAGCGCAGTCGAAGGATCCCGGGCGTTTTCTGGGGGGCCGACGGAATCCTTCGACTTCTTTCCGTCCTTCCACCTTCGCCCACGGACGGAACTCCGCTCAGGATGACCAAGCGCTAACCCGAAGCTGCTTTCAGCCGAAAATCAGGCGAGCAGCCCGCCTTCCGTGAGCACTCGTTTGCGGAGGCGTTTGCCGTCCTTCATCACGATGGTGAATTCGTTCACGGCCAGCGGGCCATCGACGGTGAGCTGCGAGGAATGCTCGGCGATCTTCTCGCGCTCCTTTTCCAGCCAGGCTTCCAGCTCAGGCATCGGGATGGCGGTCTCACGCCAGAAGTCGGCGCGCTCGAAGGGCATTTCGCGGAAGCGTTTGATCACGAAATCGCGATCGAGGAAGGCGAGGAGATTGCCGGCCTTGGGGCCCATCTCCTTGTCGAGCAGCACGCGGTAGATTGCCTTGAATGCAGCGGGTTGTTCGATGGGCGTGAAGCGCGCGATCTCGAAGATTTTTGTTTGCAAGGCGTCGTCGGTCCACGGCGTGTCAGGGATGGCTTCGGCGAGGAACTGGAGAAAGGCGCGCTGCGCGGCGGTGAGTTCCTGGGCGCGGGCGGGGAGCGTTTCCTGGAGCTTCGTTTTTTCCTCCTCGGCGGCGTAGTCCGCAAGCCACTTGTGGACCGATGCGATGCGTTCATCGAGATGGTGGCGCTCGATCTCGGTGAGCGGCGCGCCCTTACGCTTCTCGACCTCCTTCACGATGTCCAGGTGGGGGAGCTGTACGAGCGCGCTCACGACTTGGAAATTGACGCTGTAGTAGTCGCCATCGTCCGGCCGCAGCTTCGCCAGACGGTAAACGCACGCTTCGTCCGGCGTTGAAACCTTCTCGCGCTCGGTGCGCACGTGGTAGCGGTCGAACTCGTTGTAGAGCTTGATGATGCCTTCCTCCTTGGCGTCGAAATTGACCGGCGTGTTCGGCTTGGTGCGGATCATCAGGAAACGCAGCACCTCGGGCGGGACGAGATCCGCCATGTCGCGGGCGCCCACGCCGACTCCGCGGCTCGACGACATCTTCGCCCCGCCGACGAGGAAAAATTCATACGGCACGCGCAACGGCGGCTTCACGTCCGGGTAAATGGCGCGCAGGCACGCCTCGCTGACATCGCGCGAACCGCCCTTGGTCGAGTGATCTTTGCCCGCGCCTTCGATGGTGACGGGAAAGACGACCCACTTCGCGACCCACTCGAGCTTCCACGGCAGCTTCCCGCGCCCGTCGAAGGGCGTCACTTTACCCTCGTGTCCGCAACCGCGTCCGAGATTGAGCTTGGTGTTCACGCACTTGTCGGGACGGCAGCGGTAGGTCACTTCCTGGCCGTCGTAAGCGGAGACTTCCGTGGTCGCGATGCAGCCGCACTTTTCGCATATGACCTGGAAAGGATGCCAGTGCTCGGGTCGGTCGCTGTTCGAGACTTCCTTGTAAACGCGCCGCACTTTGTCCGACGCGCGCAGGATCGTGTCGATCGCTTCGTTGAATTGGCCGGCGCGATAGATGTCGCGCATCCGGTACTTCTCCACCTTCACCCCGAGCTCCTCGAAGACCTGCCAGAACTCGCGCATGTAGTACTCGGCCATGTCCCCTTCCCCGCCGCCGGGTGCGGGGGTGTTGCAGAGCGGGCGGCCGATGTACTGGCCGAAGTGCTCGTCCTCGCCCTTGGGGATTTCGTCCACGGGATCGAAGTCATCCACGCCGAAGAGGTAACGCGCCTCGATGCCCTTTTCGCGCAGGGTGCGGAAGATGGCGTCGTGGATCAGCACGCCGCGGAGCGCGCCGACATGGACGCGGCCGCTCGGGGTTTTCGAGTCATTGATGATCTGCGGGCCGCGGACTTTCGCGGCGATTTCTTCGGTCCAAAACATGGCGGGTGGAATTGAGGGCCGGAACTCTCCACGAATCCCCCCGTCCATCAATCCATTTATCCCGCCCCATCGCCCGCGATCGCTACTTCGGCGGCTCCGCCGCAGCCGACTTGTCCGACCGCGCCACCGTCCACATCTTCTTGTTCTCTAGCTGCTGGAGGACGACCTGATCGTCGCGCAGATCGATTACTTTGTAGGTCGCGGAATCGTCGCCGGGCCACTTGAAGGTGTCGCCTTGCTTGACCTTGAGCGTGGTATTGCCGTCGGCCGACGTGAGCATGGCAAAGGACGCCGCGGTGCGCGCCGGCATGCCTTTCACCAAGGTCAGTCGCTCCTTGGTCCCGGTGTCTTCGAGCACCACAATCGAGCGGTCGATCGGCTTCCCCTCCTTGTCCGTATCGCGGATCACTTCGACCCGTTCGACCTTCAGCCCCATCCCGCTCACGGTGTCGCCGGGCTTCACGTTTTCAGTTTTGCCGTCGCCATCGGTGCGGCGGATGCGCGCTTTTTCACCCTCGACGGATTCCACGATCAGCGGCAGGCGGACTTCGCTGAATTCCTTCAAGCGAATCGTCTTGTGAATGCCCGGCATCGAACTCGCATCATGCGGATCGCTGTCGGCGAGGAATTCATCGCGATTGCTGAAACCATCCGCGTCGGGATCGGCATCGAGCATCTTCTGATCGTTGAGGTCGAGCTTGTGTTTCTTGAACCACGCCTCGAAATCCACGTTGCCCGCGGTGCCATCGGCGGGCAAGCCCGCGAGGTTCGGCGCCGGGGGCTCCACAGCCGGCGTCACTTGTTCGGTGGGCGGCAGCGCGGATTCCGCCTCGTCCGCGACGTCGCTGTCGGCGTCCTTTTTCCGACAACCCGCGATGAGGACGAGAGCGGTGGCGACGGCAGTGAGGTGGAGAATGGACCTGTTCATGAGCGCGGCAGTGTAGTGACCGCGACGCCGATCGCAATCCCGCGCTCATGGCGGACGATTTCCGCGGGATTCCGCAGTTGTCTCGGCGTGGAAAATTCGTACGCTGCCGGGCTTGAAGCTGGTTTACACCCTGTTGTTGATTGCTGCGGTCCTCCTGGTCGAATGCCTCGTCGGCGGCACCCGACTGGTCTTCAGTCTCCCGTCTTACGGAATCCTCGCCGTCACCGCGCTGCTCACGGTTTTTTCGATCCGCACGCCGATCGCCCGGCCCTGCCTCACGTGCCTCGCGACGACCGGCGTTTTCTTCACCTACATCCTTGCCCGCGCCGCGTTTTCGCCCGTGCCGTTCCTCGCGTGGATGGACTTCTACATGGTGCTCGCGGCCCTCATCGCCTACCTGCTCACGGCGCTTTACATCACGCAGACGCGGCTGCGCACGACGATCATTGTCGCCCTGCTCCTGCTCGCGCTGGTGGAAGTATTCATCGGGCTGCGGCAGTTTCGTTTCGCGGATAATTGGATGCCCTTCGGCTTCATCCGCGCGGATTACGGCGGGCGCGCAAGCGGGACATTCATCAGTTCGATCACGCTGGCCGGCTATCTGGAAGCCGTGGGCATCTTCGCGCTCAGCCTCGCGATCTGGAGCAAGTGGGAGACGTGGGCGCGCATCGCGCTCGGATACGTGGCGCTGTGCTGTTACGTGGGCGTGGCCATCACCGGCAGTCGCGGCGGCTACCTGAGCAGTGCCGCGTCGCTCTTTATGCTGGCGGTCATCACGCTCTGGATTCGTGGCCGCATCAATCCAGGCCGGTTCCTCCGCTCTGCGATGGTCGCCACTGTGTTGCTTGCCGTCGTCGTCGGCGGCGCGGTGTTCCTCATGCAGAAAAGCGCGCTGCTCCACTCGCGGCTCGACCTCATCGGGAAACCGGATGTCCGAGTGTACAACTGGCAGGCGGCGCTGGATCAATTCAAGGTCTCCCCGTGGGTCGGAACCGGCGCCGGCACTCATCTCTATTTCGGCCGCTTCTTCCGGCGCGTGCCATTGCAGTACGATCCGGAACATGCCCACAGCGACTACCTCGAACTGCTCGCGGAATACGGATTGATCGGAGCGGTCGGCATGGCGGTCTTCCTTTTCGTCCACATTCAGAACAGCCTCGCCGCGGTTGGCGCGGTCATCCGGCGGGCCAGCGACGACCCGTTCCAGCCGTTTCGGGACAACCGTCTCGCCTTTCAAATCGGCGCACTCACCGCCATCACCGCGTACCTCGCCCACTCGGTGACCGACTTCAATCTCCACATCCCGGGTCACGCGATCATTTTCGCCTTCATCTTCGGCCTCACGGCCAATCCTGTGGCGGAGACACCCAACCCCGCCGCGCCCGGCAGCGGAGTGCGTCTCTTCCAACTGGCTCTCCCTGCCCTCGGCGTCTGGCTGATGGCCAGCGGCTTGCCGAAATTCCAAGGCGATTACCTGACCGAGAAAACCCGAATCGCCCTGCGCGACCGCCGCTACCACGATGCGATTGCCATCGGCAAACGAGCGCTCGAGCACGAAACGCGGAACCCCTTCCTGTATTTCCACCTCGGTGAAGCGAGTCGCGCGCTCGGTGCGAGCATGAGATTGCGGACCTTGAGCAAGGGCTATTTCGCGACTGCTGTGAATTATTATCGTCGGGCGCTCGATCTCTATCCCCACGATGAAAACTTCTGGGTGCGCATGGGACAGGCCTACGACGGGATGAAGGAATTCCGCAAAGCCGAGGCCGCTTACCTCAACGCAATCCGCCTCGATCCCAATCTAGGAGTGCTTTACGCCTACTATGCCGCGCATTTGAACGCCCGCGGCCGGTATGAGGAAGCTCAGCAACAGCTCGGAAAAGCGCTCGAACTCTCCCGCCAAAATGTCGCACCGATCGCCAACGAAACCCTTCCGCCGCCCGACACGAATCCGTCACAATAAAGAATTCAAAAAGCTGTTGCGCTCACTGTGGTTTCCGACCAACCTCTGACTGCCGTCACGATTCCCCCATTTTTTTCAGGCATCCTTATACCAACTCCTATGACACAGACACCTGCCGTCGACACCCAGCGCCAGAAAATGGCAATCAAACCGCTCGCCGCGCGATTCGCGCCAGCGGTCCTCGCAATCGGACTCGCTTGGTGCGGGCACAGCGCACAGGCCGCACCGCTCGACGGCCAGAATGCGATCAATACCAAACTCACAGCGTTCATCACCGATTTTTCGACCGATCCAGAACCCAACGCAGTATTGGGCAAAATCCCGACGAACGTCACCGCGAAGGCCGCAGACCTGCTGCTGGCGGTTGCCGCGGTGCTCGAAGATCCGCTCAATACCGTCTCCGTTGAGGACGTCGTCGCCGGCGCCATTCGCCAGGATACCTCCGGCAAAGCTCGTGCCGACCGCGACAAAGTCATTGCCTCCCTCATCGATCAAGCGATCAAGTCGGAAAACCTCGCCGGAGATACCGCGACCATCGCGTTGATCTTGCAGACCGTTCTGGACACCAATTTTACCGATACCAAGCTGGGACTGACCTCAGCCGGTCGCGCCGCAGCCATCGGTCAGGCGCTCAAGTCTGCGACCGACCCGCTTGCGGGCGACACCATTGCCGAACAGCAGCGGGTGAAAGACCATTTCACCTCAATTATCAAGGTGGCGGACAAACAGAAGTTCGCGGCCACGGCAATTCTCAATGCATCCACGGGAACCGGTGCCAACGCTGGAGCCGTCGCGAGCTTCGTGGATGGCTTGTTCGACGACAGCAGCCTCAACGGCCTCAGCCCCTCGGACCGCATCGGAAACGCGATTGCGATCGGCAAGTTGGTGAAGAAATCCAACGCCGCGGTCGGTGCCGCCATTGACGGCGCACTCATTGATCGAACAGACATTCCTTCCATTCAAACTGGAGCGATTTCAGCGCTGGCAAAAACTCAGGGCCTTCAGGCCGCTGCTTCCAATATCGCCGCAGCAGCAGCCCAAAGGGTACAAGCAATTGGCGATAGCAACGACGTTGCGGCACTCGCGACCGCCCTCGGTAGCGATACCGCCGTGGCCGCGGACAACAAGGTCAAGGGTGGCATCGTCAGCGGCGCGCTCCAAGCCGTCCTCGACGGCGAGAACGCAATCATTACTTCGATCTACAACGGCCTCAAGCCTATCAAGGTGACAGACGAAATCACCTACGCGTCGCTTGCGGCCGTCGGCAACAATGACTTCAAAGTCGGTGCGATCACCGGCCTCGCCGCAGGCGCGACGGGAATCGACAAAACCAAACTCGGGGGTGCCATCGTAGCCGCGATCTCCTTGACTAACCCGGACGCGGCGGATGCGGTCGGTGCGGTATTGGGCGCTAGTTCGACGGATCGGCCCACGCTTGCCGCGAATCTCGCGAAAGCGGCGAAGAGCAGCACGGCAGCCGGAAAAGCTGCCGCCGGCGTCGCCGGCACTGCGGCAACCGACGGCGACCGCACGACAATCGCGATCGCGGCGAATAAGGCCGCTTCCAAGTTCATTTCGAGCATCTCGATGGAAATCGGGGCGCACTTTGTTGACGTGGGAAACTCAACGCGCCTCACCACGTTCGCGGCGAACCTCACGAACGCGAACACTGCCAAGGCGAGTGATATCGCGACTGGCGCTTCGCTGGCGAATCCGATCTACGCCGACCAGGTGGTCGATAAGGTCGTCTTCCTCACGGGCGCCAACACCGGCAAAGTGAAGGGCTCCGTCGCAAAGGTCGTGCAGGCTGTGGGCACTGCGGTGGATGTGGAAGAAGTCGCGGAAATCGTCACGCAGGTCGCCACGCACTTCACGATCGACGGCAAGGCTGCCGGCACGGTCAATTTGGACAACGCACTCAAAGTCTCCAACGCTGCGGCCATCGCCACGGCGGCGGCAAAAGCGATTCAATTGAAGCCCGGCGTCAAGACCGCCAATCGTCAGGACGAATTGGGTGAATCCGCCGCGTCGATCGTGGGTCAGATCCTCAACGGTTACAAAAACGGAAACCTCGTCTTCAAGCCGGCCACTGCCGTTGTGGATCTCGCCAAGCAGATCAGCGCGGTCACCGCGAGCATCATCAAGGTGCTCTCGAAGAAAGAACTGGTCGATACGCTGACCCAGCAAGCCGACTTGAGCGCGGCGGCGAATATTGCCGCTGATGTAGCGAATACGTTGTTTCAAGCTACGCAAGCTGGGGGCGGCCTCCTGATCACCGCTGGAGAACTCGATACGATCAAAACGCAACTATTTAAGGATATTCCCAAGCTAGGCGGGAAAGGATACGCGGACTATAAAGTCGGCACTACGCTCACCGATGGATTAATCACCATCGCGATGAAAGCAGGTTTCCTCGGTGACAACACCCGCTTCGAGAGCGGCGTCCGCAGCGCGCTGACCGACGTCTCACAAGATCCTGGCATCACGCCTTACGTGACCAACCCTTCGACGCTGGCACCCGGCACCAAGACCGGATCGGTCATCGATCCAGAAACCGATTCCCGTCCGGGTTAATAGTCGCCGCGGCGGCGTGCGAGGGCGTCGTCAGATTCAAAAGGGGGTCAGGCCAAAAGCTTGACTCCCTTTTTTTTGTACCGAATCGCTGCGGGTTCGCACGCCGGGATGGAAATAGGACCGGGGCAGGCAATGACACCCGTCGTCCACGCACTGCAAGCTGGATGGGAAGCGCGCGCCAAGTGGCGGCAAGAAACATGGAAGCCGCCGTCCGAGGCCTTGCGCCGGATTTTGACGCAACTGCCGAAAGAAGTTTCCAGATGAGGTTCAGGGTCATCCTGAGCCGGAAGGTTCTTTTGGGCAGATGCGCTAAGCCCGGCAATCAGTCTAAATCCGGCGACGATGCTGACCGCTGAGGACACGAAAAACGCGGAAGACGCGGAAGAGGAACACGTTGGGTTTCAAACCTGCATTTGCCTTCCACTCATCCGCAGGGGTTGGCGAAGTTGAGGCGTCTTTGCCACCGAAATTCCCCTCATCCGTGTCTTCCGCGTTCTCGGCGTCGTCCGCGGTCTCTTCCAGCGCCGTTTTCAGAATCAACACGCCCCGCCGAGCTACCGGAACTCGAAGGGCGGCGACCTCCGGAGCCGAGGCGTCCAAGATGGCCGCCCGACAAATAAGCCTAAATCCGGCGACGAAGCTGACCGCTGAGACCACGAAAAACGAGGGAGACGCGGAAAGGGATCACTCTGGATTTCAAACCTGCGTTTTCCCCTCCACTCACCCAGCATGGGTTGGCGACGTTGAGGCAACTTTGCCACCGAAGTTCCTCCTCGCCGCGGCGGAGAGCCGACAATCAACGGGACGCGGCGACTTTCCCGGCGACTTTGGCGGCGAAGATATTCAGCTCGTGGATCGACCAGAAGTTCCCCTTCACCTCACCGGTCTGGGTGATGCGAATGAACCTCGTCTTCGCCGTCGGGAACATGATGTCGGTGACCGCACCGGTGCCTTTTCCCGTCGCGACTTTGCCCCATTTCTGCCCATCGGCGGAAAGCTCCACCGTATAGCCGCGCGGGTAGTCGTTGGCTGATTTGGTCGCGTCGAGCTGGAGGCCCACGATCTCGGCTTCCTTCGGCAACTCAATCTGGAACCACATGCCGGGCGTCTGCCCGCGCCCCGTGGTGTAGCGCGTCTCGCCCTTGCCGTCGACCGCGAGCGCCACGTCGGCGGGTTTGTCGCTCGCGGTCAGCTTCCAGTCTTTGCGGTTGGCCAGCGGCTGCGGGAGCGTGGCGCGCAGCTCTTCCATGGTCCATGGCTGCGTCCGATCCTTCGAGGCGGCGCGAATGCGGGCGACATCCTGCGGCATGACGAAGCCGGCATTGTTGCCGAAGTTTTTCCGCACATAGCTCAGCACGCCGGCGATCCACGCGTCGTCATTCGTGGCCATCGGCACCATCTGGCCTTCATATTTTTTTCCGTCGATGTCGCCGGTCAATCCCTGGAGCAGCACGTGGATCGCTCCATCGCGCCAGCCGAGCACTGTCTTCGATCCGGCGAGCGCCGGCGCGAGCATCGCGCCGGGCGCGGCGCCGGCCATCGGCATCCCCTTCCCGTCCATGCCGTGGCAGGCCGAGCAAAGTGTTTGGTAGGCGTTTTCGCCCGTCTTGTAGAGCTTCAGCTCCTGCTGCGAAAACGCGTTCGTCGCGAGCTTCACGGGCGGATGCAGGATGAGATTCGTGATTTCCTTCACCCCCGCGCTCGGGCTCGCCGCGGTGAGTTCTTCCATCGATTTTTTCCAGTCAGGAAGATTGAGCAGCTTCGCGGTGAGCAGCGCTTGAATCGACACTGCCGGGTCCTTGTCCTTCGCCGCGGCCTGCACGTCGGGCGCGAGCGACTTGTCTTCCTTCTTGTAAAGCGACTCGCTCACGCGGATGGCGCCGGCCCGGACCTGCGGATGTTCGTCCCTGAGCTTCTCGCGGATGATCTCGGGCGTCAGCGCGTGGAGACCTTCCAGCGTCCAGAGCGCATGCAGCCGGGCGAGCGGACTCTTGCTGCCGCGAGTCATCGCGGCGAGCGCGGGCACCACGGATTTGTCCTGCTTGAGCACGAGCAGCTTTTGCGCGGCATCGCGCCACCAGCCATTCGGATGCTCGAGATGCGCGACAAGCTGGGCAGCGGTCTCGCCCGACATCTTCGGCTGCGGGCCGAGCTTGGTCGTGTCGTGCACCAGCCGCCAGACGCGGCCCATGCTCACCGGCTTATCGAGTCCGTATTGCAGCACCACCTTGCGAAGATAGCTTCCCTCCTTCGTCCAGTTCCCTTCCTGGATGATCCCGCGATACATATCCACGATGTAGAGCGTGCCATCCGGCGCGGTCGCCATGTTGATCGGGCGGAAGAGCGGATCGGTCGAGCGGATGAACTCGGACTGGCCGTACGGATTGCTCAGCCGAGTGATGCCATCCTTCACCTCCACGTGCGCGCGCCGCACCAGCCGGCCCACGGGTTCGCCGAAGAACAACTCGCCGCGCAACTCCGCGGGCAGGCGGTCGCCGCGATAGATCTCCGAGCCGCACGTCGCGGTGAAATGATTCAGCGTCTTGTCCTCGGGGCGGAAGCGATTCGGGCCCCCCTGCACGTCCGGGATGCCGACGAGCGGCCACACCTTGTCAAAATCCGGCGCGAATTGATCCTTCACATTGAAGGCGCCATAGATGATGCCGGTCTGGAAATTGGTCGGCCCCTTTTCACCTCCCGCATTTACAAACCAGATCTTGCCGAAGTCGTCCTGGCCCACGCCCCACTGTCCGCCGTTGGGCGCGGTCGGCTCCTTGAGCACAGGCCCCTCCGGCGTCCAGCGCATGCGGTAGGCGTTGTAGGTGGAATACATCCAGTTATCCATGCCCCAGACGAGGCCGTTGGGCTGATGCTCGAGGTTGCCGCCGCGCGGGCCGCCCTCATACCAGCGCTCCTTTTTGTCGGAGACGCCGTCACCGTCGGCATCGGTGTAGAGATAGAGATCGTTCGTATCGGTCTCGCCGATGATCACGCGGCCTTTGTCCAGAGGCATCACCATGCGGGGAAGAAGGAGGTGGTCCGCAAAGACCGTGTGCCTGTCGAACTTGCCATCGCCCTTCGACGACCAATGCAGCGACACCCGGCTCGTCGGTGCGTGCTCCCCGGTGCCGTCCACATCCTGCATGTAGGTGCGCAACTCGGCGACATACATGCGCCCGTCACCATCGAAGGTAATCATCGCCGGCTCCTTCACGTCCGGCTCGCTCACAACGAGTTCGAGACGATATCCGGGCGGAAGCTGGATTGTCTTCAGCGACTCCGCCGGGCTGCGCGCGAGCACCGGCGGCATCGGGGGAAATTCGGGCGCTTTATCGGCCGGCTTGGTATCGGCGGTAAACGCGAGCGATGGCAATGCGAAGAAGGCGGCAAGGAAGGGAACGAACGGCTTTTTCATTGAGGGAGAAGGGATCTGCGGCTGCGGCAGGCAGGGGCGGAAGATGGGCGCTATTTCCGCCGGACTCAAGCCGCGGTTGATGACGGCAGATTCCTCCCTGCGACCACGCAAATTGCGGTGCAGGGAAAGCATCCGAACTGTGCGTCCGGGCCTCCACTTCCACATACCCTGTCAGGAGATGATCTCCGTCACCACGCGCCCGCCCTGATTGTCGGTGAGCGACATGTCGGTGCCGTTGCGCTTGAACGTGAGCTTCGCGTGATCGATGCCGAACAGGTTCATCAGCGTGGCGTGGTAGTCGTGATGATTCACGATGTCCTTCACCGCCTTGTGGCCGAATTGATCGGTCTCGCCATAGGTCATGCCGCCTTTCAGTCCGCCGCCGGCGAGCCACATGGTGAAGCCGTAGGTGTTGTGATCGCGACCCGCTTTTGCCGCGCCCTGATCGTATTGGATGACGGGCAGCCGTCCCATCTCGCCGCCCCAATGCACGAGCGTGGTGTCGAGCAGTCCGCGCGACTTGAGATCGGTGACGAGCGCGGCCGCGCCTTTGTCCACGTACTTGCACGCCGCGGGCAGGCCGGTGCGGATGCTCATGTGGTGATCCCAGCTTTGGTTCGCGGTGAAGAGCTGGACGAAACGCACGCCACGCTCGACCAGCCGCCGCGCGATCAGGCAGCGCGTGCCGAACTCCGCCGTCGCCGGATCGTCGATGCCGTAGAGCCGCTTGGTTGCCGCGCTCTCGCCGTTGATGTCGAGCGCTTCCTTCGCGGCGGTTTGCAGTTTGCCCGCGAGTTCGTAGCTCTGGATGCGCGCTTCGAGATCCGTCTCGCCGGGATGCACGGCGAGGTGCTGCTGGTTCAGCTTTTGGAGGAAGCTGAGATAGTTCGCCTGCGCTTCGCCGCGGAGGTGCGGCGCGGGATCGAGATTCGGGATGCGCGGCTCCTTCGGGCGGATCGCCGTGCCTTGGTAAAGCGAGGGCAGCCAGCCGTTGCTCCAATTTTCCACCCCGATCACGGGTAGCCCGCGCGCATCGGTGAGCGCGACGTAGGCGGGCAGTTCCTGCGATTCCGAGCCGAGCGCGTAGGTCAGCCAGCTCCCGATCGTGGGGCGTCCGCCGACGCTCCGTCCGTTTTGCAGCGCGTATATGGATTGGCCGTGATTGCTCACCCCGGTCGTCATCCCGCGCAGGATCACCACATCGTCCACGATGCCAGCGAATCCGGGCAGCAGCTCGCTGACGTCCGCGCCGCACTGCCCGTGTTTTTGAAATTTCCACGGGCTGGCCATCACCGTGGTGCTGGCGTGCGCGGAGTCGTCGTACTTCACCTCGCCGGGAAATTTCTTGCCGTCGAGTTTGTCCAGCTCCGGCTTGGGATCGAAGAGGTCGATGTGGCTCGGCCCGCCTTGCATGAACATGGAGATCATCGCCTTCGCCTTCGGCGCAAAGGGCGGGCGCTTCGGGAGAAGGTCGTAGTGGCGCGGTTCGAGTTCGGGCGGCTTCGCCAGCGCGCCGTCCTGCCGCATGAGCCACGCGAGGCCGAACGCGCCGAGGCCGTAACCGCTGCTCGCGAGAAAATGTCGGCGGCTGCAGCAGCCGTGGGAGGTGGGGTTCATGGTCTTATACAAACGTTGTCATCCTGAGCGCAGCGGAGGTGGAAAGGTGGGCGGAGCGAAGTCGAAGGATCACTAACAATTTATGCTCCTGACGCGCACGGGGCAGAAATAGTTAGAGATACATCGCCAGCGTTCCGCCCCGCCTTAGCCCCAGCGGAACTCCCC